>CADCUK010000112.1 GCA_902805865.1 uncultured Nocardioidaceae bacterium | reverse complement strand
GACCTGACGACGGGTCCGTGTCCCGTCGAAGGTCGCCGGCTGGTGCTCGGCAACAACGACGTCAGGATCGGCTACGTCGTCACGGGCCCGGAGTCGTCAGGTCCGAGCCCGCTCTACCGCAACGCCATCGGGGACGAGTGCGTGTACGTCGAGTCCGGCGCCGGCACAGTCGAGTCGGTCTTCGGCGTCGTGCCGTACCGCACCGGGGACTACGTCGTCATCCCCCGGGCGACCACGCACCGGTGGGTCCCCACCGAGGAGTCGCGGCTCTACCCGATCGAGGCGAACAGCCACATCCACCCGCCCAAGCGCTACCTCTCGCGGTTCGGGCAGCTCCTCGAGCACGCGCCCTACTCCGAGCGCGACCTCCACGGGCCGGAGGAGCCGCTGCTGGCGGAGGGTGTGGACGTCGAGGTGCTGGTCAAGCACCGCACCAGCGCCGGCATCGTCGGCACCCGGATGACGTACGCGACGCACCCCTTCGACGTGGTCGGCTGGGACGGCTGCCTCTACCCCTACACGTTCAACATCGAGGACTACATGCCGATCACCGGCAAGGTGCACCAGCCCCCGCCGGTGCACCAGGTCTTCGAGGGCTGGAACTTCGTCGTCTGCAACTTCGTGCCTCGCAAGGTGGACTACCACGAGCTCGCGGTGCCGGTGCCGTACTACCACTCGAACGTGGACTCCGACGAGGTGATGTTCTACGTCGGCGGTGACTACGAGGCCCGCAAGGGGAGCGGCATCAACATCGGCTCGATCTCGGTGCATCCCGGTGGGCACGCGCACGGGCCACAACCGGCGGCGATCGAGGCGTCGCTCGGTGCGGAGTACTTCGACGAGCTGGCCGTCATGGTCGACACCTTCCGGCCGCTGGAGCTCGGAGAAGCAGCAAGGGCCTGCGAGGACCCGGCCTACGCGTGGACGTGGGCCGGGGGCCTCGCAGGCCCTGACTGAGTCGATCAGTCGGTCAGCCGATCAGCCGGTCACCGGGACGCTGCGCTCGACCGGAGTCGGGATGGGCGCCTGCTTGGGCTGCTTGGGCTGGGGCTCGTGGGCGATAGGCCCACCGCACGTCGCGGACGCCAGGACGGCCACTTCCTCGCCGCCGAGCTTCAGCACCAGACCGTCGACCGTGAACGAGTCGCCCTGCGTGGTCTGCCGGTTGAGCGTTATCTCGATGAGCGGAGCGAGCTCCGGGGGCAGCAGGGACGAGTTGGGCTTCACGTCGGAGTCGTTGAGCGCCTGGTCGCTGTTGAACAGCCGCGCATTGACCACCTCGACGGTGCCTGTGTTGCCGTCGCACTCGGCGTTCAGCGCCTCGACGGCTGCCAGGTTCGTGAAGTCCCCGCCGGCCAGGGCGTTGCAGAGCTCCTGGAGGCTTTCGGGCGTGTTGATGACGTCCTTCAACCCACCTGGGATCTCCCCCAGGATCTCGTCGGTCGGGGCCTCGTCCTCCGGTAGCTCTGCGCACAGGGCTTGGAGCTCCTGCAGCCCGTCGCGCAGCTCTTTCGGAAGCTCCTCCAGTCCGGCGAGGAGCGTGAGGTCGGTGACCGTAGCCGTGGCCCGGTCATTGTCCGCGGTGACCGTTAGGATGCCGCCCGTAGCCAGCTGTTCGAGCTCAGCCGGAATCTCGCCGCCGGCCTCACGAGGCCCCTCGGGGAACTTGGCGACCGGCTCTCCTGGGGACCCCCCGAGCGAGAACCCGAAGGCTGATGAGCTCTCCTGGTGGTCACCGGTGGCGCTGGGCGCGCCCACCATCATGGTGGCGGCTGTCGCGAGCGCGACGCCGGCGATGCCGGCCTTCAGTGGGGTTCTCATCTGTTTCCTCCGGGTTTTCATTCTTGATCAACGATGACGAGGGTGCCGAGCGGCACTTGGGTGAGCTGTTCGAGAGCGTCGTCGGGCACACGGATGCAGCCGTGGCTGACGGCGTCGCCGAAGACGGAGTCGTCGGGCCACCCGTGCAGGGCAACCGTTCCCGGCCCGCCGCCGTAGCTGTCGAGGGTGTCGCTGTGCGAGCCGAGCGGCAGGATCACCGGCGAGTAGGACTGGTTGGCGTCGACGATGGAACCGAGCAGGAACGTGCGTCCGGTGGGCGTCGGCGTCTCCGCGGCACCCACCGCGACCGGCCAGGAACCGACGAGCGAGCCATTCTCGAAGAGCTCGAGCTCACGGGAGCCCACGTGCACCCGGACGACGTACGGCGACCGGCGCTGCTCGACGTCGGCGGCCCTCAGCCAGCCGGCTGAGCCGTTGGGACGGGACGGGAGCAGCACCTTCACCCAGCCGTCGGTGCGGTCGACGACCGGGAACCAGGCCTCGCCCATCTGGTTGGGCGTCACCTTCGCGAAGGGACGGCCGCCGGGCTCGGCGTACACCGGGATGGTGCCCCTGGGGTGCACGACGTCGCCCTCGGTGGTCGCCATGGGCTCGGCGTCCCGGGGAGCGCGGGGAATCGTGGCCTTCGTGGTCGAGGCGACGAGCTTGGTGACATCGGCCGGCTTGGTGGCGTCCGCCTTGGCGGATCCGGATCGGTTCGAGGCAGCCTTGCCGTCGGAGGAGAGCACGAACGCGCCGGCGGTCGCCAGGGCGAAGGCGATCACGACGAGCATCGCAAGGCGCGTGAGCCAGCCGCTGACGGCGGTGCCCACCGACGTGGCTGCTTCTGCGGCGTGACGCTTCTCCGGCACGAGGTCCCTCCCCTCTCCTCCCCGTACAACGAGCGAACGACGCAGGGGTCATGTGGCTCCCACCACACCTGGTGACTTGCCCCTGCGCGACGCGACTGAAACGGTGCACGCCATGACGACCCACCTTGCGTTCCTGCGGGCGATCAACCTCGGCAAGCACCGGAAGCTGCCGATGGCCCTGGTCAAGGAGAGCCTCGCGGCGGCGGGATTCACCGGGATCGAGACCCACCTGGCCACCGGCAACGTGCGCGTGGAGACCTCCAAGCGGTCGCAGAGCGTGGTCGAGCAGGCCGTCGAACGTGCCCTTTCTGCCTCAGCCGGCTTCGACGTCCCGACGATAGTGTTCTCTCCGGCCGAGCTCTCCGCGCTGTACGACGACGCCGTCCGGCTCGAGGTCTCGGCGCAGCGGAGGTACGTGACGTTGCTCCGCGACCACCCGTCCGCCGAGCTGGCGAGCGAGATCGACGGCTGGGAGGCACCTGGCGAGGGCGCGAAGGTGCTCGGCCGAGCGGTGTACTGGTGGATCGACCACCCGAACGCCGCCGCGAAGATGTCCAACGCGCGCGTGGAGAAGCAGCTGGGCACCGCGACCACCCGGGACATCAAGGTCGTCAGGACCCTCGTGGAGAGGTGGTGCTCGTGACCGGCGTGGGCGAGCAGTTCCGTGACGCCGTGCTCGCCAGGGACATGGAGGCGGCCGAGGCGCTGTTGTCGGAGGACGTGGTCTTCCGCAGCCCGGCGGTCTTCAAGCCCTACCAGGGACGGACGGCGACGATGGTCATCCTGCGCTCCGTGCTGCGGATCGCCGAGGACTTCCGCTACACCCGGAGCTTCACCGAGGACGACGGTGCCGGACACGTCCTGGTCTTCGAGGCGACCGTCGACGGGCGGGGGATCGAGGGCGCTGACTTCCTGCGGATCGGCGAGTCGGGTCTCGTCGAGGACTTCCGGGTGATGATGCGTCCGCTGTCCGGCCTCAACGTGGTCGTGGCCAGGATGGGGGAGGCCATCCCGCAGACGATGGCGGAGATGGGGCTGTCGCAGTGACGTCCGCCGGCGCCCTCGGCAGGTTGCGGACCGACGGGGACGCCAGCACCAGCAGTGCGATCGCGACGTAGGCGACGCCGCTGACGGTCAGCACCTCGGCGTACCCGAAGACCTCGCGCCGAGCGGTCCGTAGACGAAGATGGCACTAGTCTCCGGGCATGACGAACCAGCTCGACATCGAGGTCGCGGACGGCGTCTGCCGGATCACCTTCCAGCGCCCGGAGGCGTTCAACGCGCTGACCGAGGAGATGGCCCGCGGGCTCGTCGAGCAGCTGCTCGCCGCCGAGGCCGACGACTCCGTCCGCGTCGTCGTGATCACGGGGTCAGGCTTCGCTTTCAGCGCCGGGGCTGATCTCACCGGCGACAACCCGGTCGACAGCTTCGGCGAGGAGACCATGGACGGGGCGAACCTGATCACGCGCTCGATCGTGGGGCTGGGCAAGCCGGTCGTCGCGGCCGTCAACGGGATCGCGGCCGGAGTGGGGGCATCGATCTGCTTCGCAGCCGACCTCGCGGTGGCGAAGGAGTCCGCCCAGTTCCTGCTGGCCTTCTCCAGGATCGGGCTGATGCCGGACGGCGGCTCCTCCCTCACCGTGGCAGCCGCGGCGGGCCGGGCGCGGGCCATGCGGATGGCACTGCTTGCCGAGCCGATGTCGGGTCAGGACGCGTTCGCGGCGGGGCTCGTCAGCCACGTCGTGGCCGACGACGAGTTCGACGCGCTGGTGGACCGCATCTCCCGCCGGATCGCGAATGGCCCGCCGCTCGCCTTTGCGGCGACCAAGCGGGCCATCAACGCTGCGACCTTCGGAGGGCTCGAACCAGCGCTGGAGCGCGAGAAGCGCGGTCAGATGCTGTTGTTCAAGACCGTCGATGCGGCCGAGGGGACGAGGGCGTTCGTCGAGAAACGTCGGCCCACGTTCACCGGCTCGTGATCGTCAGTCCTGCTTGCGCTTCTGCTTCTTGACCTCGGTGAGGTCCTCGAGGCGGTCGGCGTCCTGCCGGGCCTCGGTTGCCGCTGCCTTGGTGTCCCGTGCCTCGTCCAGCTCGGACTTGGCCTTGCGGCGAGCGGCCTTCTGCTTGTTCTCGGCCGCCGACTCCAGTCGCGCCTTGCGCTGCTCGACGCTCTCGGTGCGGTTGGCCGCACGCTTGTCCGCAGCGGACTTCTTGGCAGCCGCGGTCTTGTCGGCCTTGGCCTTGGCCTCCTGCTTGCCGCGTGCCTCGGCGGCCGCGGCCTCGCTCAGCCCGGACACGGCCCGGTCAGCGGCGGCCTTGCGCTTCTGGGCAGCCTCTTCACGGCCGGAGGCGGCCGTCTCACGCGCCTGGTCCCGCCGGACGTCGGCCTGCTTCTCGAGCCGGGCAGCAGTCACCAGCTTCTGCGACCGCTCGATCCGCTCGGCGCCGCGCTGGGCGATGACAGGGTTGAAGAGCAGGGCGCCCGCCAGCTTGTCGGCGGAGCCGAGGGTCCGGTCGAGGGCGACCCGCGGGGCGGAGGTCTCGGGCAGCCTCGTCATGAGGTTGTCGTCGACGAAAGCCAGCGGGAGTCGCGCCAGCTCGTAGGGCAGGGCGATGACGGTGCTGATCATGGTGGTCCTCACTTCTCGGTCTGGGCGCGCAGGGCTGCGGCCTGCTGCTCGGCGGCGGCGGCCTCACGCTCGAGGCGAGCCCGCTCGGCGGCGGCCTGCTGCTCGGTGGATGTCGCGTCCGAAGCGAGCGCCGCGGCCTCTCGCTGACGGGTCTCGGCGAGCTGGTCGGCCTCGCGCTCCGCGGCCGCCTTGCGGGCGGCTTCCTCACGCTCGGCGACCTGGGCGGCGCTGGCGCGCTCGCTCTGTCGCTGACGCTCGATCTCGGACTCCTCGCGCTGGGCCTCGGTGCGCGCGGCGTTCTTCTGCTGGGCCGCCTCTTGCGAGGTCTCCCGGACCTCCTCCACGGCTTCTTCCCGCTTGGCCTCGGCGATCGCCTCCTCGGCGACTGCCGCCTTGCGCTTGCGAGCCTCAGCCTGCTGGAGCTGGCCTTCCTCCACGAGGTCGTCCTTGCCGCTGACGGCTCCGGCCATCTCCTTGGCCTTGCCGGCGACGTTGTCGAGGAGTCCCTCGCGTGCCTGTGCTGCCTTGTCGTTGCTCATGAGGGATTACTCCCCGAAGCGGCCGTCGCTGACACGCGGAGGCCCCTGTGATCTTGCCCTCACGGGCCTCCCATCGCTGTCCGGATCGGTGCCATTTGACGGCACCGATGCGGACACTGATGGGCCGTGGCCGCTACACGATCGTGACGCCCGCGCCCGTCATCTCCCTCAGCGCGCGCTGTGTCGTCTCGGGCGCCACGCCGACGCACAGGTCGCCGAGGACCCGGACGCGGAAGCCTTCGCGGACCGCGTCGATGCTCGTGGCGCGCACGCAGTGGTCGGTCGCGATGCCGCAGATG
>CADCUK010000111.1 GCA_902805865.1 uncultured Nocardioidaceae bacterium | reverse complement strand
CACGGCCAGGCCGACCCGCTCGGTGACGAACGCCATCGCGATCTGCACGAAGCCCGTGTTCTCCTCGCCGACCAGGTTGTCGGCCGGGACCCGCACGTCGGAGAAGGACAGCTCCGCGGTGTCCGAGCAGTGCCAGCCCATCTTGTCCAGCTTGCGGCTGACCTCGAACCCCGGCGTGCCCCGCTCGACGACGAGCAGGCTGATGCCTCGGTGCCCCGGGCCACCGGTGCGCACCGCCGTGGTGACGAAGTCCGCCCGCACCCCCGACGTGATGAACGTCTTGGCGCCGTTGACGACGAAGTGGTCACCGTCGCGCACCGCACGGGTGCGGAGGTTCGCCACGTCGGAGCCGCCGTCGGGCTCGGTGATCGCGAGCGACCCGATGAGCTCACCGGCGAGCGTCGGCCGCACGAACCGGTCGATCAGCTGCTCGTCGCGGCTCATCACGATGTGCGGAAGGGCGATGCCGTGGGTGAAGAGACCAGCGATCAAGCCACCGGAAGCGCCCGCTTCCATGAACGCCTCGGTCAGCGCGACCGAGTCCAGCAGCCCACCGCCGCTGCCGCCGACCTCCTCGGGGAAGGTGACGCCGAGGAAGCCCTGCTTCGCGGCTGCGACGTGCAGCTCGCGGGGCAGCAGCTTCTCGTCCTCCCACTGCTGCAGGTGGGGCACGACCTCACGCTGCACGAAGGTGCGCGCGCTCTCCCGCAACGCTTCTTGTTCTTCCGACCAGAAAGTCACAACAGCTCCTCGGGTACGTCGACGTGCCGGGACCGGGCCCACTCGCCGAGCCCCTTCGCCTGGGGGTCGAACCTGCTGCTCGCCGCCACGCCCTCGCCCAGCAGCCCACGGACCAGCACGTTCACGGCGTTGAGGTTCGGCAGTGGGTACACCTCCACCTCGCAGTCCGCCGCCTCGGGCAACAGCGTCCGGACGAAGTCCGGTGTGACGGTGTCGAGCAGCCACTGCGCGCGTTCGTCGGCCCGGTCATCGTCCGCCGACACCCAGAGGCCGAGGTTGGCGTCGCCGCCCTTGTCGCCTGATCTCGCATGCACGAGCTGTCCGAACGGGACTCGTCGCATCGGTCGGGTCTGCGTCCCCGCCACACCCGCCGCGGGCGATCCACCCCTCGCTGCGCTCGGGGGGCCAGTCCCAGCCACCCTCGCGGCGGGCGCGTCGGTGCCGCCGCCCTGAGCGCTGCCGTCTTCGGCCATCGCCGGTGGCGGGGCGATCTGCTCTGTGGAGCCGTCGTGGTGGTGGACGACGTGGGGGACCTCGGACTGGGGGACGTAGCCGGCGCGGTAGACGCCGTACGGCGTGGCTGGTGCCGGCGGGGCCGTCATCGTGAAGCCGGGGTACGACGCCAGGGCGAGCTCGACGAGCGGGGCGGTGAAGAGCTTGCCGACCCTGTCGGGGGACGCGTCGCGGACGGTGAGACGGAGCCGGGCCGACGAGGCCTCCTCGGAGTCGGCGTTCTCGTGGTCGGTGCGGGCGAGGGACCAGGCGACGGAGGCGGGACGGTTCCCCGACGACTGCCAGGAGGCCTCGACCTGGCGCCGCAGCCACTCGGCCTTGAGGTCGATGTCGAGCCCGGTGAGGACCAGCTCCATCTGGTTGCGGAAGCCGCCGAGGTCGTTGAGGCACACCTTCGTGGTCGCCGGCGGGGCGGACCCACGGACGCCGCTGATCCGGACCCGGTCCTCGCCGTCCGGTGAGAGCTGCACGGAGTCGAGGTGAGCGACGACGTCCGGTCCGAGGTAGCGCTGCGACTGGATCTCGTAGACCAGCTGCGCCGTCACCGTGTCGACGCTGACGAGTCCGCCCGTGCCCGGGTGCTTGGTGACCACGCAGCTGCCGTCCGCGGCGATCTCGGCCAGCGGGAAGCCGAGCGGCCGGTCGGCACGACCGGCCTCGAGGAGTGCCCGGAAGCCGCTGAAGTTGCCGCCCGTGGCCTGGGCGCCGCACTCGATGACGTGCCCTGCGACGACGGCTCCGGCGAGCTCGTCGTACGCCTCGCGGGACCAGCCGAAGTGGGCGATCGCCGGGCCGACCACGACCGACGCATCGGTGACGCGTCCGGTGACGACCACGTCCGCGCCGCGGTCCAGCGCGGAGGCGATCCCGAAGGCGCCGAGGTAGGCGTTGGCGGTCAGCGGCTTGCCGTCCTCCGTGAGACCGAGCTCCTCGGCGCGGTCCATCAGGTTGTCGCCGTCGACATAGGCGACCTTGGTCGAGAGCCCCTGCTCGCGGACGAGCTCCTGCAGTCGAGCCGCGAGGCCGGCAGGGTTGAGGCCGCCGGCGTTGGCGACGATCTTCACCCCCTGGTCCGCCGCGAGTCCGAGGGCGTCTGTCATCTGCTTGAGGAAGGTGCGTGCGTAGCCGGCGTCGGGGTCCTTCATCTGGTCCCGTCCGAGGATGAGCATCGTGAGCTCGGCGAGGTAGTCGCCGGTGAGCACGTCGAGGTCGCCGCCCTCGAGCATCTCCCGCATCGCGGAGAGACGGTCGCCGTAGAACCCGGAGCAGTTCCCGACCCTCAGCACGCCGGTCACGAGGTGCCGTCCGAGGGGGTGCGGCCGGAGCCACTGGGGCCCGCGAAGGCCTGGGCCACGTCCAGCCAGCGGTCGGCGTCGGCGCCCTGCGCAGCCAGCTCGAGGTCGGCCCGGTGGCGCCGCTGGGTGACGAGCAGCGCGAAGTCCCAGGCCGGCCCGGTGACTCGTTGGTCGGCCTCGGCGGGGCCGTACTCCCACACCGCGCCGCTCGGGGCGACGAGCTCGAGGCGTACGTCGGTGGACGGCACCGGCTGACCGTTGTTGGCGAACGAGAATCCGCGGGTGCGCACCCCGATGTGCACGACGTGACGGACCCGGTCGTGCGGCTCGACCACAGCGCCGAGAGCGTCGGCGACGTCGAGGCCGTGGGCCCAGGTCTCCATGTAGCGGGCCGTCGCCATCGAGGTCGGGCTCATCGGCGGGCCGAACCAGGGCAGCTTGTCCTGCGGAGGATGGGTGGCCAGCACCTCGGCCAGCCGCGCCCTGCTGGCTCGCCAACGGTCGAGCAGCTCACCGGGCTCCGCTGCGCCGCCGGCGAGTGCCTGGGCGTCGACGAAGCCGGTGGGGTCGGCCATCGCCTCCACGACGAGCCGGCCCCAGCCCTCCTTGTCGGTGGCGGCGAGGACGGCCACCTCATCGGTCCACGCGAGGTGCGCCACCGAGGTCGCCACGTCCCACCCCGCTGCCGGCGTGGGTCGCCGCCACTCCGTCTCGTCGAGCCCCGCGACCATGCCGTCCAGAGCCGCACTCTCGACGGCGAGGTCGTCGAGCAGCACCTGCAACCTGTCGGCTGTCGGTGCCGCCGTGGAGGGTTCGGTCATGCGCGCTCCTTGGTCTGTACTCCGTCGTCGTTCGCCGCACCGAGCCGCAACGAGGCCTCGAGGGTGAGGGCCCACTGGTCGAGGATCCGGCTGCGGCGTACGGCGTCGTCACTGAGCGTGTTCGCCAGGCCGAGGCCACGGACGAGGTCGAGGGTCGCCTGGACGAGCTCCCGGCTGCCCGGGACCGCTTCGTCGACGCCGAGCGCCTCGACCGTGTGCCGGTGGGCGTCCCGACCGACGCGCGCCTCGAGCTCGCCCACGGCGTCACGCAGGGAGGGATCGGTCCGTGCAGCCACCCACAGCTCGAGGGCGGCGAGGAAGAGGGGGCCGGTGAACTGCTCCCCGAGCATCTCGAGCACGGCCCGCGTGCGCAGAGGTCCCCGAGGCAGCCCGTCGCTGCGGGCCACCAGCTCCTCCTGCCGGGCGGCTGAGAGGTGCTCGATGGCCGCGAGCACGAGGTCGCTCTTGGTCGGGAAGTGGTGCAGCTGCGCGCCGCGGCTCACGCCGGCGCGCTGGGACACCAACGTCGTCGAGGTGCCGCTCCAGCCTCGTTCGACCAGGCAGTCGATGGTGGCCTCGAGCAACCGCTGGCGCATCGCCCGGGTCCGCTCGGTCTGCGGCACACGGGCCGCTGTGGAGGTCACGACGTCAGGGTGCCGCACTTCAAACAAACAGTCAAGACTGCTTGTTTATGCGTCCGACATACGTGCTAAGCCCCCTCCTGTCCCACCCGGGACCTTGGTCACCGAGTGACCCTTGGTCCCCTAGACAAGTGACGTATAGCGGGCAAAACCCCGCACTAAGCCATCGACCGCGACCCCTGCACAGGGCTACAGTCCTGTCGGGGCGGGATGCGCGTTTTCGGACGGCATCCCGTAATGCAGGGGGTGAAATCAGTGGCCGAAGTGAGCACGGACGAACGGATCCGTACTTTCTTGACCGTCATGCCGCGGCTTCTTCGAGCCGAGCGGCCTCCTGCTGCTGCCCTCCGGGACGTCGCCGAGGTCGCCCGCTCGCTCTTCGACGCCCGGTTCAGCGGCGCGGCCCTCCTCGAGGACGACGACTCGTTCGGCGCAGTGGCCTTCTCCGGACTGCCCGAGGAGACCGAGGAGGGGCTGCTCGGGGACCGGGACAAGCTGTTCCAGGCGGTCAAGGAGTCGACGCGCACCGTCGTGGAGGACCCTTCGACGGTCCTGCCGTCGACCCACCCGCAGGTCCGGCACATGCTCGCTGCACCGCTGGCCGCGCACAACCACGTCATGGGCGTGCTCTACGTCGCCGAGCGTGTGGACGGTGAGCCGTTCACCCGCGCCGACGAGCAGCTCCTCGAGACGGCGGGCGGGCTGCTCGGTGCGGCTCTGTCGAACACCCAGCTGCTGCGGGACGCGCTGCACGCCCGGAGCTGGATGCGGGCAGCAGCCGGCATCACCCAGGAGCTGTTCGCCGGGGAGCTCAAGCAACCTCTGCAGAACATCGCCGACCGGGTGCACGAGCTCGCGGACGCGGACTTCGTGGGCCTTGCCGTCCTGGAGGACGACAGCCTCGTGGTCCGCCACGCGACCGGCCCGGAGCTCGACCCGCTCGTGGTGGGTCGTCAGCTGCCCCTGGAGCGCACCACGCTCGCCGAGCGGACCATCCGGAGCGGCAGGGGCCAGGTCGTCGGCGCCCTCGATCCGGAGGCGCGGGAGTCGCTCCGCTCCTGGAGCGGGATCGAGGTCGGTCCCGCGATGATGCTGCCGCTCCGAGGCGCGGACGGCGTGCTCGGGGTGATGTTCGTGGGCCGCGAGCTGGGGGCCTGGCGCTTCACCGAGACCGACGTCGAGATCGCCGGCAGCTTTGCCAACCACGCGGCGGTCGCGGTCGAGCTGGCCAACGCACGTCAGGTGGGCGAGCAGCTCCAGCTCCTGGAGGAGCGCAACCGCATCGGCCGGGACCTGCACGACCACGTGGTGCAGCGGCTCTTCGGCACCGGGATGTCCCTGCAACGGGTCGCGTCCAGCCTGGAGGGCGCGCCACTGGAGCGGGTCTCCGGGGCGATCACGACGCTGGACGACACGATCCGCCAGATCCGCAACACGATCATGTCGCTGCGCAACCCCGACGAGGACGCGACGCTGGAGTCCCAGGTCAGCGACATCCTGCGTGAGGTCACGCCGTTGCTGGGGTTCAACCCGGTGCTCGACCTCGACGAGCCGACCGGTCAGCTGGGCGGGTCGCTCGCCGCGGACCTCGCCGCCTGCGTCCGTGAGGGACTGTCGAACATCGTCCGGCACGCACACGCGACCCAGGTCGAGATCCACGCCGCGGTCGACGGCTCCGCGCTGGTGCTCACGATGCGTGACAACGGCGTCGGCATCCAGACCGACCGCCGCAGCGGGCTGGACAACATGAAGGCCCGGGTCCGGCGGTACGGCGGCCAGCTCGACGTCACCTCGGCGCCCGGCGAGGGGACCCAGCTGTGCTGGCGGGTGCCGATGCCGAGTGCCGCGGTGCCGCGCCCGCGGATGGCCAGGCGCTGACGGCCGGTCACTGCGCCTGTTCCGTCGGTGCTGCTCCGTCGGTGCCGGTCAGTCGGCGACGGTCAGTCGGCGACGGTCAGCCCTCCCTGGTCAGTCCTCGCCGCCGGGCAGCTCGTTCTCGTCGCGGGCTCGGCGCGACGCCTCGCGGATCTCGAAGACCTCGGTGGCGAACCCGCCGACGGCACGGGCCACGTCACGGACCGCGGTCGCCAGGATCGTGGTCACGGAGCCGAACGCCTCGGCGCCGGCCTCGACCGTGTGCTGGAGCGCGTCCTT
>CADCUK010000110.1 GCA_902805865.1 uncultured Nocardioidaceae bacterium | reverse complement strand
GGGGGAGCCAACCGCCGGGCCAGCCGCCGGGCCGGCTGTCGCGGAGAACGCGTTCGACACCGGTGAAGACGTCCGCGGTCGCGCCGAGCCCGTGCAGCAGCACCAGCAGCGGACCTGAGCCCGACCCGCCGGTTCGCGACCAGATCATGTGCCGCATGGTTCCACGCCGGTCGCGGTGCCACCACCGGGCCACCACCGGGCCACCACCGCGCCACCACGGTCAGCGCGACCTGGGGCTAGCGGTTCTTCCGTGCCTTCCGGCGCTTGCGCCAGGCCATCAGCGCCGCGATGCCGCGCGCGATCCCGACGTCACCGTCGCCCTGCCCGTGGTTGGAGTTCATCCAGCTCGCGCGCGCGACGTGACCGGGCGTCCGCGCGGGAGCGAGGGTTGGGCTCGCCGGGGAGGCGCTTCGGCTGCTGCATCACCCCAGCATGCACCAGGCGGACGCCGTCGAGGCCCTGATCCGGCGCAAGGGCCGCCCGCTGCCTCAGGGTCGACTGCCCAGCCGACTGCGCTGCCGAAGGTGCGCGAGCGAGCCGACCGCCAGGCCGAGCACGCCGCCCAGCACCGCTGCAGGGACGCCCACCTCAAGAGCCGCTGCCCAGGCAGTCGGCACGTAGGCGCGCAGTCCGAGGACGAGCCCCACGACGGCACCTGGCAGGCCGAGCGCCGCGGCGCCGATCACCGCGTGGCGCAGCGGAGTCGGCAGACCCCGGAGCACCTCACCGAGCGCGTCCCGGAGTCGGTTCATCAAGTCATGATGTCACTGCGGTCACCCTGCGGTGCATCGCGGACAAGGGCTCGACGGTGGCTAGCCTGAGCCGATGATCATCATCGCGGGGCACCTGCGTGTGGCCGCCACCGACAGGGACCGGTACCTCACGGCGGTGCGGGACGTGGCCGCGCAGGCCCGCCGGGCGCCCGGCTGCCTCGACTTCGTCCAGTCGGCGGACCCGATCGACCCGGAGCGGATCAACATCTACGAACGCTGGGAGGACGACGAGCCCCTCATGGCCTTCCGCGGCTCCGGCGACGAGGCGACGGGCGAGCCGTCGCCGCCCGAGCTCCTCGGCGCCGAGGTGGCGAAGTACCGCATCTCGAGCGTCGAGAGCCCGTGACCGCCACGGGGCTCACCCCGTGTTGCGCATCCCGGCCGCGATGCCGTTGACCGTCAGCAACAACGCCTTCTCCAGCTGCGGGTCGTCCTCGCCGCCCCGGTGGCGGGCGAGCAGGTCGATCTGCAGCTGGTGCAGCGGTCCCAGGTAGTTCTCGCGGATCTCCAGCGTCGTCCGCAGCACCGGGTCGCGCTCGAGCAGCTTCGAGTCACCGGTGACCTCGAGGACCCGTGCGACCGTGTCGTCGTACTCCCCGCGCAGCACGTCGAGCAGTCCGCTGAGCCGGGCAGGCACCAACGCCTCGACGTAGGCCTCGGCGATGTCGAGGTCGGTCTTGAACAGCGTCATCGCGACGTTGTCGACGAAGGTCCGGAAGAACGGCCAACGCCGGTACATCTCCTGGAGCTCGTCGAGGTTGCCGGGCGCCTTCGAGACGGCCGCGGCCAGTCCGGCGCCGACGCCGAACCAACCCGGCACGATCTGTCGCGACTGCGTCCACCCGAAGACCCACGGGATGGCACGCAGGTTCTCGATCCCACCACCTGCGTCGGGCCGACGTGCCGGTCGCGAGCCGATCCGCAGCGAGCCGAGCACGTCGACCGGCGTGGAGGCCGTGAAGTACTCCGCGAGGTCGTCACGGCCGACCAGGTCGGCGTACCGCGCATAGGCGCCGCGGGCGACCTCGTCCATGACGCCGTCCCAGCGCGACGCCTCGTCGACCGTCCGGCGGTCGGTGCGGTGCAGCACCGTCGCCTCGATCGTCGCCGCCAGCGCGAGCTCGAGGTTCTGCCTGGCCAGCACCGGCAACGCGTACTTGTCGCTGATCACCTCGCCCTGCTCGGTGATCTTCACCTCGCCGTCCACGGTCCCCCACGGCAGCGCGATGATCGCGTCGTACGTCGGACCGCCGCCTCGACCGACGGAGCCACCACGGCCGTGGAAGAACACCAGCCGGATCCCGTGCTCGCGAGCCACGTCCCGGGCTGCGCGCTGCGCCCGCTGGATGCGCCACTGTGCGGTGGCGATGCCGCCCTCCTTGGTGGAGTCGGAGTAGCCGAGCATGACCTCCTGCACGTCGCCGCGGAGCCGCACGAGCTCCCGGTACGACGCGTCGGCGAACAGCCCGCGCAGGATCTCGTCCGCCTTGTCGAGCTCCTCGATGGTCTCCAGCAGCGGCACGAACCCGACTCGGGCGACACCCGCCGAGAGGTCCACGAGCCCGGCCTCGCGGGCCAGCACGACCGCCGCCAGCACGTCGTCGATGCCGCGGGTCATCGACACGATGTAGCTCTGCACGGTGCGGTCACCGAGGTTGTCGAGCGCCCAGCGGATCGCGTCGAACGTCTCCGCCGTCCTGCGCCCGGCATCGTCGACGGGCAACGGGTGCGTGGCGAGCGGCCTGCGACCGGCCAGCTCACCGCTGAGCACCGCGGTCCGTCCGTCGCGGCTCAGCTGCGCGTAGGGAGTGTCCAGCTCACCGAGCCGGTCGACGAGCAGCCCGACCGCATGGTGGTGCTTCGCAGCGTGCTCGCGGACGTCCATCGCGGCGAGGGTGAAGCCGGCCGCGGACACCGTGCGCACGAGCCGCTCGAGCGCTCCCCCGGCCACCAGCGGGCCCTGGTGCTCGAGGACCGAGCGGTGCAGCACGAGCAGGTCGTCGAGGAGCTCGCCGTCGTCGCGGTAGTCACGACCGCGGTGGTGCGTGCCGCCGTCGATCACCCTCCGCTCGGTGAGACGCAGCCGGACGTGCACGCAGGTGAGGAAGAGGCGGTAGGGCTCCTCCGCGTTCAGCCGTCGGTAGCGCGGCTCCACCTCGGGCAGTGCGGGCAGCGTCTCGTTCAGCCGGATCCGCAGCTCGTCGGACACCCCCGAGAGCCGCTCGCTGACCGAGAGGTCCCGTCGGAGCCGGTTCACGAGGTCGCCGAGCAGCCGCAGACCGTGCAGTGCCTGGAGCTCGAGGACCTCGCGCGTCACCGCGGGTGTGACGTACGGGTTGCCGTCGCGGTCGCCGCCCATCCAGGTGCCGAACCGCAACGGGCGTGCGGTGACCGGCAGCGCGACGCCACGGGTCTCGAGCTGGTCGCGGAGCTCCTCGAGCACGTCGGGGACAGCTGCGGCAGAGAGCCCTTCGAGGTAGTAGACGCCGTTCCTCGCCTCGTCCACCGGCTCAGGCGCCTCGGCACGCAGCTCGTCGGTGTGCCACAGCAGCTGCACCGCCTCCTCGAGGTGGCGGGTACGGCGTGGGGAGTCGGGGGTCTGAAGGACGGCGGCCACCGAGCGCAGCTTGTCGATGGTCGAGCGACGGGCCACCTCGGTGGGGTGAGCGGTGAACACCGGCCGCACCGACACAAGCTCGAGCAGCTCACCGAGCTCGGCTGCCTGGACGCCGGCGTCCACGATCTTCTCGAGGGCACGGTCCAGCCACCCGCCGCCCTGCTCGCGCTCGGCGAGCAGCGCGTGGCCACGGTGGACCTGCTCGGTGACGTTGGCGAGGTGGAAGTAGACGGTGAACGCCCGAACCAGCTTGGTCGTGGTGGCCAGGTCGGCCTTCGGCATCCCCGTGAGGCTGCCTCGCTTCGCCCGCTCACGCACGTGCTCGACCAGGTCGAGCAGCTGCTGGCCCTCGGCGCGGACCAGGGTCTGTCCGAGGATCGAGGTGACCAGCCGGATGTCGCGGCGCAGCGCCTCGTCCGGCGCTGCCTGCGTTTGATCGTTCACATGGACATTGTGGTCGAGCCGCAGCCAGTCCGACAGGCACTGTCCACGCAGCACCTCCAGGCGCGGTTGGAGCGGGTCGTACTGTGGGTGTGACCGGGGTCACGTGGGGTGGCTCGGTCGACTCCAGCGCGATGCACGGCCAACAGCACGTCTCGGGAGACGCACATGTCCGGATCGGCCACACCCTTCTCCGCGCGCCGCCGTACCGTGCTTGGTGCCGCGGTTGCCGCGGGCGTCACGATCCCGGCCCTGGCTGCCCTGGTCCCCGACGCGTCCGCGGCCGACGACACGCCCGGCTACTCCGTCCGGCACGTCGAGGTGGACGTCCAGGTGGGACCGGACGACGACGTCCCCTGCACGATCGCCGCGGACCTTTACACACCCGACGGCGTCGATGCCTCCCGCAAGGCGCCCGCCATCCTGACGACCCACGGGTTCGGCGGCGCCAAGGACGACGACAGCCAGGTGGCCGCGGCGCAGGGCTTCGTCGGAGAGGGCTACGTCGTGCTGTCGTACTCGGGCCTCGGGTTCGGCGGATCGACCTGCAAGATCTACCTCGACGACCCGGCCTACGACGGCAAGGCCGGCAAGCAGCTGGTCTCGGTCCTCGCCGGGGAGAAGGAGTACCGCCTCGCAGGGACCACGACGACCCGGCGGGTGCGCACCGTGGCCAAGGAGGCACCGGGCGACCCCAAGGTCGGGATGATCGGCGGCTCCTACGGCGGCGAGGTCCAGTACGCCGTGGCCATGCAGGACAAGCGGGTCGACGCGCTGATCCCGATCATCACCTGGAACGACCTGGCCTACTCGCTCGCTCCGAACAACACCGCGCTGAGGGGCGTGCACCCCACCGAGCCGGGCGTCACCAAGAAGCAGTGGGTGGACCTCTTCTTCGGCGCCGGGATCATCGACGGGATCGACGACGCCCAGGTGGACCCGACCCGCAACGTCGGCTGCCCGAACTTCGACAATTCCGTCTGCCCGGCGGCCGTGCAGCTGAACGCCGCCGGCTACCCCGACGAGGACACCGAGCAGATCGCACGCGAGTCGTCGGTGTCGTCGTACATCGAGCGGATCAAGGCCCCCACGCTGCTGGTGCAGGGCCAGGCGGACACGCTGTTCAACCTGCAGGAGGCGACGGCGACCTACCGCTCGCTGCGTGCCCAGGGCACGCCCGTGCGGATGATCTGGCAGTCGTGGGGCCACTCCCAGAGCACTCCGGCGCCTGGTGAGCTCGACCTCGGGGCCGACTCGATCCGGGACACCTACCTCGGCCGACGGTTCCTGGCCTGGATGGACCACTGGGTGCGGGGGGACGAGAGCCGCCCGACCGGGCCGAGGTTCAGCTACTTCCGGGACTGGGTGGACTACGACACCTCGGCAGGCGCCGCCGGCCAGGCGATCACCAAGGCCTACGGCCGGCGCTCCGCTCTTCCCGGTCGCTCGAAGACGCTGTACTTCGGCGGCCGCTCCCCGTACGTGCTCCGCTACGACCTGGACTTCGTGGCCGGCGGCCAGCAGTTCGAGACCAACACCGGACCGGCACCGACCTCCTACTCGGAGACATCCGGGGTGCAGGACCGGCTGGACACGCCGCCCTACGACACCGAGGGAACCGCCGCGGTGTGGACGTCCCGACGACTGTCCCGCCCCGCAGCCTGGGTGGGCAGCGGCAAGCTGCTGGTGCACCTGGACGCCCCCGAGGCGGAGCAGACCCAGACCCAGCCCGCCGGCCGGTTGATCCTCTTCGCGAAGGTCTACGACGTGGCACCGGACGGCTCGACGCTCCTCCTGCCGCACCGGTTGATCTCGCCGGTGCGCGTGCCCGACGTGACGAAGCCCGTGCGCGTCGAGCTGCCTGGCATCGTGCACCGCTTCCCGACCGACCACCGCATCCAGGTTGTCCTCGCGGCGAGCGACGCCGCCTACGCCAACAACGTCGCTCCCCAGCCGGTGACGATCAGGACCAGCCCGAACAGGCCGAGCCTGCTGAGGATGCCGATCACGACCAAGCTGCGGTTCCAGCCCCAGTCGGCGCTCCAGGAGTAGACCGCTCGCCATGATGGCCACGCCGCCAGCCGACCGGCCGCTGCGTCCGAAGAACTCGGGCAACGGCTGCATCGCGCTCGTCGCCCACCTCACTGTGCGACTGGTCGTTCTCGCTCTTGACGAACGGCGGGCCGCGTCCTAACGTACAACCAAATGGTTGTACAACTCGAACTCACCGATGACGAGGTGGACCGGATGTTCCGGGCCCTCGCCGACGCGACACGTCGCGACATCCTCCGCCGCACCATGGGGGGCGAGGCGTCCGTGTCACAGCTGGCCGCGACCTACGACATGTCGTTCGC
>CADCUK010000109.1 GCA_902805865.1 uncultured Nocardioidaceae bacterium | reverse complement strand
CTGGTCACCTTCGCCAAGCTGCAGGAGCTCATGACGTCGCGGCCGGTGGTGTTCCCCGGCCTGCCGGTCGCCTTCGCCGGCCTGCTGCTCGCGGCCGTCGGCCTCTCGGTCGCCATCGTGCTCGAGCCGTCGTTGACCTGGGCGGTGCTGCTGGCGCTCGGCGGCCTCGTGTTCGGGCTCCTGCTCGTCCTGCCCGTGGGCGGTGCCGACGTCCCGATCGTCATCTCGCTGCTCAACGCGTTCACCGGGCTCACGGTCGCCGCGGGTGGCTACGTCCTGGGCAACACGGTGCTGCTCGTCGGCGGCACGCTCGTCGGCGCCTCGGGCACCTTCCTGACGCTCCTCATGGCGCGCGCGATGGGGCGCTCGGTCGCCAACATCCTCTTCGGGGCGCTGAAGGGCGGGTCGACGCTGGGCGGCGGGGAGGTGTCGGACCGGCCGGTGCGGTCGGCCGGCGCCGACGACATCGCGATCCTGCTCGCCTACGCCAGCCGCGTCATCGTCGTGCCGGGCTACGGCCTGGCCGTCGCCCAGGCGCAGCACACGCTGCGCGAGCTCGTCGAGGAGCTGCAGCGCCGGGGGACGCAGGTCGACTACGCCATCCACCCGGTCGCCGGCCGGATGCCCGGCCACATGAACGTGCTGCTCGCCGAGGCGCAGGTGCCCTACGAGCAGCTCGTCGAGATGGACGACATCAACTCGGAGTTCAAGCACACCGACGTGGTGCTGGTCGTCGGCGCGAACGACGTGGTCAACCCGGCCGCGAAGACCACGCCAGGCGCCCCGATCTACGGGATGCCGATCCTCAACGCCGACGAGGCCCACCAGATCGTGTTCATGAAGCGGTCGATGCGCCCGGGCTTCGCCGGCATCGAGAACGAGCTGCTCTTCGACCCGAAGACCACGCTGATGTTCGGTGACGCCAAGGACTCCCTCGGCAAGCTGCTGAAGTCCGTCGAGGCCCTCTGACCCTGCTCGGCGGCTCCGCGGCTTTGCGGGGTGAGAGATCGGTCAATTGACCGGTCTTTCACTTCTTCGCGTTCATACGACGCACAACTTCGCTCAGTTGACCGCATCCTGACAATCAGTGGCCGAAGTGGACCCGCCAACCGTCGGTCGGCGGCGCCAATGGTCGGAAGCGCCGCTTGTGCAGCGCACGCCAGACACGAAGCAACGTCTTCTCCGGCTCGCGGTAGATGCCTCTGCTCGTCACCACGATGATGCGCCAGTCTCCGTCATCGAGCTCCTCGCGTCGGTCGAGGTCTCCCTGCCACTGCTGCACTACCTCGACATGCTGCCGACCGTCGTACTCCACGGCGACCTTGACGGTCGGATAGCTCAGGTCGAGCCGCACCTTCGCCGTCCCCTCATGCAGGACGAGCCTCAAGTTGACGGACGGTTCCGGGAGTCCTGCCAGCACCAGCAACATCCGGAGTCGCGTCTCCATGGGCGAGTCGACGCGCGACCGGACGTACGAAGCAGCGGTGGCTGCTGCGGCCGCGTGGCGGGCGGTGGTGCGGGCGCAGTACTCGACGAGCGACGTCGTGGTGAGGTGCCCATGACGGACGAGCCAGTCTCCGAGCACGACCAGCTCGACAAGCGTGAGCAACGGAGCCATCTCGACGAACAGTCGGTGGGGTTCGGAGATCCGAAGTCCGTCGACGACCGCGATGTCCGAGGCGCTGAGGGCCGCGACGTGGCAACGGATCCCGTGACGCTGCCGGCGGTCCTCGGCGCGTGCGACGGTGACGTGCTCCAGGGGGTGGTCCGGCACGGGGGCACCGACGACTCGCGCGCTGGAGAAGTGGGTGGCCACCGCGTCGCGCGGGTGCACCATGACAGCCGCCGTCGCGCGGGAGCGGGAGAGGTCCCGGACACGCGAGGACAGGTAGACCCCGCCGAGCAACGGCTGGAAGTCGGGACCGCGCAGCTGACGGTCGCTGATCCCGGCTGCCTTGCCCTCGGCTCTCGTGAACGGTCGCATGATGTCCAGCGGCATCCGCGGACTCTGACATCCGCCAGCTCGAGGTGCGACCTGCTCTCCACAGGTCGGCGGCGAACGCCCCAGCCGTCGGCCAGTCACATGACCGATTCCTCGCGGGTATCAGCACCGAACGCGTCAATGACCGGTCCATTGACCGGACCTTGACGGCGCCAGCTCGAGGGCAGGGACGTCAGCGGGCGAGGCCGTAGAGCCGGTCGCCGGCGTCGCCGAGCCCCGGGACGATGTAGCCCTTGTCGTTCAGGTGCGAGTCCATCGCCGCGGTCACGACGGTGACGGGTACGTCGAGCCCGGCCAGTCCCTCCTCGAGCCGCTTGCACCCCTCAGGCGCCGACAGCAACGTGATCGCGGTGATGTGGTCGGCGCCGCGATCGGTGAGGAAACGGATCGCCGCGGCGAGCGTGCCGCCGGTCGCCAGCATCGGGTCCAGCACGTAGCACTGGCGGCCCGACAGGTCCTCGGGCAGCCGCTCGGCGTACGTCGAGGCCTGCAGCGTCTCCTCGTTGCGCACCATCCCGAGGAACCCGACCTCGGCCGTCGGCAGCAGCCGCATCATCCCGTCGAGCATGCCGAGCCCCGCGCGCAGGATCGGTACGACGAGCGGGCGGGGGCTCGCGAGGTGCACGCCCTGGGCGGCGTCGACAGGCGTCTGCACGGTGACCTCGTCGACCCGGACGTCGCGGGTCGCCTCGTAGGCCAGCAGCGTCACCAGCTCGTCGGCCAGCCGGCGGAAGGTCGGTGAGTCCGTCCGCTCGTCCCGGAGGATCGTGAGCTTGTGGGAGACGAGCGGGTGGTCGACCACGTGTACGCGCATGGACGCCACGCTAACGAATGCGCGGAGGTCCTGGCTCACGTGGATACCCCCTGGATCGGTCCAGGTGTGGGTGCCATGATCGATCTGGTCGCCGGCTACTGCCGCGGGGGCCCGTCGCACGAGGAGGAACGATGCCGAAGGACTCCGAGATCGCCGAGGGCGACATCGAGGGCGTGGACTTCGCCCTGGTCGCCTACCGCGAGGAGAACGTGTGGCATCTGGAGGAGATCGACGAGGAGCTGCTGCACGACCTGGACTCGTTCGCCACGCAGCTGCGCCGCTACCCCGGTGACTTCGGCTCGCTGGGGCTCGCCTCCGTCGACGAGGACTTCTTCGTGCTGGTCCGCGTCGCCGGTGACCGGACCCAGGTGCTCCTCTCCGACGTGACCGCCGCGACCGAGTGGCCGATCGCGAGGTCCGTCGTCGAGACGCTCGAGATCCCGATGCCCGACGACGTGGACGAGCAGCTGCCCGCCGGTGACCTCGGCATCGTCGCCGACCTCGGGCTGCCCGCGATTGACATGGGCGCGATGCTCGACGACTACGAGCTGTACCCCGACGAGGTCCTCGGCGACATCGCCCACAAGCTCGGCTTCGGTGTCCTGTACGACGAGCTCCTCGGCGTCACCACGCCTTGACCGTGCACGCGAGCTGGGTCGAGCCGATGCGGGCGGCCCTGGCCGAGGCGGCTGCCGCCCTGGCGACCGAGGACGTGCCGGTCGGCGCGGTCGTCGTCGACGAGGAGGGTCGATTCGTCGGGCGTGGCCGGAACCGGCGGGAGGCGGACGGTGACCCGACTGCGCACGCCGAGGTCGTCGCGATCCGCGAGGCGGCGCGGTCCCGCGGGGAGTGGCGCCTGGAGGGCTGCACCCTGGTGGTGACTCTCGAGCCGTGCACGATGTGCGCCGGCGCGATCGGGCTCTCCAGGCTGGACCGGGTGGTCTTCGGCGCGTACGACGACAAGGCCGGCGCCGTCGGCTCGCTCTGGGACGTGCTGCGCGACCGCCGGCTCAACCACCGGCCCGAGGTGGTCACCGGCGTGCTGGCGGAGGAGTCCGCCGGGCTGCTGCTCGACTTCTTCGCCACCCACCGAGGCGAGGCCCAACGCCGCCGCCCCTGATTTCTGCGCGGTCCTGCTCTCTAGTACCCTCGTCGGCGGTGGCGTGTCCGAGCGGCCTAAGGAGAACGCCTCGAAAGCGTTTGTGGGTGAAAGTCCACCGAGGGTTCAAATCCCTCCGCCACCGCCAGCCAGGGGCTGCAGACCACATCTGTAGCCCGGCAGACGAAAGTCGCAGCGGCGTCGCCCCACGACCGGAAATCCGGATGCTGGGGCGGCGTTGCCGCTTGCGGGTGTGGTGGGTGACCAGTGCTGGTCGGGCGGCGTCTGTCTCTGCGACTCGGGTCAGGCAGTCTTGGGCCATGGAGCTCGACGCTGCCCGGGCACGGCGCACTCGCGGCGTGGTCCTGGTCTTCGTCGTGCTCACGATTGCTGCCGTCGCCTCGGTGGTCGCGTTTCCACAGATCACCGCGCGTTTCGCGGAACGCCGAACTGCGGACGAGGCGACGGAGATCGGGGACGCCCTCATGGAGCGCTACAACGAGACGCAGACGTTCCCTCGGAAGGTGGTCGGCGACAACACCGATGGGAACCGTCCTGAAGTGCTTGCGGACGGGCGTCCCCTCCCTGGAGTGACGTTGGCCCCGGGTATGTCCATCTACTACTACTCGTCCGAGTCGCGGAATCTTGGTATCGGGTTCTGCCTGGAACACCGCACCGGAAGCGGTGAGCCGAACGCGTTCGCCGCGTACGGGATCTCAGCCGAGACGACGAGGGGTCGGATCGGTCAGACCGGGCACGGGAACGGGTGCATGTCAGCCGAGTGACCCGCCGTTGATCACTGCGCGTGGTGGTCGGTGTCTCAGTTGGTGTTGAGGGTGAACCAGACCGACTTGCCTAGCCCGTTGGGCCACATCTCGACACCCCAGGTGCGGGCCAGGTGCTCGATGATGAGCAGTCCCCGTCCGTGGATGTCTCCAGCGTCGGGGCGTTGTGCGAGAGGTTGTACGTCGGAGTGGTCGCTGACGTCCACCCGGACGGTGTCGGGACTGACAGCAACGTTGAGGGTGATGGGGCCCGTGCCGTACTCCAGAGCGTTGGTGAACAGCTCCGAGGTCATGAGCTGCGCGTTCATGGCGACGTCAGGCAAGAGCCCTCTACAGGCATGGGCGACATGTCGGCGGGTGTGCGCCGCTTCCTTGGGGTCTCGACTCAGTTGCAGGGTCTGCTGAACGGTGCTCATGCGGACCTTCCCGAGGTTGGCCCTCCCGGGGTGCTTCTACCCGGTATCCGCCGTTGCGACACATTCGCGTAACGGCGCGGGAAGAGCTCCCGGATCGGCGCGACGGATCCAGCCTCGGTGCGGTCAGTTGCCCTCGCCGTCGTCGGGACCGTTCTCGCTGCTGTTGCCGTTGCCGCCCCCTTCCTCCTTCTCCGCCTCCTGCTCGGCCTTCTCCTCTTCCTTCAGCAGCTCCTCCTCGACCTTCTCCTGCTCCTTCTCGAGCTCTTCCTGCTCCTTCTCCTCTTCCTCGGACTCCTCCTCCGAGTCGCCCTCGCTGGAAGACTCCTCCGGAGTCGGCGACGGCTCCTCGGTCGGTGATGGCTCCTCGGTCGGCGGCGCCTCCTCGGTCGGAGCCGGGTCCTCGACCTCCTCCTCCGGCTCTGCCGGAAGCGCAGACATCACCCGAGCGGCTGCGGCCAGGATCCGGTCGGCCTCGGCGCCTTCGAGGTCCCCGTCGTCCCGTGCCGCGGTCGTGGTGGCCACGAGCTCGTCCAGCGCACTTCGCGCGTCGTCGTACCGCTCCTCGACGATGGCGTCGTCGATGCGCTCCAACGACGTCCCCAGGGCGGGTACGGCGTCGGACGGTGCCGACGACCCGCCGCACCCGGAGAGCAGCACGAGCGCCGCGACCCCGGCACCGACACGAGTCCAGCGGCGGCGCATCACGAGTCCCCGTTCACTGCGTCGTGGAGGTCCGTGAGCGGCTGCTCCAGCGCCGGGGGTACGCCGTCAGGGACCTCGTCCCCCGCGGTGCCGCCGGGCAGGACGAAGACGACGATGATCCCCACGACGACCGCCAGGCCGACCAGGGCGGCGATCAGCGTCCAGTTGCGGGGTGTGGACGTCCGCGCCCGACCCGGCTCGACCGGGGTCGACCTGGTGGATGCGGCCGGCGACGGTGCCGGTGAGGGCGAGACCGGCGGCGCGGAGACCGTCGGCGCGGAGCGCGGCATCACCTTGGTCGAGCCGACTTCGGCCGCCATCACAGCGGTGACGGCCGTCGCGTCCTCGCCGTCCGACAGCCGCCGCAGCTCGCGGGCGACCTCGTCGGCGGTGGGCCGCTCCGCGGGCTCGATCGCGGTCATCCGGGCCAGGAGCGTGCGCCAGCCGGCGGAGAGCTCAGCGGGGATCTCGGGCGGCGTGGTCAGCCTGGCCAGCGCGGCCTCCGTCGAGGCCTGCGGATAGGCGCGGCGACCGGTGATCATCTCGAGGAGCACCAGCCCGAGGGAGTAGACGTCCGACGCCGGGCCGACCTCCTGGCCGCGCACCTGCTCGGGTGCGAGGTAGGCAGGGGAGCCGATCGTCATCCCGGTCCGGGTGAGGTGGGCGGTGTCCCCGATCAGCCGCGCGATGCCGAAGTCGGTCAGCCACACCCGCCCGTCCCGGCCGAGCATGATGTTGCTCGGCTTGACGTCGCGGTGCACGACCCCGGCGGCGTGCGCGTGCGCCAGCCCCTCGGCGACCTGGGTGCCCACCGCGACGACGCGGGTGATGTGGAGGGCGGTGCCGGTGCAGCACTCGGAGAGGTTGGGGCCGTCGATCAGCTCCATGACGAGGAACGGGCGGTCGGCGCTGGTGCCGGCGTCGAGCACCGTCACCAGACCGGCGTGGTTGAGCTTCGCCAGCGTCTTCGCCTCGGCCATGAACCGGGCCCGGTCGGACGGGTCGCCGGTAGCCTCGCGTAGCAGCTTCACCGCCACCGCGCGGTCGAGCACGGTGTCGGTGGCCCGGTAGACCTCTGCCATCCCTCCGCGACCGATGACCTCGCCGAGCACGTACCTGCCGCTCAAGGTGCTGGTGCCCTCTGCAGGCAACGTCACCGACAGCTCCCTCCTGCTCTGCCCCCACGAACGTCCGCAGCGTACCCCGGCGACCGGACCGTACACCGGTTGCGAGTTGTACCCCCTGGGGGTATGCTGCACGAGAAACCGATACCCCCCTGGGGTACTCACTCGGAGGAAGTCATGACGCACACGGATCACCACGCACACCACGGCCACGACATGGCGAACACGAAGGGCATGGCGGTCAGCGCCACCCTGCACTGCCTCACCGGCTGTGCCATCGGTGAGATCGTCGGGCTGATGATCGGCACCGCGATCGGGTTGAGCGCCGGCTGGACGATCGCGCTCGCGGTCGGCCTCGCCTTCCTCTTCGGCTACGCGCTCTCGACCCTCCCGCTGCTCAAGGTGGGACTCGGACTGGGATCGGCACTGGGCATCGTCTTCGCGGCGGACACCCTGTCCATCCTGACGATGGAGGTCGTCGACAACCTGGTCATGGCCGTGATCCCGGGCGCGATGGAGGCGGGCCTGGTGAACCCGGTCTTCTGGCTCGGGATGATGATCGCGCTGACCGCTGCGTTCTTCGCCGCGCTCCCGGTGAACCGCTACCTGCTGCAGCGCGGGAAGGGTCACGCGCTGACGCACGAGTACCACGGCGCTGCCACGGCGCCCGGTCGTCGGTTCATCCCGTCGCTGCCGACGCCGGTCCTGGTCACCGCGATCGCCGCCTTCCTGGTCGGCGGGCTCGTCGTCTCCATCGCCGACCAGCTCGGCACCGACGAGGAGCCGTCGGGTCACGCATCAGCCGTCAGCACGGTGCTCAGCGTCCGGTAGGCGGTGTCGTACAGGCCGGGCTCCTCGCTCTCCCGCGGCCCGGCGACGTTCAGCCTCGACACCGCCGGCAGCGACGCCAGCCACTCCGCGACCTCTGGGCTGTGGAGCGCCGGGACGACCAGGTGCGGCTTCCCGAGGCCGACAGCCAGCTCGACGGTGAGCCGGGTCCCCGGCGAGCCGGCGATGGACGTCAGCACCAGCACCAGCGTGGCGTCGCTGTCGCGCACGTTCCACCGCGTCCTCGTCGATGCCGGTCCCGGTGGCGCCGGGCGGAGCAGCGGGTAGCGCGCGAGGAGCCCGGGCGGGTCGGGGAGGTCCTCGGCCCACCCGCCGGACGGGCACCATCCGCCGTACGGGAGTCCCAGTGCCACGGCGACGTCCAGCGCCGCCCGGTCGGCGCCGGTCTGGCCGCCGGAAACGATCGAGGTGATCGGCACGACACCAGCATCCCCTCGACCGGGGCATAACCGCTCACCGACTCCGGTTGAGAACATCGAGATGACGATGCGACTTGCAGTGCTCGGGGACTCCATCGCCTACGGCGTCGGAGCCGAGCACCCTTCCCACACGCTCGCCGAGCGGCTCCGGTCGGCCCTCGCCGCCGACGGGATCGCCGCCCACTCGAAGGTGTTCGCCCGCCCGGGCGCACGGAGCGCCGACCTCGCCGTACAGGTGCGTCGCGCAGTCGGATGGGACCCGCACCTCGCCGTCGTCGTCATCGGCGCGAACGACCTCACGCACTTCGTCCCGCACGGCGAAGCGGCCGAGCAGCTGCGCGCGGCGGTCCGGGAGCTCCGGGACCACGGCGTCGAGGTCGTCGTCGCACCGGCGCCCGACCTCAGCATGGTGCCGCACGTCCCGCCGCTGATGAGACCGGTCGTCCAGGCGGGCAGCCTCGCCCTCCGCACAGCCCAGGTCCGCGCCGTCGTGCAGGAGGGCGGTCGGGTCGCCGACGCCACCGCGTCGACCTCCGCGGCATTCGGTAGCGACCGGACGCTGTTCTCCCGCGACCGGTTCCACCCCTCGAGCGCCGGGTACGCCGTCATCGCGCGGGCACTGGTCCCCACCGTGCTGGAGGCTGCCTCGGCGGCGCGTCCGGTCTGAGCAGCCCGCGGCCGAGCGGCCACAATGACCGCATGGACGACATCCCTCTCGGGGGTCACCTCGACCCACGGTTCGAGCCGGTCCGCGACGTGTTCCTCGACGTCCTCCGCTCGCAGCCGGGCACCGGTGCGTCCGTCGCCGCCTGGTACGACGGGGAGTGGGTGCTCGACCTGCACGGCGGCTGGGCCGACGCGGCCCACACCCGGCCGTGGGCTCAGGACACCCTGGTCATGCCGTACTCGGTGACCAAGCCCTTCGCCGCCCTGGCGGTGCTCGTGCTGGCCGAGCGTGGCGTCCTCGACCTCGACGATCCTGTGCAGTCGTGGTGGCCCGAGCTCCGGGCGTCCACCACGCTGCGACAGATGCTCGCCCACCGCACCGGGCTCGTCGCGCTCGACGAGCCTGCACCGGAGGAGGCGTTCTACGACTGGGAGCTGATGTGCCGGTTGCTGGAGGACCAGGAGCCCATATGGGCGCCGGGCAGGGCGCAGGGCGAGGCCGCGCTGTTCTACGGCCACCTCCTGGGCGAGGTGGTCCGTCGCGTCGACGGCCGCTCGCTCGGTCAGGTCCTCCGTGAGGACGTCTGCGGACCGCTGGACCTCGACTTCCACGTCGGTCTCGGTCCGGAGCAGCTGACCCGGGTGGCCGAGCTGACCGGCTTCGACGACGAGTTCCGCCGTCGCGGTGAGGAGCAGACGGAGCTCTACCGCCGGGCGATCGCCAACCCGCCCGGAGCCCTGGACCCCCGGGTGCTCAACAGCGAGCGGTGGCGCACGGCCGAGATCCCGGCGCTCAACGGTCACGGCACTGCCCGCGCGGTGGCCGGCCTGTACGCCGCACTGGCCGACGGCAGGCTGCTCGGCGACGACATGCGGCGCCAGCTGCTGACCGGCGAGGGGGAGGAGCCCGACCTCGTCATCGGCGACACCCGCGAGTGGGGGCTCGGCGTCGTCCTCGACCCGGACGGTTGTGGGATGGGTGGTGTGGGCGGCAGCTTCGGCTGGTGGAGCCGGCTCGGCGGCTACACGTTCGCGTTCCTCACCGGGCACATCGGCGACCACGGCCGCGGCGACCGGCTGGAGAACGCCTTCCGCGCGGTGCTGGAGCTGCCGCCGGTCTGAGCCCAGCCGGTCTGAGCCCAGCCGATCTCAGCTCAGCCGGGATCGGCCGTGACCGGCCTCAGTGCATCGCGAAGCGGCCTTGGGCGTTGGAGGCGCGGCCCGGTGTCCGCTTCAGGCACCCACGCACGTCGCCGACGCGGCGGAACCCGGCCAGGTCGCCGGCGCCCCAGTCGGCGTCCCGCCCGATGATCGAGTAGTACATGATCTGCTTGTCGGCGTTGGGATGGCCCAGCCCCATCACGTGACCGAGCTCGTGGATGATCACCTCGCCCCACGTCGCACCTCTACCGAAGCCGTTCCTCAGCTCGCCGCGCATCGAGGCGTTGAAGACGACGCCGCCCTGCACCGCCTTGTTGACCGGCGATCCGTCGGCTTCCTGGAAGCCGCTGTAGTACTTGTTCCCGCCGATGCCCACGGTCCCCGGGTTCCTCTTGAACACGCGGTAGTCCTTGGGGGTCCGCCAACCGACGATCACGTCGGCACCCTCGAGGTTGTTGCCGTAGGGGTTCGGCTTCTGGCTCGTCTTGCCCTTGTAGTCGAAGTCGAGCCCGGTCGCGAGGTGGAGGCGGCGCATGCCCGCGCGCAGCTGCTTGAGCGCGCGCTTGGGTGCGTTCTTCGCGTTGAAGGTCCAGCGGATCGGGTCGCAGGAGTCCCAGCGGACGCGAGGCTTGGCGCCGAACACGTGCTGGGTGCTCCGTCCGAGCGGCTTGTACGACGGCCGCACGGTCACCGTCGACGCCCCGGACTTGGAGACCACCCTGCCGTTGCCGTTCTTGGCGACCACCCGGTACGGGAACTCGCCGAACTGGTTGGTGGGCACACCGAGCACGTAGCCGTTCTTGGTCTCGACCGCGCTGTTGTCGGCCGTGCGCCACTTGTCGAGGTACTTCCGCTGGAGGACCAACGTCGTCCCTGCGGGCCGCGTCGACTTGCGCACGACCGCCCTGACGTTGGTGCCGGCGACGACGTTGCGGTCCGAGTAGCTGACGTCAGGGCTGACCGCGGCGGTGGCGGAGGGCGACAGGACCGGCGCGGTCAGCGCGCAGCCGACCAGCGCAGCAGCGGCCCAGCCCGCGGTGCGGGGGCGATTTCTCCGAAAAGTCACCGGACGATTGAAGCATCGAAGACGGGGACTCGAAGGCAGGACGCCCCGCGTGCCGTGGGACGTCCTGCCTTCGCCGGGATACGACGCCCACCGCGAGGCGCCCGTTGCGTTGCGCCTGTCCGTCGGCTCCCGGCCCGAAACGCCTGGGCGTTGGGAGACCGGGTCGGGAGCCTGGTGACTGCCGTTCGCGCCCCGTTTCGGGCACTCGGAAAAGTCTGCGGACGAAGACGGTCACGGGGGTCGCTATCCGGAACGTTTTACCTCGGCTTGTACTAAATATCGGCGCCGGAGCAGCCGGACCTCAGCGCCGGGGCAGCCAGCCGGCGAGCCGGTCGAGTCCTTCGCGCAGCTCGGTCTCCTGTCCCGCGAAGCTGAACCGCACGAAACGATGACCCTCCGCGGTGTCGAAGTCGATCCCCGGGGTGGTCGCCACGCCGGTCTCGGCGAGCAGCCTCCTGGCCCAACCCATCGAGTCGTCGGTGAGGTGCCCGATGTCGGCGTAGACGTAGAACGCCCCGTCCGCCGGGGCCAGCCGGTCGATGCCCAGTCGGCTCAGCCCGTCGAGGAGGACGGCGCGGTTGCCGGCGTACCTGCGGACGTGGCCGTCGCACTCGGCGTACGCCTCCTCGGTGAACGCGGCCACCGCCGCGTGCTGCGACAGGACCGGCGGGCAGATCGAGAAGTTGCCGGTGAGCACGTCGACGGCCCGGCGCAGCCGCTCCGGCACCAGCATCCAGCCCAACCGCCAGCCGGTCATCGAGAAGTACTTCGAGAACGAGTTGAAGACGATCGCCTCGCGGGACCACTGCCAGGCGGACGCCTGCGCGTGGGCATCGCCGGAGACGTCGCCGTAGGTGATCCCGTGGTAGATCTCGTCGCTGATCAGCCGCACCCCGTTCTGCGCGCACCACGTCGCGAGCGCGGCCAGCTCCTCCGGCGCCAGCATGGTCCCGGTCGGGTTGGCGGGGCTGGCCACGACCAGCCCGCGCACCGGTCGCTCGAGCTGCTCGAGCATCTCGACCGTGGGCTGGAAGCGGCTCTCCGGACCGGCCGGGAGCTCCACGACCTCGCAGCCGAGCGCGCTCAGCACGTTGCGGTAGCAGGGATAGCCGGGCCGGGCGATCGCCACCCGGTCGCCCGCCTCGAAGGCGGCGAGGAACGCCAGCAGGAAGCCGCCGGAGGAGCCGGTCGTCACCACGACGTCCTCCGGGGCGACATCGATGCCGTGGACCCGCGCGTGGTGGCCGCAGATCGCCTCGCGCAGCTCGGGGATGCCGGTCGCGACCGTGTAGCCGAGCACCTGCTCCTCGAGGGCTCGCTGGGCGGCGTCCAGGACCGGTCGCGGCGCCGGCGTCGACGGCTGACCGGCGACCATGTTGACCAGGTCGCCGTGCGTGCGCTGCCGCTCGGTGGCCAGTGCCAGCAGGTCCATCACGTGGAACGGGGGTACGGCGGCGCGGCTGGCGGCCCCGAAGCGGGACGGGTCCGGGGTGTAGTCCATGGCCCCACCCTAGGAACTCCCGCACCTAGGATGAGCGGGCCAGTCCGCCTGCATCAGCCCGTCCGATCCGCCCGCCCGCGCGACCTCCCGAAGAGGAGCCCGTGACTTTCGACGTCGAGCAGCTGGACCAGGTCCTGCTGGTCGCCTCGGCCGTCCTCCTGGTCGCGATCGTCGCTGTGCGGCTGTCGGTGCTCGCCGGCCTTCCGAGCCTGCTGTTCTACCTGCTGCTCGGCGTGGTGCTGGGGGAGGCCGGGCTGGGCATCTCGTTCGACGACGCCCAGCTCGCCCATGCACTCGGCTTCGGGGCTCTCGTGATCATCCTGACCGAGGGTGGACTGACCACGAGCTGGCAGGAGATCCGTCCGTCGTTGCGGTCGGGGGCCTTGCTCGCCACCGTCGGGGTCGCGGTGAGCATCGGCGTGATGACCGTGGCCGCCCACTACCTGCTCGGCTTCGACTGGCAGCTGGCGATCCTGCTCGCGGCCATCACCGCTCCCACCGACGCCGCTGCGGTCTTCTCGGTCCTGCGCCGGGTGCCGCTGCCACGGAGGCTCACCGGCCCGCTCGAGGCCGAGTCCGGGCTGAACGACGCCCCCACCGTGCTGCTCGTGACGCTGGCGAGCCAGGGCGACATCCTCGAGCACGGGGTGCTCGGCTTCGTCGGAGTCGTGGTGCTCGAGCTCGGCGGCGGTGTGCTCTTCGGTGCGCTGCTCGGCGCCGGAGGATCCTGGGTGATGCGCCGGGTCGCGCTACCGGCCTCCGGGCTCTACCCGCTCGCGGTGCTGACCCTCAGCGTGCTCTCCTACGCAGGCGCGGCGGCGTTGCACCTGTCCGGCTTCGCCGCCGTCTACACAGCAGCGGTGATCCTGGGCAACACCGAGCTCCCGCACCGCGCCGCCACCCGGTCCTTCGCCGAGGGGCTCGGGTGGCTGGCCCAGATCGGCCTGTTCGTGATGCTCGGGCTGCTCATCACCCCCGGTGAGATCGACCCCACCGACATCTGGCAGGCCCTCGTCGCCGGGTTCATCCTCACCGCGATTGCCCGTCCGTTGTCGGTGTTCGCCAGCACCGTCTGGCAACGCACCGGGTTGGCCGACATGCTCTTCGTGTCCTGGGCCGGCCTCCGGGGCGCCGTACCCATCGTCCTGGCGACCATCCCGCTCTCGCTGGGAGTCGAGGGCGCGCGGGCGGTGTTCCACGTCGTCTTCGTGCTCGTCGTGATCGACACGATCCTGACCGGTCCCACGCTGCCCTGGGTGGCTCGCCGCCTCGGCGTCAGCGTCGCGGGCGAGGTCCGCGACCTCGAGGTCGAGTCGGCGCCGCTGGAGCGGCTGGCCGCCGACATGCTCCAGATCCGCATCACGAAGCGCTCGCGGATGCACGGCGTGGAGGTGAGCGAGCTCCGGCTGCCGCCCGGCGCCTCGGTGGCACTCATCGTCCGCGACGGGCATACGAAGGTGCCGACCGACCGCACGGTCCTGCGCCGCGGCGACGACCTCCTCGTCGTCACACCGAGGAAGGTCAAGGACCAGACCGAGCGTCGGCTCCGGTCGGTGTCGAACAGCGGCCGGCTCGCCTCCTGGCTGGAGTGACGTCGGATCAGCAGCCCGGGGCCGCCTGCTTGGCCTTGATCTCGCTCGGCGCCTCGACCAGCCCGGCGAAGCTGTCGCCGACCACGACGTCGATCCCGGGTCCGAGCTTGTCGGAGAACTCCTGGATCTCGGTGTTGGCGCCGAACTGGAGGGCGACCAGCTCTGCTGTGGGGTCACCCTCGGTCGGGGCCAGGACGCGCACGAACTGCACGGTCTCGAGCTCCGTGGGTGCGTTGCCGGCGTCGCCGCGGATGAAGCCGCGGGCGGTGAGCTCCGACAGCGTCTGGTCCGCGAGCCCCGAGACACTGCCGGCATTGAAGACGCTGACAGTCACGTCGTCCGATCCCACGAGGTCACCGAGCGCCACACCGTCGTCGCACCGGGCTTTGCCGGCCCGCCGCTGGGGCGGGTCGTCGTCGCCGCCGGGCAGCGGTGCTGAGATCGACTGCCACCCGTACCACGCGCCGGCCACCAGCAGTCCGACGAGCACCACCATCGTCACGGCCGAGATGATCTTGCGGTTCGTCATGGTCACCCCTCGCCGCCGAGCACGCGAGCGTGCGGCACGACCAGCTCGGTGCACACCCGTTTCAAGATCACGTTGCTCAGGATAGGGGCCTGGGGCGTGCACTACCTTCGCTGACATGACTGAGCCACTCGGCAGCGCTGCCGACCAGGTCGTGGAGACCGTCCGTGCCGGCTACGCGTTCGAGGGAGCTGCGCTCGAGCTCGGCGCGCTGATGCTCGACGCCACGACGGTCGCGGACGCCCCGGTGCGCATCCCGTTGCGCATGCTGAACCGTCACGGGCTGGTCGCGGGGGCCACCGGCACGGGCAAGACGAAGACCCTGCAGCTGCTGGCCGAGCAGCTCTCCACGAACGGGGTGCCGGTGTTCGCCGCCGACATCAAGGGCGACCTCTCCGGGCTGTCCACGCCGGGTGAGCCGGGCGACCGGGTCACCGAGCGGGCCGGCTCGGTCGGCCAGGTCTGGGAGGCCAAGGGCTTCCCGGTGGAGTACTTCGCGATCGGCGGGCAGGGCACCGGCCATCCGCTGCGCGCCACCATCTCGTCGTTCGGCCCCACGCTGCTGTCGAAGGTCCTCGGCCTCAACGACACCCAGGAGTCCTCGCTGGGGCTGATCTTCCACTACGCCGACCAGGCGGGGCTGCCGCTGCTGGACCTCGCGGACCTCCGCGCGGTCGTGCACCACCTCGTCTCGGACGAGGGCAAGGCCGAGCTCAAGGCGCTCGGCGGCCTGTCGTCCGCGACGGCGGGGGTGATCCTGCGCGAGCTCGTCGGCTTCGCTGCCCAAGGGGCGGACACCTTCTTCGGCGAGCCCGAGCTCGAGGCCGGCGACCTGCTGCGGGTCGCCGAGGACGGGCGCGGCGTCATCTCGCTCGTCGAGCTGCCCAACCTGCAGGACCGGCCCGCGGTCTTCTCGACGTTTCTCATGTGGCTGCTCGCTGACCTGTTCCACGACCTGCCGGAGGTCGGGGATCCCGACAAGCCGAGCCTGGTCTTCTTCTTCGACGAGGCGCACCTGCTCTTCGACGACGCCTCGTCGGACTTCCTCGACGCGATCACCCGCACCGTGCGGCTCATCCGGTCGAAGGGGGTCGGGGTGTTCTTCGTGACCCAGTCCCCGACCGACGTACCCGACGACGTGCTGGGCCAGCTCGGGTCCCGGGTCCAGCACCAGCTGCGCGCGCACACGCCGAACGACGCCAAGGCGCTCAAGGCGACGGTGAACACCTACCCGACCAGTGGCTACGACGACCTCGGCGAGGTGATCACCTCGCTCGGCATCGGTGAGGCGGTGGTGACCGTGATGGACGAGCGGGGAGCGCCGACCCCGGTCGCCTGGACGAGGCTCCGGGCCCCGGAGTCGCTGATGGGGCCGGCCGACCCGCAGGCGATGACGGCGACGGTGACCGGCTCGCCGCTGGCCGGTAAGTACGCCACCGCGCTCGACCGGGAGTCCGCCCGCGAGATGCTGGCGGCCCGACTCGAGACCGGTGCCGCGAAGGCCGAGGCGGAGGCGAAGGCAGAGGCGGAGACGGGGGCCGAGGCGAGACCGCCGTCGGGCCGGGTGAGCTATCCCAAGACCCCGAAGGCTCCGAAGACCAAGAAGCCGACGGCGAAGGCGCCCAGTCGCCCTGAGGAGCTGATGGCCGAGGCGCTGAAGTCCCAGGCCGCCAAAGAGTTCGTGCGCACCGCCGCACGCGAGATCGCTCGCGGCGTGTTCAACATCGGGAGGCGCTGAGCCGATGACCGACGACGTCGAGCAGGTCAAGCAGCTCAAGTACCGCTACCTGCGCACGCTGGACCTCAAGCAGTGGGACGAGTTCGAGGCGCTGTTCATGCCCGAGGCGACCGGCTCCTACGCCGAGCTGCAGTTCGCCGACCGCGACGCGCTGGTCGGCTACATGCGGGAGAACCTGACCGCGGACCTCATCACGTTCCACCAGGCGCACCATCCCGAGATCGACGTCGCCGGGGACCGTGCCACGGCGCGCTGGTACCTCCACGACAAGGTCTTCGTGCCCGCCTACGACGTGGCGATCGAAGGGGCTGCGTTCTACGAGGACACGATGGTCCGCACGCCGGACGGCTGGCTGTTCAGCCATGTCGGCTACCGCCGTACGTTCGAGGCCTCGTGGAAGATGTCCGCGACCCCGGGCTGGACGTTCAAGGTCGGTACGGCGTACGACGGCTGAGGACCGGGTAGGACCCTGGCATGCCTGACGTCATCCCGCTGCCCGCCACCCACGACGCCCCGGACACCTCGAGCTCGTTCCTCGGGGCGGTCGCCGGAGCCGCGCCGGGGGCGGTCCTGGGCGCGGTCTTCGGCGCCGCCGCCCTGGTGCGGCGCACCAAGCCGCTGCATCCGCAGGGCTACGTCGGCGACGCGACGTTGGAGATCACCGCGCCGCAGCCGGACCTCGGCGTCCCGCTCCTCGAGGCCGCCGGGACCCACCGCTGCATCGCGCGCTGGTCGCGCGCCATCGGGCTGCCGAGCCCGCTGCCGGACTTCGAGGGGCTGGCGATCCGGTTCGAGGAGCCGACCGCCGACCTGCTGTTCGCGAGCACCGGCTCGGGCGCGTTCACCAGGTTCCTGCTGGTGCCCCGACCTGCCGGCACCCACGGTTCGCAGACGACGCTCCTGCCGGTCTCGAGCGCGGCCGGCACCTCGCTGGTGTTCCGGGTGACACCGGCCGTGGGCACCGACCCCGACGAGGAGCCGCCGCGCCGCTTCGACCTCGCGGTCGCCACCAGCGGGTCGGTCTGGCAGCCCACCGGCGTGCTGGACGTCAGCTGGGGTCCGGACCGGCCGATGAGGTTCGACCCGGTCGAGAACCTCCTGCCGGGCACCGAGCAGTACCCCCTCGTCCGGATGCTCCGCGAGCCGGCCTACTTCATGGCCCGCCGGGGCTCCGCCGCCCGGACCTGAGCCCGGACGGCAGAGCGGATGCCGACGGTCAGCTGCCGGCGCCCGCCACCTGGTGGTTCGCGACGAACAGACCGGTCGGGTCGACCTGTGCCCGCACCGTCCGCAGCCGGTCCCAGGACTCCTCGCGGAAAGCCGTGCTGGGCTCGATCGGCGCCTCCGAGAAGTTGAGGAAGTTGCGGCCGTTGGACCACTGGCTGAGTGCAGCGACAGCGGCCTCCACGGACTGGTGGCCCGCCTGGGCCATCTCGGGTGTCGGGGCGGCCGCGACGAAGAACGCAGCGTGCGAACCGTCGAGGCAGGAGAGTGCCCCACCGTCGGTGGCCGGGCGACCGAGCGCGCCACCGAGCTGTCGGAGCTCGGCGAACATGAGAGCCGTCCGGGCACCAGGGCCGAACGCAGCCAGGAACGCGTCGACAGCGGCGTCGTCCAGCCGGCCGATCATCGTGTGGCCGGCCACGTTGGGCGTCGGGCCGGGCGGGTCCATGTGCAGCTGCGAGAGGCTGGCCGCCGGCACGCGTGCGAACGTGTCCATCTCGGGGCTCAGCGCCCGCAGGCCGGCGATGAGCTCGGCGCCGTGCTCGTCGTCGCCCATGACCGCGCCGTCGACGATGACGAGCTCGCGACCCCGCAGGAAGTCGGGCAGCTCCGGCATCGGCGGGAAGCGCATGATCCGGAACGAGGTCGTCACCTCGTCGGGGGCGTCGGTCGACCACTCGGCCCAGTGGCGCAGCACCGGCTCGGCGTGCTCGATGTCCCACAGCAGCATGCCGGCGAAGACGTCGGCGATGGGGTACAGCCGGAACTCGAGGGCGGTCACGACTCCGAAGCTGCCGCCGCCTCCGCGCACGGCCCAGAACAGCTCGCTGTGGTGCTGCTCGTCGGCGCGGACCAGCTCGCCGTCCGCGGTGACGATCTCCACCGCCGTGAGGCTGTTGGCGGCGAGGCCGAGCTTGCGGGCGTACCACCCGATGCCGCCGCCGAGGGTGTAGCCGGAGACCCCGACGTCGGGGGACGAGCCGTGCAGCGCCGCGAGGCCGTGGGGCGCCGCAGCGGCCACCACGTCCTGCCACAGCGTCCCGCCGCCGGCCCGGGCGACCCGACGCTCGGCGTCGACGGTCACGTCGGTGAGGTGCAGGGTGCGCAGCAGCACCGCGTCGTCCAGCCGGTGCTGGGCGAGCGCGCCCGCGGCGTGCCCGGTGCTCTGCGGGGCGACCCGGAGACCGACGGCGGCCGCGGTCCTGACGACCGCGGCGACCTCGGCGGCGGTGGTCGGCATGGCGACCGCGGCGGGCCGCTGGTCGACGGCCACGTTCCAGGGCATCCGCACCGCGTCGTACGACGGGTCTCCGGGGAGGTGGACCAGGTCGCCGCACTCCGTCTTCAAGGCACGGGCGGCGTCGGTCGAGGAGAGCCGGGCGGGGGTGGTGAGCGTCATTGCAGTTCCTTCGTCGAGTGATTCGTCGGGTGATTCGTCGGGTGATTCGTTGAGTGATGGGTGCGGGGGGTCATTGGGCGGCCAGCGCGTCGATGGTCACGGTCATGCCGGGGACGAGCAGCCGGGAGACCTCGACGATGGTGCTGGGAGGCCTGGCTCCCTCGCCGCACAAGTGCTCGACGAGGGTGTCGTAGGCGTCCAGCAGCACCTCGAGGTCCGTGGTGTAGACGCGCAGCTGCACGATGTCGGACCAGCTCATGCCGGCCAGGGACAGGACCTCGGCGATGTTGGCCAGGGTCAGCGCGAGCTGGGCCGGAGGGTCGCCGTCGTGGAGCAGCCGGCCGCGGCCGTCGAGCGGACCCTGGGCAGCGATCGTCAGCAGGGCCGACGGCGTTGCCGTCAGCAGCCCCTGGTCGAAGCCCAGCCGGTGGGACCAGGTGCTCGGGTTCACCGGTCGGCGCGTGGTTGTCTCCATGCCACAACCATCCGTGCGGTCACCGGTCCCGCACCATCCCACTTCGGCCGGGACTTGCGGGCCCTCAGTCCTGGGAAAGTCGGACCCCCACAAATATGGGATGGCTTTGGTGCGTTTGAACGGTGACACTGGCGGGTATGCAGTCTGGTCTGATGGCGCAACGCGTGCTCCGCGACGTCGAGGTGGTCGCGCGCGCCGGGCTCGAGGTGGACACGTTCCTCGCCGAGGCGCTCGACTCCGTCAGCCGCGCGGTGCCGCACGTGGGTGCCTGCATCGCCACGGTCGACCCCAGCACGCTGCTGCTCACCGGCACGCACAAGCACGGCGACCTGCAGGGCGTCGACCAGCACGACCACGAGTGGGGGCTGCTGGAGTACGGCGAGCCCGAGCCCACCTCGTTCCGCTCGCTCGCCGTCGACGAGACTCCGGCCGTCGGCGTGCAGAGCTGGGCGAGCGTGACGGGCACGCCCTCGCGCCGGATGACCGACTTCATGTATCCGCACTTCGGCTACACCGACGAGCTGCGCGTGGTGTTCCGCGACCGCGGCCAGGTGTGGGGCGGCGCCGCGCTCTTCCGCGACGGTGCCACGGGTTCGTTCGACGCCGACGAGGTCGAGTTCATGGCCTCGCTCTCCTCGATCATGTCGGTCGGGCTCCGCGCCGGTCTGCTCGCCCGCTACGCCGGCAGCCCGAGCAGCGCGACCGTGGGTCCTGCAGTCCTCATCGTGGGGGCCGACGGGGCGGTGCAGCAGATGAGCGCCGGGGCCGAGGCGCGGCTGGCCGAGCTGCTCGGCAGCGCCAACGCGATGGACGCCGCTGGCATCATCACCTCGCTCGTCGGTGCCGCCCGGCGCTACGCCGCCGGCGAGGCGCCGCTGCCGCCCCGGTGCCGGGTCCGCTCGCGGAGCGGCATGTGGCTCGTCCTGCACGCGACGCCGTTGAGCCCCCGGGGCGAGACGTACGGCGACGTCGTGGTCACGATCGACGAGGCACGGCCACCGGAGATCGTGCCGCTGGTGGTCGCTGCGTTCGACCTGACCCAGCGTGAGCGGGACGTCACCCAGCTCGTGCTCCAGGGCGTGGACACCAAGGAGATCGCCGCCACCCTGCACGTCTCGACGTACACGGTGCAGGACCACCTCAAGTCGGTGTTCGAGAAGGCCGACGTACGGAGCCGGCGGGAGCTGATCGCGCGGATCTACTTCGACCAGTACGTCCCGCGGATGGGGACCGAGGTCGGCCCCTCGGGCTGGTTCGCGACCGTCTGAACATGTTTGTTGTGACGCAACCAATACATGGTTTCGTGCATAGGTCGGCGGTCAGCCGGGGAGTATCAAGACATGGAACGTCCGCTGACCGACCTGGTCGTACGTCGTCCGGGTCGAGCAGCTGGCACCGACGGCAAGCCGACCATGCTGTTCCTCCACGGGCTCACTGACTCCGGTGAGGGATGGCCGGAAGCCGTCACGCACTGGCAGGGCGACTACGCCATCGTCACGGTGGACCAGCGGGGGCACGGGGGTTCACCGCGGTTCACCGCTGACCAGCTCGTCGGGCAACACCCAGGCGACGTGATGGTCGACGATGCGGTCGCCCTGTTGGAGCAGCTCGACCGTCCTGTCCTGATCGGACACTCGCTCGGCGGGGCGGTCGGGCTCTCGGCGGCAGTACGACGCCCCGACCTCGTCCAGGCGCTCGTCCTCGAGGACCCCGCACCTCTCGGTCCCGACGAGCCGCAGCGCTCGGAGGCTCGAGGAGCCGAGTTCCGGGCCGGCATCGAGGAGAGCAGGCAGGCGTCGGACGACGAGGCGCTCCTGGAGCTGCGTCGTGAGCAGCACCCGGACTGGCCGGAGAGCGAGCTGCTCGTCACCGGTCGCGCCGAGCAGCAGATGGATGCCGACTACCTGACCAACGGCGACTGGAAGCCGTCGATGCGCTGGCCGGAGCTCTTCGCGAAGGTCCAGGTGCCGACGCTCGTCGTCTCCGGCGACCGGCCCGACGAGATCTGCGTGGACGACGACATGGAGTCCGGGATCGACCGCATCGGCAACCCGATGGTCACGCTCGTCCGGATCCCCGAGTCAGGTCACTGCATCCGCCGCGAGCAGCCGCAGCTCTACTACGCCGCCGTCGACGACTGGCTCGCCACGCTGGGCGACCGCTGACCCTCCGGAAACAGCAGCTCCCGGACGCCGAGACGGCTCCGGGAGCTCCGACCTCTCGCGAGGTCACGTGGCGGAGGATAGGGGATTCGAACCCCTGAGGGCTGTTAACCCAACCCGCTTTCCAAGCGAGCGCCATAGGCCACTAGGCGAATCCTCCGCGGGGAAGGCTACCGGTCGGTGTGCCCGCCGAGAAATCCAGGCCGCTCTGGAGCGCCCGAGCGGGCTGACCTAGACTTTCCACCAACCCCCCGTGCGGCGGCATCTCGCTGAACTCCCCCAGGGCCGGAAGGCAGCAAGGGCAGGTGAGCTCTGTCGGGTGCGCGGGGGGCCTTTGCATGTCCGGGGTCGGTCCGGTCGGGGCGTTCGTGGACCTGGTGGACCTCTCTGGACCATCCGTGGACCATCTGTGGACCTTCTGTGGACAGCAGCCCGGGCGACCTACCGGCTTGTCAGGAGCCGCGGTTAGGGTTCGAGACGTGGAAGCCCCCCTCGCCCTCTATCGCCGTTACCGGCCGGACTCGTTCTCTCAGGTCATCGGGCAGGACCACGTCACGGAGCCGCTGCGGGCGGCGCTGCGCCACAACCGGGTCAACCACGCCTACCTCTTCTCCGGCCCGCGCGGCTGCGGCAAGACGACGAGCGCGCGCATCCTGGCCCGGGCGCTGAACTGCTCCGAGGGGCCGATCGACGAGCCGTGCGGCAGCTGCGACTCGTGCACGGAGCTGGCCACCGGCGGGCCGGGGTCGGTGGACGTGATCGAGATCGACGCGGCCTCGCACGGCGGCGTCGACGACGCGCGCGAGCTGCGTGAGCAAGCGACCTTCCAGCCGATGCGCGACCGCTACAAGATCTACATCATCGACGAGGCCCACATGGTCACGACGCAGGGCTTCAACGCCTTGCTGAAGATCGTCGAGGAGCCGCCCGAGCACGTCCGCTTCATCTTCGCCACGACGGAGCCGGAGAAGGTGATCGGGACGGTCCGCTCCCGCACGCACCACTATCCGTTCCGGCTGATCCCGCCGAAGGTGCTGTCCGCCTACCTCGGCGAGCTCTGCGAGCGCGAAGGGGTCGCGATCGAGCCGGCCGCGATCCCCCTCGTCGTACGCGCGGGCGGCGGCTCGGCCCGGGACACCCTCTCGATCCTCGACCAGCTCATCGGTGGCGCAGGCGCGGACGGCGTCACCTACCGGCTCACCGCAGCCCTGCTGGGCTTCACGCCGGACACGCTGCTCGACGAGATCGTCGACGCGTTCGCTGCTCATGACGGCGGCGCCGTGTTCGGTGTGGTCGACAAGGTCATCGAGGTCGGCCAGGACCCGCGGCGCTTCACCGAGGACCTCCTCCAGCGGCTCCGGGACCTGTTGATCATCGCCGCCGTCCCTGGCGCTTCGGCGTCGGGACTCATCGACGTGCCCGAGGACCAGGCCGAGCGGCTCGTCGCCCAGTCGGCGCGGTTCGGCCAGCACGAGCTCTCGCGCGCGGCCGACCTGGTCGCCGAGGGGCTTGCCGAGCTCAAGGGCACCAGCGCGCCGCGCCTGCTCCTCGAGCTGCTCTGCGCACGGGTCCTGCTCCCGGGGGCCGACGACAGCGCCCGAGGGCTCGCGACCCGCGTGGATCGCATCGAGAAGCGGATGGCGATGGCGCCGGCTGCGTCGGCAGAGGCGGCCCCGCCGCAGCGACCCGCCGCAGCGCAGCAGCCGGCCCCGGAGCAACCGAAGCCGGCGCAACCGGCACCCGCGGAGCGGCCGAAGCCGGCGCAACCCGTGCAGCCGCCGGTGGCCCGGCCGGTCGAGCCGGCCCCTCCGGCAGCCGAGCGTCCGGCGCCCGTCGATGGAGCCGCACCGACCGACGGCCGCACGCCCGCCGATCGGCCGGCCGAACGGTCCGCCGAGAGGCACGTCGCGCCGCCCGCGGCCGAGGTGCCCGCGCCCGAGACGCACTCGGCCCCGCAGGAGGAACCCGCGCCGGCAGCGCGTGCAGAGCGGTCCGCCCCTGCCCCGCAGACGGCACCGGTAGAGCCGGCCCCTTCGGCCAACGAGGCACCGGCACCCGTCGGCGGACTGGGGCTCGTGGATGTCCGCCGGCTGTGGCCGGAGGTCGTGGAGGCCGTCAAGGCCAAGCGCCGGGTGACCTGGATCCAGCTGAGCCAGCACGCCCAGGTGGTGGGCCTGGACGGGCGCACGTTGACTCTGGGGTTCAACAACCCGGGTGCGCGTGAGTCGTTCGTGAACGGCCGCAGCGACGTGATCCTCCAGCAGGTCCTCATCGACCTCGTGGGTCAGGAGTGGCGGATCGACGCGATCATCGACCCCTCGGCCCAGCCGGGCACCGAGCCGCCCGTGAACGTCACCCGGCCCGCGGTCCAGCCACCGGCGGACCAGCCCTCGGCTCCGGCCGCTGATCCCGACTCCCGGCACGCGTCGGACGACGCCTCTCCCCAGGCGGCCGACCTCGCACCGAGCCCGCCGAGCGAGCCTCCGGCGTGGGCCCGGGGATCCGACTCCGAGGCCGCGGCACCGACCCCCGCCCGGACGAGTCCCCGGCAGCAGGCCGAGCGCGAGGTCAGGGAGACCCGGCAGGCCGGCGCCCCGGCTGCGATGGCGCGTCCGGCCGACGAGGACGCCCATCGCGACGACCCGGACGAGGAGGAGCAGCTCAACGGTCCTGAGCTGCTCAGCCAGCGGCTCGGTGCCCAGATCATCGAAGAGATCCCGCACAACTGAGCGGCGTCGCGGCGCTTCGGACCGCCGGCGCGACAGACTGATGCGGAACCCAGGAAGAGAGAGACCATGACCGAGAACAACCCCTTCGGTGCGGGCGGCTTCGACATGAACGCGCTGCTGCAGCAGGCCCAGGCCATGCAGGAGCAGATGGTGGCGGCCCAGCAGGAGCTGGCCTCCGCGGAGGTGGACGGGACGGTCGCGGACGGCCTCGTCACCGTCACCGTCAACGGCGCTGGCGAGCTCGTGCGGGTCAAGATCCGCGCGAACTCGTTCGACCCCGCCGACACCGAGGACCTCGAGGACCTCATCGTCGCGGCCTACCGGGATGCCCGGGCGCGCACGGACGAGCTGGCTGCCGAGACGTTCGGCCCGCTGACCGGCGGACTCGGCGCGCTCGGCGGCGGTCCCGCCGACGGTGAGAACGGCCCGGGCACGGGCCCCGGGGGCGGCCTGCCCGCCGGCTTCTGATGTACGAAGGCGTCGTACAGGACCTCATCGACGAGCTGGGCCAGCTGCCCGGCGTGGGGCCGAAGAGCGCCCAGCGGATCGCGTTCCACCTGCTCCAGGCGGACCCGACCGACGTGCGCCGGCTGGCCGACATCCTCATCGAGGTCAAGCAGCGCGTGCGGTTCTGCGCCATCTGCGGCAACGTGGCCGAGGAGGAGACCTGCCGGATCTGCCGCGACCCCCGACGGGACCTGAGCTCGATCTGCGTCGTGGAGGAGTCCAAGGACGTCGTGGCGATCGAGCGGACCCGCGAGTTCAAGGGGCGCTACCACGTGCTGGGCGGGGCGATCTCGCCGATCGAGGGCATCGGTCCGGACCAGCTGAGGATCAAGGAGCTGATGACCCGGCTTGCCGACGGTGCGGTCAGGGAGGTCATCATCGCGACCGATCCGAACCTCGAGGGCGAGGCGACAGCGACGTACCTCACGCGGTTCCTGTCCGACCTGGGGTTGCGCGTGACGCGACTTGCGAGTGGACTGCCGGTAGGCGGGGACCTGGAGTACGCCGACGAGGTCACCCTCGGGAGGGCTTTTGAAGGGAGGCGGTCTGTCCATGACTGATGACACGACGCAGGTCGAGGAACGGTCGCTCGACTCGGCGACCGAGGAGTTCGCGCAGCAGATCGCCGACGGGGTGGGGTCGTTCCTCCTTGCCGTCCGGGCGATCTCCCGCGGCGAGGCGACCGGCGGGCAGGCGATCTCGCTGCTGCTGCTCGTGGTCAGCCAGGTGCTCCTGGCGGGTGGCCGTCTGGGTGTCCAGGCGGACTTCCAGCCGGCCGAGGAGTACGAGCCGGACGCCGGTCCGGACCCCGACCTCGACGACATGCGGCACCGCCTCGCGGTGCTGCTGGAGGGTGTGGACGCCTACACCGAGGTCTTCGACCCGTACGTCGACCCGCCGGAGCTCGTCTCCAGCCTGCTGTCCGACGACCTCACCTCGATCGCGGCCTCGCTCGCGCACGGGCTGCGCCACTTCAAGGCCGGCCGGGTTCCCGAGGCGCTGTGGTGGTGGCAGTTCTCCTACGTCGCCTCCTGGGGCGGCGAGGCGAGCGCCGTGCTCCGGGCGCTGCAGTCGGTGGTGGCCCACGACCGGCTCGACCTCGAGTTCGAGATCGAGCAGGAGGCTGTCGAGGCCGCCGAAGAGATGCTCGACTCCAGCGACGTCTGACCGGACGATCTCTCGTCCGGGACTTGCGTCGTCGACAGGGACCGCAGATCTTCCGGTCTGAGAAGCCATGGACCGGGCGACCGCACCGCGAAACGGGGTGCGGGCCGGCTCGTTGCCGCCGGTAGAATCGCGGTGTCCCCCCGACCCGAGCCCTGAGGAGAACCGTGGGCATTGTCGTGCAGAAGTACGGAGGTTCCTCCGTCGCCGATGCCGAGGCCGTGAAGCGGGTCGCCCAGCGCATCGTGGACGCCAAGCGAGCCGGCAACGCCGTCGTCGTGGTGGTCTCCGCGATGGGGGACACCACCGACGAGCTCATCGACCTCGCCGAGCAGGTCTCACCCCTGCCACCCCCGCGCGAGCTGGACATGCTGCTCACCGCGGGCGAGCGCATCTCGATGGCCCTGCTCGCGATGGCGATCGGCAACCTCGGCCACGAGGCGCGCTCGTTCACGGGCAGCCAGGCCGGCGTGATCACCGACAGCAGGCACGGCAAGGCGAAGATCATCGACGTCACGCCCGGTCGCATCCAGAAGGCGCTCGACGAGGGCGCGATCGCGATCGTGGCCGGATTCCAAGGCGTCAGCCAGGACACCAAGGACATCACCACGCTCGGCCGTGGCGGCTCCGACACCACCGCGGTAGCTCTCGCTGCCGCGCTGGAGGCGGACGTCTGCGAGATCTACAGCGACGTCGACGGCGTCTTCACCGCTGACCCGAGGATCGTGCCGACCGCGCAGCGCCGGGAGCAGATCTCCTACGAGGAGATGCTGGAGATGGCGGCCGCCGGCGCGAAGATCCTCCACCTGCGCTGCGTGGAGTACGCCCGCCGCTACCGGATGCCGATCCACGTCCGCTCGTCGTTCAGCAAGCTCAGCGGCACCTGGATCGCCGACCCCGACCAGCTCGGCGCCATCCACGGCGCAGACCACGGCTCCGGCCAAGAAGGACATGACATGGAACAGGCCATCATCGCAGGCGTCGCCCATGACCGGAGCGAGGCCAAGATCACCGTCGTCGGGGTTCCCGACAAGGTCGGTGAGGCGGCACGCATCTTCGAGGCGCTCGCGGACGCTCAGATCAACCTGGACATGATCGTGCAGAACGTCTCCGCCGCGGCCACCAACCTGACCGACATCAGCTTCACGCTGCCGCGCGCGGACGGCCAGACGGCGATGACGGCGCTGGCCCGGCTCAAGGACGCCGTGGGCTACGACTCGCTGCTGTACGACGACCAGATCGGCAAGGTCTCCCTGATCGGTGCCGGCATGCGGTCGCACCCCGGCGTCACGGCCAAGTTCTTCTCGGCCCTCGCAGCGGCCGGCGTCAACATCGAGATGATCTCCACCTCGGAGATCCGCATCTCGGTGATCGTCGACGAGGCGCAGGTCAACGACGCGGTCGCCGGCGCCCACGCGGCGTTCGACCTCGACGTGGACCAGGTCGAGGCCGTCGTGTACGGCGGGACGGGACGCTGACATGGGAGCCAACGGACTGAACGTCGGGATCGTCGGCGCGACCGGCCAGGTCGGCGCCGTCATGCGCGACCTCCTCCTCGAGCGCGGCTTCCCGGTGGACCAGCTGCGGTTCTTCGCCTCGGCGCGCTCCGCCGGGACGACGCTGAGCTGGGGCGACCGCGAGGTCGTCGTGGAGGACGCCGAGACCGCTGATCCGTCGGGGCTCGACGTCGCGCTGTTCTCCGCAGGAGGTACGACGTCCCGCGCGCTCGCACCCCGCTTCGCCGACGCCGGGGTGACCGTCGTCGACAACTCGTCGGCCTGGCGGATGGACCCCGACGTGCCGCTGGTGGTCAGCGAGGTGAACCCCGAGGCCATCAGCCAGGCGCGCAAGGGCATCATCGCCAACCCCAACTGCACCACGATGGCCGCGATGCCGGTCCTCAAGCCGCTCCACGACGAGGCGGGACTGGTCAGGATCGTGGCCAGCACCTACCAGGCCGTCTCGGGCAGCGGCGTCGCCGGTGTCGCCGAGCTCGCCGACCAGCTGGCAGCAGCCGAGGATCCGCGGGCGTTGGCATTCGACGGCTCGGCAGTGACGCTGCCGCCGCCGGTGAAGTACGCCCGGCCCATCGCGTTCAACGTGCTGCCGTTCGCCGGCTCGCTCGTCGACGACGGCTCCGAAGAGACCGACGAGGAGCAGAAGCTCCGCAACGAGTCCCGGAAGATCCTCGGCATCCCGGACCTCCGGGTCGCCGGGACCTGCGTGCGGGTGCCGGTCTTCACCGGCCACTCGCTGTCGATCAACGCCGAGTTCGCCTCGGACCTCCCGGCGAAGCGCGCCCTCGAGCTGCTTGCCGAGGCGCCCGGTGTCGAGCTCAGCGACATCCCGACGCCGCTGCAGGCTGCCGGCCAGGACCCGTCGTACGTCGGCCGGGTGCGTCAGGACCGCAGCGTCGACGGCGAGCGGGGGCTGGTGCTGTTCCTCAGCAACGACAACCTGCGCAAGGGTGCCGCGCTGAACACCATCCAGATCGCCGAGCTGGTCGCGGCCACGCGCTGACGGGACGACGGCTACCGGATGTCGTGGCGCGGCATGCGGTCGTCGTCGCCGAGGACGTCCTCGGCGTACAACGTGGTGACCCAGCGCGCGATCGCGTAGCTGACCGCCGTGACGGCAGGGACCACCACGAACATCCACGGCTCGTAGAGGTAGTCGGCGAGGAACACCAGCGCTACCACGGTCAGCATGCCGACCCCGAGGAAGCTGACGTTGCCCGGGTCGGGCACCCGGAGCACCCTCAGGATCGCCGCGCCGAGCAGCACCATCGCGACCAGGATGACGATGAGGATGAGCAGCCCGGGCCCTCCGCACGAGCCGGTGCTGGTCATCAGCTCACAGCCCTGGAGGCCCACGTAGGTCAACAGGCAGCCGGCCAGGCCGACCATCGCGCCGACGACGAAAGCCGCTGTCGAGGCGGCCACGTCGGGGATGGTGCGGTTGCTGGGGCCGGCGCGGCGGCGACCGCCGGCCGGTTTCGCTCCGGTCGACGCGTCGGCCGGCACCGCCGCGGGCGAGGCGCCCGTCGGTGCGGAGGCGGATGCCGGCG
>CADCUK010000108.1:43718-92027 GCA_902805865.1 uncultured Nocardioidaceae bacterium | reverse complement strand
CGGCGAGCGCCGAGATCGCGCGAGGGGCGAGGGCGTCCCCCGCCTCGACGACCACAAGGTAGTCGCCACCCGCCTGCGCCACACCGGTGTCCACGTCCCCGGCGACCGTGCGGATCCGGAAGGGCAGCTCCGCCGCCAGAGCGGAGTCGACCGCGGCGCGGGTGTCGGCGCCGGCGCCCAAGACGCTCAGGAGCACCTCGTCGGGGTGTCGCTCCTGCTCGAGGAGGTTCGCGACGCACTCGTCGAGGAAGGGCGCGTTGCTGTCGGTGACCTCGACGACGACCGAGACAGCAGAGACGGCCGACCGCCTACGGCGGAGAAGTGGTGCAGCCACGAACGAAGATCAGGCGTGCTTCTTGACCGGTGCCTCGTCGAGGGTCGCCTGGGCCTGGGAGCGGTCCTCCCAGCGGAGCAGGTCGACCACGGTGTCCATGTCGTCGTAGCCGCCGGGGACCCAGCTGGCGAGCTCGTCGGCCTCCTCCGCGGTCCGGATGGCCAGGGCGACCTCGAGCTCGGAGACCCGCTCCTGCGCCTGGTTGGCCCGGCGGGACTCGCGGCGCACCCGGTCCTCGGCGTTGGTGGCGCGGGCCTCGGAGAGCCGCAGGGTGCTCTCGAGCTCGCGGACCTCGCGCTCGCGGGCGGTCACGCGGTCGCTCATCGCCGAGGCGAACGAGGCGTGCTCCTCGGAGCGCTCGGTGAACAGGGCGACGAAGGACTGTGCCTGGGCCGATCGGTCGCGGGCGTGGACCCGCCGGCTCTCGATCAGCTCGGAGTAGACGATGCGCGCCGCGGCCCAGCCGCAGACGAGCGAGAACACCGACGCGGTGCTCAACGCCGTGACGGTCGCGAGGGACAGCGCCACGACCACAGCAGCCGTGCCCAGCGCCAGTAGGCCGATCGCGACCGTGACGCGAACGCTGCGCTGCCTGCGACGGGAGGGACTCGTGTGCACCATGTGACGAAGCCTAGGACTCCTCATCGCCGCCGGTGACCCGACACGCGCGCTCGAGGAGCAGTGATCCCACCACGGTCAGCACCGCCCCGACGGCCGCGACGAGGCTCATCACGATCCGTTCTCCCCCGAGCTCGGCCGAGGCGCCGACCCAGCTCAGTGCGTAGCCGAGGTAGCCGCCGGCAGCCAACGAGCCGACCAGCGCACACGCCTTGGCCAGCACCAGCCGGTTCACGGCCTCGTGCGGCTGCAGCCGCTCGCGGCTCAGCTGTACGGCGCGATGGGTGGCTCGAGCCACGGCGGCGAGGATCCCGGCGAGCAGGAAGAGCGCGCCGGCCTGCAGCCACCCGACCTGGGGGGCCGTGCGGTCCAGCTCGGTGAGCAGCGGCCGGAGGAGCCGGCCGAGGACGAGGCCGGCGAGCGCCCAGCCGGCGATCAGCCCGGGTCCGGTCGTGCGGAGCCGGCCCTCGGGAGGAGCTGGCTCCAAGTCAGTGCATCTCGAGCTTGATGTCGTCGCGTCGCAGGATGCCGGCCCGCCCCACCTTGTCGAGGAGGTCGCCGACGGAGCCCACACCGGGGATCTCGGCCTCCGGCTCGACGTCGGCCCACGGCGCCAGCACGAAGGCCCGCTCGTGGGCACGCGGGTGCGGCAGCTTGAGCGCGTCGTCGTCCGCGCGGCGGTCCCCCACGACGATCAGGTCCACGTCGAGGGAGCGTGGCGCGTTGTGCACGTCGCTGCGCTGCCGGCCGAAGGCCGACTCGATCGCCAGCGCCCGGTCGAGCAGCATGTGCGCGGGCAAGGTGGTGTCGACGAGCACGACGACGTTGAGGAACGGCTCGGCGCCGGCCGGCGAGTCCACCGGCTCGGTCTCGTAGACCGGGGACACCTCGGTCACCCACACCTCCGGGGTGTCGGCGAGCGAGTCGAGGCCGCCCTGCAGCTTCTGCAGCCGGTCACCGAGGTTGGAGCCCATCGAGATCACGCAGCGCCGGATCGGCCGCATCTCCCCCGTCAGGGTGTCTGCGTCCACGATGTAGGGGTTCGGGGTCTCAGTCATCCTCGGCTCCGGGTGATCGTCAGGGCGACGTCCGAGAACGTCGCAGCGATGGGTGCTTCAGGCTTGTGGACGGTGACCTGGGCCTGGCTGACCCGCTCGTCGGCCAGGCACAGGTCGGCGATGCGTTGGGCCAGCTTCTCGATCAGGTCCACGGGGTCGGTCTCGATCGCGGTCTTGACCCGGTCCACGAGGGATCCGTAGTCCACCGTGTCAGCGAGGTCGTCGCTGACGGCGGCCGGCCTGGTGTCCAGCCCCAGGACCAGGTCCACCCGGAAGACCTGGCCGTCCCGACGCTCGAAGTCGAAGACCCCGTGGTGGCCGACCGCCTCGATGCCGTGCACGGCGAGCCGGTCGGTGGTCAGGATCGTTTCGTCCTCGTTCATAAGGGTCCCGACCCTACCGGCGATGCCTGGTGTAGCCACAGCCGCCAACCGGTCCCTTCTCGGGCGAACACGTTCAGCGCCCGCGCCTTCCCGCCGTGGAAGGTCGCGGTCTGCGCCTGACCGGCGGTGAGGATGTTCTCGGTGCAGGTGACCGCGGCGACGTCGCCGGCCACGCTCACGGTGACGTCGGTGAGGAAGAACTGGATGTACTCCGCGTTGGCCATGATCAGCGCCCAGCTGCGCAGCACCCCGCTGGTGCCGTGGATGGGCTCCACGCCGGGGTGCACGCAGACGAGCTCGCGGCCCGAGCAGCACAGCTCGCGGAGCCGGTCCAGGTCGCCGACCTCGACGGCCGCGTCGAGCGCCTCGTCGGCGGCGAGCACCTCGTCCTGGGTCATGCGGGTCCCCGAGTCCATCGGGCTGCCACCCGCACGGCGTCGGCCGACGCGCGGACGTCGTGCACCCGCACGCACCAGGCGCCCATGGTTGCGGCCAGCGCGGTCGTCGCCGTGGTCGCGTCGTCCCGGTCGATCGGTGGTCGCAGCTCACCACCCTCGACCAGGAGCTCGCCGAGGAAGCGTTTGCGGCTGGTGGCCACCAGCACCGGTCGCCCCAACCCTGTGTCCGGCCCGACCAGCCGCTCGAGCCCGGCGAGCAGCTCCCAGTTCTGGTCGGTGGTCTTCGAGAAGCCGATCCCCGGGTCCACCGCGACGCGGGACAGGTCCACGCCGGCTGCCTCGGCGACCTCGAGCTGGGCGCGCAGCTCCGCGGTCACGTCGGCGACCACGTCGTCGTACTCGGTGTGACGGTGCATCTCCACCGAGTGCGCACGCCAGTGCATCAGCACGTAGGGGACGCCCAGGGCAGCCACCGCCGCGAGCATGCGCGGGTCGGCACGGCCGCCGGAGACATCGTTGACGAGCACCGCCCCCGCGTCGACCGCCGCCTCGGCCACGTCGGCACGCATGGTGTCCACCGAGACGGCGAAGCCTCCGGCCGCCAGCCCATTGACGACCGGGAGCACCCGGGCGAGCTCGTCGGTGACGTCGGGGCGTACGGCGCCGGGGCGGGTGGACTCGCCGCCGACGTCCACGAGGTCGGCGCCGGAGGCGGCCAGCGCCAGCCCGTGCTCGACAGCCCTGGCGGGGTCGAGGAACTGCCCACCGTCGGAGAACGAGTCGGGAGTCACGTTGACGACCCCCATCACCAAGCAGCGGTCGAGACGGGGCAGCCCGACGACGTACGGAGGGGGCTCGGCTGCCATGAAGCGGACCCTACGTGGACGAACGGTGCGCGGCGAGTGCCCGTGCCCGGGCGACTGGTGCTGCCGTACATTGACGCGCATGTTCCCCGCGAAGCTGGCCCGTCTGGCGCCTCGGCTGGGGCTCGGTGTGGAGGAGATCGGGCCCGGCGCATGGCTCGTCCGCAAGCGCACCAGCGACGTCGTGAGCCGTGCGCTGGTGCCGAGGAGCAGGGTGGGGACGCTCGTCTACCACCCCCGACGGACCCGCAAGAACATCTCGACGGTGCAGCGTCACCTCGGGGACTTCATGCTCGAGGAGCAGGTCTCCGCGATCCTGCGGGAGCTGCGGATCAACTGCGTGCTGGACGTCGGCGCCAACGTCGGGCAGTTCGGCCGGACGCTGCGACGCGCCGGCTACCAGGGCCGGATCGCGTCGTTCGAGCCGCTCGAGGAGTTCGCCACCAAGCTCCGTGCGCGGGCTGCCCAGGACCACGACTGGCACGTGCACGAGTACGCCCTGGGCGACGAGGACACCACCGCCGAGATCAACGCGACGCCCGGAGCGAGCCTCAGCTCGCTGCTGCCGGCCAGCGAGTTCGGCAAGGAGTGGTCGCACAAGCTGGAGAAGTCGGTGAAGGAGGAGATCACCATCCGCCGCCTCGACGGCGTGCTGGACGAGGTCCTGACCGGCATCGACGAGCCGCGGCTCTACCTCAAGCTCGACACCCAGGGCTACGACCTGCTGGCGTTCCGCGGCGGCGGTGACCGGGTCAAGGAGCTGCTCGCCATGCAGTCGGAGGTCTCCTGCCTGCCGATCTACGAAGGCATGCCGCAGCTGGAGGAGCAGATCGGCGAGTACCGCGCGGCGGGGTTCGACATCGCCGGGCTGTTCCCGGTGTCGATGCACCGGCCGACGCTGCGGGTCCTCGAGTTCGACGCCGTGCTCGTGCGGCAGGAGGCCTTCAGCGCGTCCCGTGCATGATGAGGCTCATCGCCTCCGAGCGGGTGGCCGCGTTGTGCATGATGCCGCGGATCGCGGAGGTGATCGTCTTGGCGCCGGGCTTGCGCACGCCCCGCATCGTCATGCAGAGGTGCTCGGCCTCGATGACCACGATCACGCCCCGGGCGTCGAGGATCTCCATCAGCGAGTCCGCGATCTGCGTCGTCAGCCGCTCCTGCACCTGAGGGCGCCGGGAGTAGACGTCGACAAGGCGGGCTAGCTTGGACAGCCCGGTGATCCGGCCGTCGTCGTTGGGGATGTAGCCCACGTGGGCGACGCCGGTGAACGGCACCAGGTGGTGCTCGCACATCGACCACAGCTCGATGTCGCGGACCAGCACCATCTCCTGGTGGCCGATCTCGAAGGTCGTGGTGAGCACGTCCTCCGGCCGCTGCCGGATGCCGCGGACCAGCTCCTCGTAGGAACGGGCCACGCGGCCCGGGGTGTTCCTCAGCCCGTCGCGGTCCGGGTCCTCGCCGATGGCGATGAGGAGCTCGCGCACAGCGGCCTCCGCGCGGGCGTGGTCGAACGGCGCGACGTCGTCGTACGACGGATCACGCACGGGCTCCAGGCTCACGCGGGCCCTCCACCCGCCGGCGGGGTGCCGTGGATGTCACCACCCGAGGAGGGGGGCGTGATGATCGTGGTGCCGCTCGGCTCCACCGGCGCGGTGCCGTTGGATGCCGACTTCGGGAGGTCGACGGGCGGGATGCGCGAGGGCTCACGGGCCGGCGAGCCGGTCCATGCGGGCCGCACCGGCCGACGGCGCAGCGGTCGGAAGATCTCGGCGATCTGCTCCTTGTCGAGGGTCTCCTTCTCGAGCAGCCGCAGCACCAGGTCGTCGAGGACGTCCCGGTTCTCCTCGAGGATGTCGAACGCCTCCTGGTGGGCCGTGGCCAGGAACTTCTTGGTCTCCTCGTCGACGACGGCTGCGACGTCCTCGGAGTAGTTCTTGGTGTGGCCGAAGTCGCGGCCCATGAAGGGCTCGCCGTTCGCCTCGCCGAGCTTGATCGCGCCGAGGCGCTCAGTCATGCCGTACTGCGTCACCATCGCCCGGGCGAGCGACGTCGCCTTCTCGATGTCGTTGCCGGCGCCGGTGGTGGGGTCGTGGAAGACCATCTCCTCCGCTGCCCGGCCGCCCAGCATGTACGCGAGCTTGTCGAGCATCTCGGACCGGGTCTGGGAGTACTTGTCCTCGTCGGGCAGCACCATCGTGTAGCCGAGGGCCCGGCCGCGCGGGAGGATCGTGATCTTGTGGACCGGGTCGGTGCCGGGCAGGGCCGCGGCCACGAGCGCGTGTCCGCCCTCGTGGTAGGCGGTGATGAGCTTCTCCTTCTCGCTCATCAGCCTGGTGCGGCGCTGCGGACCTGCGATGACGCGGTCGATCGCCTCGTCGAGCGCCTCGGCGTCGATGAGCTTGCGGTTCTGCCGCGCGGTGAGCAGCGCCGCCTCGTTCAGCACGTTCGCGAGGTCCGCACCGGTGAAGCCGGGGGTCCGCCGGGCGGTGGACAACAGGTCGATGCCGGGTGCCATCGGCTTCCCGCGGGAGTGGACCTGGAGGATCTTGTGCCGGCCGTCGAGGTCGGGGGCGTCCACCGCGATCTGCCGGTCGAAGCGGCCAGGACGCAGCAGGGCGGGGTCGAGGATGTCGGGACGGTTGGTCGCGGCGATGAGGATGACCCCGCCGCGGACGTCGAAGCCGTCCATCTCGACGAGCAGCTGGTTGAGGGTCTGCTCGCGCTCGTCGTGACCGCCGCCCATGCCGGCTCCGCGGTGACGCCCGACGGCGTCGATCTCGTCGATGAAGACGATCGCCGGGGCGTTCTCCTTGGCCTGCTCGAACAGGTCGCGGACGCGCGAGGCACCCACGCCGACGAACATCTCGACGAAGTCGGAGCCGGAGATCGAGTAGAACGGGACGCCCGCCTCACCCGCGACGGCGCGGGCGAGCAGCGTCTTGCCGGTGCCGGGAGGACCGTAGAGCAGGACGCCCTTGGGGATCTTGGCGCCGACGGCCTGGAACTTGGCGGGCTCCTGGAGGAACTCCTTGATCTCGCCGAGCTCCTCGATGGCCTCCTGCGCGCCGGCGACGTCGGCGAACGTCGTCTTCGGCATGTCCTTGCTGATCAGCTTGGCCTTGGACTTGCCGAACTGCATGACCCGGCCACCGCCGCCCTGCACCTGGTTCATGAGGAACAGGAACAGCAGGATGATCAGCGCGAACATGATGATCGTCGGGAGCAGCGAGCCGATGAGGCTGGGCTGGGGGTTCTCGGAGTTGTACTCCTCGATGTCGCCGGCGCGGACGGCCTCGTCGGTGGCCACGATCAGGTCGTTCTGCTGGCCGTCGACCCAGTAGGCGAGCACCTTCGTGCCGTCGTCGAGCTCGGCGCGGATCTCCTGGTCGCCGTCGATGAACGTGATGTTCTTGACGTCGCCACTGGTGATGTTCTCGGCCATCACGGAGGTGTCGATCTCCTCGTAGCCGCCGTCCGGTCCGAGGTACTGCAGGGCGACGAGCACGCCGACCACGGCGATGACGATCCAGAACCAGGGACCGCGGAAGATGCGCTTCACGTCCATTTGACGGGGCTCGCGCCCCCTCCTCCTACCGATTCAGCGGGCCCTGCTCAGCTGGCTGACGCGTGACCCGACCCACCGGTGTCCCGACGACTCCGGCAATCCGACGTTACACGCAGGCGGCAACGCCGACAGGAGACTGCGCAACGGCGGTCAGGAGTAGACCGCCGGGGCGAGGGTGCCGATGCACCGCAGGTTGCGGTACCGCTCGGCGTAGTCGAGGCCGTAGCCGACGACGAAGGCGTTGGGGATGTCGTGGCCGACGTACTTCACGTCGACGCTCATCTGCAGGGCGTCGGGCTTGCGCAGGAGCGTGCAGATCTCGACCGACGCGGGCTTGCGCGACTTCAGGTTCGACACGAGCCACGACAGCGTCAGCCCGGTGTCGATGATGTCCTCGACGATGAGCACGTGGCGGCCGCTGATGTCGGTGTCGAGATCCTTGAGGATCCGGACGACGCCGGAGGACTTGGTCCCCGAGCCGTACGACGAGACGGCCATCCAGTCCATCTCCACATGGCGCTCGAACGACCGCGCGAGGTCGGCCATCACCATCACCGCACCCCGCAGGACGCCCACCATCAGGAGGTCGCGGCCCTCGTAGTCCCGCTCGACCTCCTCGGCCAGCTCCTTGAGCCTGCGCTGGATGTCCTCCTCCGTGAAGAGGACATTGATGAGGTCGTCGCCGACATCCTTGGCATCCACCGGATCAGCGTGCCACAGGGGTCGGGGCGATCGTCAGGGTGTCCCCCGAGCGGACCGCGGCACGGTGACCGGGCAGCTGCACCATCCGCTGGCCGCGCCAGGCGGTGACGAGCTCCTCGATCGCCCGGACGTGGACGCGGAACAGCTCGTCGCCCGGGCACCCGGCCTCCAGCGCGGCCCGCCGGAGCACCCGACCGCGGAGGGCCGGGTCCAGCCCGGCCAGCTCGGGGACCCCCAGCTCCACCAGGTCAGGGGCGGCGACGCGCAGCGCCTCCCGGTACGCCGTTGCCGCCAGCCGGTCCAGCAGCTCCATGTCCTCGCGGAGCAGGTCCGCGGTGCGGGCCAGGGTCACCGCCACCCCGGGACCGAGCTCCTCCTCCAGCACCGGCAGGACCCGGTGCCGCACCCGCGGGCGGGTGAAGCGCGGGTCCTCGTTGTGCGGGTCGGACCACGGCTCCAGACCCTGCGCACGGCAGGCCCGCTCGGTCTGCTCGCGGGTGACGTCGAGCAGGGGCCGGAAGAACGACACGTCGGGGCCGGCGACGACCCGGCGCATCCCGGCGATCGACCGGCCGCCGGAGCCGCGCGTCAGCCCGAGGAGCACGGTCTCCGCCTGGTCGTCGAGGGTGTGGCCCAGGAGCACCACGGAGCTGCCGACCCGGCGGGCGACCTCCTCCAGGACCGCGTACCTCGCCTCGCGGGCCGCTGCCTCGACGCCCTGGCCCATCGGCTCGACCTGGACCCGAGCCGTCAGCGTCTCGGTGACGCCGATCACGACCATCTGCGCGACCACCGTGTCGGCGTGCTCGGCCGAGCCCTCCTGCAGCCCGTGGTCGACGGTGGCGCCGACGACCGGCCGGCCGCTGTGCCGGCACTCGAAGACGGCGGCGGCGACCAGCGCGAGCGAGTCGGCTCCTCCTGAGCAGGCGACCACGACCGGGCCCTCCTGGGCTCGGGGGTCGCCGAGGCACCCACGCACCGCCAGCCGAACGGCTGCGACTGCCGGGTCCGGTCCCGCCATCGCCGTGCCTGCGAGGTCAGCCGTGGACGCGGCGGACCCAGGCCCTCGGGTCGCCGATCTCGGCCTTCGACGGCAGGTGGTCGGGCTCGACCCAGACCTTGTTGAACCCCTCCATGCCGACCTCGCCGATGACCGTGCGCACGAAGTGCGCGCCGTCGCGGTACTGCGCCATCTTGGCGTCGAGGCCGAGGAGCCGTCGCGCGAGGCGGTCCAGGGACCCGGCTCCCTTGCGCCGCTGGTTGAAGCGCTTGCGGATCTCGTCGACGGTGGGGATCACCTCCGGCCCCACGCCGTCCATGACGACGTCGGCGTGCCCCTCGAGGAGCGACATCACCCCGGTCACCCGGTCGATCACCTCACGCTGCTCGGGGGTGGCGAACAGGTCGATGAGGCTGCCGTCGCCTCGGCCGGCGACCAGGTCCCCGGCTCGGCGTACCGCGTCGAGGAGCGCCGTGGCCATCTTCTGCGGGTCGACGTCCACGCCGTCGACGAGGGTGTCGATCTGCGCCTGCAGGTGGTCGCGCATCCACGGCACCGCGGTGAACTGCACCCGGTGGGTCTCCTCGTGGAGGCAGACCCACAGCCGGAAGTCACTGGGGTCCGCGCCGAGCTCGCGCTCGGCCTGCACGATGTTCGGCGCCACCAGCAGGAGCCGGCCCAGCACGGCACCGTCGTCGGTGTCGGTGGGTGAGTAGAACGGGTCGAACTGGCCGAGCACCTTGCCGCCGAGGAAGCCGAGCAGGGTGCCGACCTCGAGGCCGGTGATCCGTGAGCCGATGGCCTCGGTGAGCGGGCCGGGCGTGCCGCGCTTCTCCTGGAGCTTGTCGACGACCGGGCCGATGATCTGTGCGAAGGCATCGGCGTTCGCCTGGATCCAGCCCTGCCGGTCGACGACGAGGACGGGGGCGGTGCCGGCCTGGGCGGTCAGCCCGGTGAACTCGCGCACCAGCGGGGTGGACCGCTCCGCTCCGGCGCGGAGCTCGTCGACGACCTGGTCGGCCTCGTCCTTGCTGACGGTCGGCCCCTGACCGGCCAGCTTCGTCGCAGCCGTCACTGCGAGGTCCCAGTCGATCATCTGCCCGCTCATCCCCCGAGCCTACGCACGGCAGTTCAACGGTCGGCCCTGCGTAGGCTTGGGGGCTGATCAGCCGGCACACGCGCAGCCGGCGAGTGCGGCTGCCACCTGGTCGAGCCGGTCGCGGACGAACAGCGTGTTCTGCTCCTTGACCCGGTCCGCCACCACGGCGAACAGCATCGGGGTGCCGTCACGGGCCGTCACGATCCCAGCAAGCGCGTGCACGCCGCCTGCGACCAGGGTCCCGGTCTTGGCCCGCACCCAGCCGAGTGCCTCGTCGGCGTCGGTCGCGAAGCGGTAGCCCAGCGATCCGTTGAACCCGGCCACCGGGAGCCCCTCGGCCAGCCCGCCGAGCTCGGGCGCGGCAGGTCCAGCCCCCACCGCCAGCGTCTCCAGCAGCGTGCGGACGTCGAGCCGGTTCCCCCGGGCGAGGCCGCTGCCGTCGAGCACAAGCGCCCCCTGCACCGGGATGCCGAGCCGCTCGACGACCGAGGTCACCGCGCGCCCTGCCCCGTCGAAGGAGCCGGGCAGCCCCTCGGCCAGCGCCACGTGGCGAGCCAGCACCTCGGCCGCCTCGTTGTCGCTGACCTCGAGCACGTGCCGGACGACCTCGACCAGCTCCGCGCCACGGACCGCGGCCAGCTCCTCGGCGTCCGCGGGCGGCGCACCCTGGGTCGGCTGCCCGACGACGTTGATCCCTTCCCGGCGCAGGGCGGCGGCAAAGGCGTCGGCGGCGTCGCGCGCCGGGTCGGTCGACCGCTCGCTGTCGCCGCTCGCGATCCGGCCCTGGTCGACCCACAACGAGGTGATCGGGCTGACCACGTCGTCGGGCAGGTAGTCCGGCTCCCAGTCCGGGCTCCCCGCGGGCCCGCTGAACAACGTGTCGTCGTAGCGCAGCCGCACCAGCCCGAACCCGTCGCGCCGGAGCTTGGCCGCGGTGTCGGCGGCGAGGGTGGCGATGTCGGCCTGGGCCGGGTACTCGTCCGGCCTCACCGGCCGCCGCGAGAGGAGCGGGTCGCCGCCGCCGACGAGCGTGATGTCGCGTCCGGCACCGACCACCTCGGTGGTGAACCGGTGCTCGGGGCCCAGCGCCTCCAAGGCCGCCAGGCAGGTCAGCAGCTTGAGGGTCGACGCCGGGGTGACCACGGCCGGCCCCTCCGCCACCACCGACCGGCCGTCGAGGCCGCCGACGGCGAGCCCGACCCGCCGCCCGAGCCGTCGGTCGTCGAGGAGCCGGCCCACGGCACGGCGTACCGCTGCGGCGTCGGGTGCCGCCTTCCGCAGTGGATCGGCGACGGGACGGGCGTCGGGCGGCTCGGGCAGGTCGAGACCCGGCGGCGGCTCGACCGCTGCGGGGTTGCGCCTGGGGTCCTCCTCCTCGAGACCGAGCCGGTCGGCGAGGTCCCACCGGTCGGCCAGTCCCAGCTGCCAGCCCGCGCCCACGACCAGCGCGAGCACGACCAGGACCACCGCTGCTCGGACGAGGATCCGACCCCAGCCGGAGGGCCGGGCGTGGCGTCGGTCACCTTCAACCATCCGTGGACCCCTTCGGTTGGGAGGTGAGCCGATTCTGCGGGAGACTAGCCGACGGTCCGTGGTGGCAGTCAGAGATCAGTGCTCGGCGAGTGGAGGATGCTGTGGAGTTCGACGTCCTGGTGGAGATCCCCAAGGGGCAGCGGAACAAGTACGAGGTCGACCACGAGAGTGGTCGGATCCGGCTTGACCGGACGCTGTTCACCTCGACGCAGTACCCCGCCGACTACGGCTACATCGAGAACACCCTCGGCCTCGACGGCGACCCCCTGGACGCCATGGTGATCCTGCAGGAGCCGACCTTTCCCGGCTGCCTCATCCACTGCCGCGCGATCGGCATGTTCCGGATGACCGACGAGGCCGGCGGCGACGACAAGGTCCTGTGCGTGCCGTCCACCGACCCCCGCCTCGAGCACCTGCGCGACATCGACCACGTGTCCAAGTTCGACCGTCTCGAGATCGCGCACTTCTTCGAGGTCTACAAGGACCTCGAGCCCGGCAAGTCCGTCGAGGGCGCCGAGTGGGTCGGCCGGGTCGAGGCCGAGCAGGAGGTCCGCAACTCCTTCGAGCGGTTCAAGAACCCCGGCGAGCACAAGCACTGACCCTCCGGGCTCAGAACAGGTCGTCGCTCCGCAGCATCTCCGCCGGGACACCGAACGCGTCGACCAGGTCGACGGCGTGCGGACGCAGCCGGCGGCACAGCTCGTTGACCATCGCGGTGATCGCCTTCGACCGTCCGGTCGACAGCCGCCCGTGCTCGAGGAACCACGCGCGGTCCGCCTCGATGGCCGACAGCGCGAACAGGTCGCAGACCATGTTCAGCACGCGTCGGTTCGACCCGTCCGGCATGTTCTGCAGCTTTGTCAGGAACGCCTCGAAGACCAGCCGCTCGGCGTGCGCCCAGGCCGAGGCGATCACGTGGTCCTGCGCCCGGCTGAACACCTCGACCGCGTCACCGCCGGCGCTCACGCCGGCCTGGATCCGCCGGGCGACGCTCGAGGTCATGTGGTCCTCGCGCCAGCGCAGCATCGAGAGGTGGTACTCCGGGTCCAGCAGCCCCGCGTCGTCGCCACCCCCGCCCGACCCCGGTACGGCGTCGCGAAGCCGCTCGATCATCTGGCGCATCGAGGTCTTCTCGACGACCGTCCCGAGCGCGATCCCGGCGACGTACCGAGCGGTCCCGAGCTGGTCCAGGGCGCCGAAGTCGTCGCGCAGGTCGGTCAGCCGCCCCTTGGCGACCAGCTGCAGGAGGATCGTGTTGTCACCCTCGAACGTCGTGAACACGTCGGTGTCGGCACGCAGGGCGTCGAACCGGTTCGCGGACATGTACCCCGCACCCCCGCAGGCCTCGCGGCACTCCTGGATGGTCCGCGACGCGTGCCAGGTGCCCAGTGCCTTGGTCGCAGCGGCCCGCGACTCGAGAGCCCGGCGCCGCCGTTCCGACGCGCTGTCGGGGTCGGAGAAGACCCGGTGCAGGTCGGCGGCGACGCGCTCCTGGGCGAAGTGCAGCGCGTAGGTCCGCGCGAGCAGCGGCAGCAGCCGGCGCTGGTGCTGGCCGTAGTCGAGCAGCAGGTTCTCCTCGTCGGTCCCCGGCGGACCGAACTGCCGACGCTTCACCGCGTAGTGCACGGCGATCGCGAGCGCCACCTTGCTGGCGTTGATCGCCGCACCACCCACGCACACCCGGCCCTGGACCAGGGTGCCGAGCATCGTGAAGAACCGGCGGTCAGGGTTCTCGATCTCCGAGAAGTAGGTGCCGTCGTCGGTGACGTCGGCGTACCTGTCGAGCAGCGCGTCGCGCGGCACCCGCACCTCGTCGAACCAGATCCGCCCGTTGTCGACGCCGTTCAGACCGATCTTGCGGCCGCAGTCCTCGATGCGGACGCCCGGCAGGACCTTGCCGTCGTCGTCCCGGAGCGGCACGACCAGGGCATGGACCCCCCGTCGCTCGCCGCCGACGACGAGCTGCGCGAACACCGCCGCGTGGCTCGCGTGCATCGCGGCGTTGCCGATGTAGTCCTTGCGCGCGGAGTCGTCGGGGGTGTTCACCACGAACTCGTCGGTGTCGCCGTCGTACGTCGCGGTCGTCCTGAGCGCCTGCACGTTGGAGCCGTGGCCGGACTCGGTCATCGCGAACGCGCCGAACAGCTCCCCGGTGACGACCCGCTTGAGGTACTCGTCGTGGTGCCGCTGGGTGCCGAGGTGGAGGATCGCACCGCCGAAGAGCCCGAACTGGACCCCGAGCTTCACCACGACCGACAGGTCCCCGAACGACGAGGTCTCGAAGGCGGCCACGGAGGCACCGATGTCGCCGCCGCCGCCGTACTCCTTGGGGAAGCCCCAGCCCGTCTGCCCGGTGGAGGCGAGCTCGACGACGATGTCCTTGACCAGCTCGCGGTAGTCCTCGGTGGACAGGGTCTCCGCCTTCTCGAGGACGTCCGGCCGGAGCGCGAGGTTCTCCCGGGCCAGGTCGCGGACCGCCTTGTAGCGGCCGTCGAGGAGCGTGGTCAGGGCAGCGACGTCGATGGGGGCATCAAGCTCGGTGGGCATGGCCCCCATCGTTGCAGGTCAGACCCGGCCGAAGAAGTTGGGCGGCACCCAGTAGTACATCGACTCGAGCGTCACCGGGCGCCCGGTCCGTGGTGCGTGGATCATCATCCCGTCCCCGACGTACAGGCCGACGTGGAAGATCGACGACGGGCTGCTGCTCGACCCCCAGAAGAGGAGGTCGCCGGGACGGAGCGAGGCGGCGCTGATCGGCGTGGTCGCGTCGTACTGCGCCACGGAGTAGTGCGGCAGCGAGGTGCCACCGGCGGCCCAGGCAGCCATCGTCAGACCCGAGCAGTCCCACGAGTCCGGACCTGCCGCTCCCCAGACGTACGGGTCGCCGAGCTGGGACCGCGCGAACGCGATCGCCGCCGCGGCTCCTCCCGACGGGGCCGGCGGAGTGGTGACGGTCGGCGCGGGCACCACGGGTGCGGGCTCGGGCTCCGGCTGCTCGACCGGCTCCTCGGTCTCCGGCTCCGGCTCGGGCTCCGGCTCGGGCTCCGGCTCGGGCTCGGGGGCGGGCTCCGGCTGAGCCTCGGGAGCAGTCCCCTCCTGCGGCTGCTCCTCGCGCTCGGCCTCCTCGGCTGCTTCCTGGGCCGCCAGCCGGGCCGCCTCCTCGGCGGCCTGCTGGCGCTCGATCTCCTCCAGCGCGGACTGCCGCCGCTCGGCGAGCGCGACCGAGACCCCCTGGAGTCGGGCGAGCTCGTCGATGAGCTCGGCCTTGCGAGCAGCGACGGAGGCAGCGAGCGCCTGCGCGGCCTCCGCTGCGGCCGCTGCCGCGTCCTTGGCGACCTCTGCCTCGTCGAGCAGCCGGAGCTTCTCCAGCCGCGCCTCCTCGGCCTCCGCCTGGAACACCTCGGCGAGTTCGGCGGTCGCGGTGAACCGCTGCAGCTGGGCGTCCATCGAGCTCGACGCGCTCTCGTAGGCGAGGAGCTGGTCCATCACCCCGGCCGGTCCGTCCGCGCCGAGCACCGCGTCGACGGTGGAGAGCTGGCTGCCGTCCTGGTAGGTGGCGGCCACGAGGACCGCCAGCTCGTCGCGCTGGTCGGCGAGCTCGAGGTCGGCACGCCGGGCGTCCTCGACGGCCTGGTCGACCTGCTCGGCCGCCTGCTCGGCCGCCCACCGCGCGCCGTTGTACGCCTCGAACGCCTGGGCCGCGTGCACGGCGGAGGCCTCGAGCTCGGCGTTGGCCAGCGCGAGGTCCGCCTGGATCTCGGCGACCCGGTTGGCAGCCTGCTGCGCCTCGGACTGCGCCTGCTCGACGTCGGTCCGGGTGGGCACCTCCGGCCTGTCCGGTCGGTCGGCGGTGGCCGTCGGCGGAGTGAGCGCGGCGAGCCCCAGGACCGTGACCGCCGCGACCGCGGAGGCCGTCAGCCGACGGCGACCGCCGGCCGGACGCGGACGGGTGCGTCGCATAACTCCCTTTCGCCGTTCCCAGCCCCTTCCCCGAGGTCTGGGAGAGCCGGCACGAGGAGTCCCTCGGGGCCGACGGATCGTCACGCTAGTGCGCCCTCGTCACATGCGGAACATCTGTAACAGGTTTGTGACCTTCGAGCGGCGTGTCGACTTGACGAACTACACCCATGTAACTCCCGGCGAGTCGTCGGCGGGAGGGGCGTGAAAAAGAGGAGAGGCCCCGTCCGATTGGGAGGTTCGGACGGGGCCTCGGGGTCTGCCCCATTGGGAGGTTGGAGCAGAACCCGAGCAAGGGGTTCGGTCATGCGGACCCGGGGAGGGATACGAAGCCCCGAGTGCTGCGCTTCCGAGTCAGCTGCTCGAGCTGACCGCCTTGCTCAGCGGAGATCCCCCCGGATCTCCTGTGCCCATCAGCATACATCAACGAGCCGGAGCGGAAAGGGGTGCGACGCGCCGCTCGGACCGCTCGTGTCCGGTTACAGCGAGGCTTTCTCGAGCTCGGCCTCGACCGCTTCGTCTCGCTCCTCCGGGGCGCGGGCCGCCAGCCCGCCGCGTTGGAATTTCTGCCCGGTGGCGATGCCGCCCAGCCACACCGCGAGCACGGCGATCACCACCCCGCCGACGTCGTCGGCGACGTAGTGCCAGCCGAAGTACAGCGTCGAGATCACCGTGAGCCCGAAGAAGACCCATGCCGACCACCGGATCAGCGCGTGCCGCACCGTGTAGTGGGCGACCATCGCGATGATGAGCGTGAGCGCGGTGTGCAGCGAGGCGAACCCCGCGACGCTCTGGATGGAGCCGCTGAACGGGTTCAGGGGGAACCTGACCTCCTGGCGCGAGCTCCACAGGGAGTCCTGGAGGTCGGTCACCCCGGTGACCTCGAGCCCTGTGTAGAGCCACGGGTACCAGAACGCCGGTCCCATCGTCGGGATCAGGTAGTAGCTGATCGTGCCGAAGGCCCAGTTGAGGCAGTTCGCGGTGGCGTACCAGTAGCCGTAGCTGATGTGCCGGGACCAGACCAGCCACACCACCAGGGTCAGCGGCGCGAGCGGCAGGTAGAGCAGGTAGATGAACGCGAAGAAGTGGGCGGCCCACGTCTCACCGAAGATGCTGTGCAGCACGGTGGCGGGCTCGTGGCCGAAGAACAGCCACAGGTCCAGCTTGTGCAGCAGCGGGTCCTCCATCGTGGAGTACATCCGCGGGAGGTAGTTCTTGAGGTTCCGGTAGCTGACGTAGGTGATGTAGAAGCTGGTCAGCCCGATCACCACCAGCGCGATCCGCTGCCGGGTCCAGTGCTCGCGGGTCAGCCTGCGGGCCTCCTGCATGAAGCTGCGGATCCGCTTGCGGGAGTGCCAGAGCGACCGCGGGACGATGTCGATGAGGAACGCCCCGAGCACCATCGCGGGCAGCCGCACCCAGGCTGGGCCGAGGAAGCCGTCCGGGTCGAGGAGCCGCTCGCCGAGCAGCTGGGAGGCCACGACCGCCGTCACACCCATCCCGACGGCGACCCCGACGATGAGTCCGTAGGGTCGCCGCTTCATAACGCCCCAGTCTAGGGACCATTCCGGTCTCGCTCCCGTCGATTAGCCGCGCTGGACGGTGAGTGGCGTCACGGAGCCGTCACCCGAGCCGGGCGACCCTGGATCCGTCGAGCCTCAGCCGCACCTGCTCCCCCGCCGCGACCGGTACGGCGAGCCCCGCGACCGCGTCGACCGTGCCGACTCCTGCGACGTCGACCACGAGGCGGGTCAGCTCGGCACCGACGCGGGCCGACCGCACCGTCCCGGTCAATGGGCCGGACGGGTCCAGCTGGAGCGCGGAGCGGCGGAGGGCCAGGGCCGGACTCCCGTCCTCCGCCGGTGCACCCCCCAGGAGCACCGCCGCGGCGGAGCCGGTGACCACCGCGGCGTACCCGAGGAAGCGGGCCGTGTCGGCGTCGGCCGGGTGGCGCCAGACCTCCTCGACCGTGCCCGACTGCACGAGCCGACCGTCGCGCATCAGCGCCATCCGGTCCGCGACCGCGAACGCCTCGTCGTGGTCGTGGGTGACCAGCAGTGCCGTGGTGCTCTCGGCCCGCAGGATGTCGTGCAGGTCGGCCGCGAGGCGCTCCCGCAGGTTGCGGTCCAGCGCCGAGAGCGGCTCGTCGAGGAGCAGCAGCCGCGGGCGTACGGCGAGGGCGCGCGCAAGCGCCACCCGCTGCCGCTCACCACCGGAGAGGGTGTCGGGCGAGCGGTCGCCGTGACCGGGCAGCCCGACGAGCTCGAGCAGCTCGGCCACCCTCGCATCGCGGTCGGCACGAGGCGTCCGGCGCATCCTGAGCGGGTAGCCGACGTTGCCGGCCACCGGCAGGTGCGGGAACAGCTGGCCGTCCTGGAACATCAGCGCGAAGTCCCGGCGATGGGTGGGCAGCCCGGTGACGTCGACGTCGTCGAACAGCACCCGGCCCGCGTCGGGGCGCTCGAGGCCGGCGACGGCCCGGAGCAGGGTGGACTTGCCGCAGCCCGAGGGACCGAGCACCGCCAGCACCTCGCCCCGCGGCAGCTGAAGGGACACGTCGGCGACGGCAGTGGTCCTCCCGAAGGTGACGGTGAGGTGCTCGACGGTCAGCACGTCAGAACGCTCCCACGGTGCCGACCCGGAGCCGCTCCACCGCGACCATGACCGTCGCGGTGATCGCTGCCAGCACGACCGAGGCCGCGAGGGCCATCCCGAAGCTCTCCCCGCCGGGGCGCCCGATCAGCTCGAAGACCACGACCGGCAACGTCGGCCGGTCGGGCCGGGCCAGGAAGCTGGTCGCCCCGAACTCCCCCAGCGACACCGCAAAGGCGAACCCTGTCGCCGCGAGCACCGGCCGCCACGCGACGGGCAGCTCCACCGAGGTCAGCACCCGCAGCGGCCCGGCGCCGAGCGCAGCCGCCGCCTCGCGCTGGCGCGGGTCGATGCCTCGCAGCGCAGGCGTCACGGTGCGCACGACGAGCGGCAGCGCCACCATCGCCTGCGCCACGGGGACCAGCCAGGGGCTGCCGCGGAAGTCGACCGGAGGCTGGTCGAGCGTCACCAGGAAGCCGAAGCCCACCGTCACCGCGGACACCCCCAGCGGGAGCATGAAGACACCGTCGAAGAGTCCGAGAAGCCGCCGCCGACCCGGGGACCGCGCCGGCCGGGTCACCAGGACCGACACGACCAGCCCGAGGACGAGCGCGAGCACCGTGGCGTCGACCGCGACGCGCAACGAGTTGGCCAGAGCGGTGGTCACCGGCACGAGCAGGGCGTCGGAGCCACCGGTGCCGCCGAGCGCCGCGTAGTTCCGCAGCGACCACCGGTCGTCGACGCGGAGGGAGCGCACGACGAGCGAGAGGACCGGTGTGCACACCAGCGCCAGCACGAGCACCGTCACGACCCCGGCGGGCAGGTCACCGCGCCGCAGCCGCCGCACCGCCGTACGCCGGTCGACCCGGTCCACGCGGTCGGTGCCCCCGTCCTCGCTGGGCCTGGTCCGGCCGGCCAGCACGAGCAGCCCGACTACCACGACGACCTGCAGGATCGAGAGCGCAGCGGCCGCCGGCAGGTCCAGGAACTGCGTCGTGAGCAGGTAGATCTCGGTCTCGACGGTGGAGTAGCGGACCCCGCCCAGCGTGAGCACGACGCCGAACGCGGTCGCCGAGAAGAGGAACACCACGCTGGCCGCGCCGGTGATCGCCGGGCGGAGCGCGGGCAGGGTCACGGTGCGCAGCACCTGCACCGGCGTCGCCCCGAGGGCGGCCGCGGCCTCTTCCCGCCTCCGGTCGAGCCCCTCCCACCAGGGGCCGACGGTGCGGACCACCACGGAGATGTTGAAGAACACGAGCGCGGCGACGATCGCCACCGGCGTCCCGTCGAGCCCGAGGAACCCCAGCGGCCCCGACGGGGCGAGCAGCGTGCGGAAGGCGACGCCGACGACCACGGTCGGCAGCACGAACGGCATCGTCACGAGGCCGCGCAGGAGGTGCCGTCCGGGCAGCTGCACCCGGTACAGGAGGTGGGCGGTCGGCAGCCCGAGCAGCAGCGTCAGCGCGGTCGCCGCGACCGAGGACCACAACGTGAACCACAGCGCGCCGAGGACCCGCGGCCGCACCAGCGTCTCGGCGGCACCGGTCAGGTCGAGCCGGCCGTCGGGGAAGAAGCCCAGCCCCACCATGCCGAGCACCGGCACGACGAAGAAGACCCCGAGGACGGCCAGCGGCACGGCCCCGGCCAGCACCGCGAGGACGACGTAGCGGCGCCCGGTCATCGGTGGGTCACCGGGCGGTCACGTCGCTCCATGCCCGCAGCCAGTCGTCCCGGTTCTGGGCGACGTCGGCAGCGGGCAGGTCGATCGGGGCGGGAGCCGGCTCGGCCCACCGCTTCCACAGCGGCGGCAGCGTGGCCTCGTCGTCGACAGGGAAGACGTACATGTTCTCCGCGAGCGCGTCCTGGAACGTCCTCGACGTCATGAAGTCGACGAGCTCGGCGGCACCTTGTGGGTTGTCCGAGCCGGCCAGCACACCGGCGTACTCGACCTGGCGGAAGCAGGTGTCGAGCAGGGCGGCCGTCGTGGGCCGCTGCTTCCCCTCGGGGATCGTGAACGGGGGCGAGGATGCGTACGACAGCACGATCGGCCGGTCGCCCTCGCCTCCGGCCGCGGTGAAGTCGACCTCGTAGGCGTCCGACCAGCCGCTCACCACCCGGGCGCCGTTGGCGACCAGCCGCTCCCAGTAGGCGAGCCACCCGTCCTCGCCGTAGCGGCCGATGGTGGCGAGCAGGAACGCGAACCCGGGCGAGGACGTGGAGGCGCCGGGGGTGACGAACAGGTCCTTGTACGTGGGGTCGGTGAGGTCGTCCAGCGTGCGGGGCGGCTCGATGCCCTCGGCATCGAACCACTCCAGGTCGACGTTGACGCAGACGTCGGACCAGTCGACCGGAGTGAGCGTGCTGCCCGACTGGTCGTCGGGAAGGACGTACGCCGATGCGGAGTCGGGCAGGTCCGTCGGCTCGTGGTCGGCGAGGACCCCGGCATCCATCGCGCGCGAGGCGAAGGTGTTGTCGATGCCGTAGACCGCGTCGCCGATCGGGTTCTCGGCGGTGAGCACGAGCTTGTTCGTCACCTGCCCCGCATCACCGCTCCGCAGCACCTCGAGCTCGTAGCCGCTCTCGCGCTCGAACTGCGCCATCACCTTCTTCGGCATCGACCACGAGTCGTGGGTGACGAGCGTGACGGTCGAGCTGTCGTTGTCGCTGGGGCTCGAGCCGCCGCCCGCGGAGCAGGCGACGAGAAGCGGCGGGACGAGCGCGGCGGCGACGATCCAGGTCTTGCTGGGCATACGTGGTCTCCCGATGGGTCTGGGAGGGTCCCGCACCCACGCCACGCGCGGGTGCGGAAAGAGCTCGACTTCCTTCGCCGGTCCTAACCGGATCAGGTTCGAGGGTCTGCGGCCGTTTCCGCACTCTCAGCGCCGGGCGGCGCTCCCCTGTCGTTCTCCTCAGAATCTACACCCGGGTGATCGTCCGCTCGCCTCGCAGCCCCGCGAGCTTGTCCGGGTTGCGGACGAGGTAGAGCCGCACCACCCGGCCGTCCTCGATGATCCCGGTCGCGACGGTGTCGAGCCGTCCGCCGAGGTGCACGAGCGCCGACGGCGTGCCGTTGACCGGCTTCCACTCGACCCCGAAGTCCTCGTCCTCGGGACGGATGCCGATCAGGAAGCGTGCGACCTTGTCGGCCCCGGTGATCGGGCGCAGCGCAGCCTTCGCCTTGCCGCCACCGTCCGAGAGGAGCACCACGTCCGGGGCGAGGAGGTCCATCAGGTCCTGCAGGTCGCCGCCGGCAGCGGCCGCGAAGAACGACGCCGCGACCTGCTCCGCGTCGGCGTCCGTCCGGCGCTCGGGGCGTCTCTCCTGCACGTGCTTGCGAGCCCGGCTCGCGAGCTGGCGTACGGCGTCCACCGACCGGCCGGTGGCCTCCGCGACCTCGGCGTGGTCGAAGCCGAAGACCTCGCGCAGCACGAACACCACCCGCTCGAGCGGCGACAGCGTGTCGAGGACGACGAGCATCGCCAGCGACACCGACTCGGCGAGCTCGACGTCGTCGGCGACGTCCGGCGCGGTGAGCAGCGGCTCCGGCAGCCAGGGGCCGACGTAGCTCTCGCGTCGCCGGTTCAGGGTCCGGAGCCGGTTGAGCGACTGCCGGGTCACCACCCGGACCAGGTAGGCCCGGGGGTCGAGCACGCCGTCGTGGTCGACGTCGGCCCAGCGCAGCCACGACTCCTGGACCACGTCGTCGGCGTCCGCGACGCTGCCGAGCATCTCGTAGGCGACCGTGAACAGCAGCGAGCGGTGCTGCTCGAACAGCTCCTCAGCGGTTGAGCTCACAGTGCTCCTTGAATCCCTGGCTGGTCAGCCCGAGGGCACTGTTGAGCCTCGAGCGCTGGTTCTCCAGCGCCACCATCGTCGTCAGCTCCACGAAGGCGGCGTTGCCGAGGGCGGCGCGCAGCTCGGCTGCGAGCTCGTCGGTCACGGTCGGCGGTGTCGCGGTCGCTGCCTCGGCGTACTCCATGACCCGGCGCTCCAGCGGGGTGAAGACGTCGGACTCCCGCCAGCGGGGAACCTCCTCGAGCTTGCCCACCTCGAGCCCTCGGCTGTGCGCCTGGAACCAGCCGAAGTCCATGCACCACGAGCAGCCGATCATGCTCGCGCTCGCCATCTCGGCAAGGACCTTGAGGTCCGGGTCCAGCGCGGACCACTTCTCGACGCGCCGCTCGAACGCGACCAGCGCCCTGAGCACCGGACGGTTGTGCAGCAGCGCCAGGCCGGTGTCGAGCACCGCTCCGTACGTGCGCTTGGAGTACCACACCATCGCGCGGCTGAAGAGGTCGTCCGGGACGTCGAGCGGCACGCGCGCCGCGCTCCGCCGGGCCAGGTCGTCGGTGGGATTCATCGGGCTCGTCCTCCGGGGGCGGGCTCCCCTCGTGGGAGCCGTTCACCCTTCAGACACCGGCGGGGCCCCCGGTGTGACATAGGTGGCGACTCCCTCGTGCAGCTCCCGGAGGAGCGCACCCCGTCGAACGAGCAGGTCGAGGTGCACCATCGTCTCCATCGAGGCCAGCGCGGCGTTGAACACGTCGAGGTCGTCGATCCGCCGCTCGTGCCGGGTCCAGGGCAGCTGCCTCGCGACGTCGTACGCCGTGGCCGCGCCCGCGGCGACCGCCGTGCGGCAGAGCTCGAGTCGGTGGTCGTGGTGGGCCAGCAGCTCGTCGACCCGGGCGTGCGAGCTCTCGGTGACCGGGCCGTGGGCCGGCAGCAGTCGCAGGTCGGGCATCGCCCGGACGGTCTCCAGCGAGCCGAGGAAGTCCCCGAGGGGGTCGTCGACGTAGACGAGCTCGAACCCGACCGACGGCGTGATCGTCGGCAGGACGTGGTCGCCGGCGAACAGCAGGCCGGCGGCCTCGTCGGCAAAGACGAAGTGGCCGGCGGTGTGCCCCGGCGTCGGCACGGCACGCAGGGTGCGGTCGCCGACCTCGATGGTGTGCTCGCCGTCGAGCCACCGGTCCGGGTAGCCCCACATGTCCAGGTCAGGGTCGCTTCCCTCGAACATGTCGCGCCACTTCTCGGAGACGTCAAAGGCACCGGCGGTGCGCAGCCGTTCGATGGTGGGGTCGGTGTCCAGCTCGCCGCTGTTGAAGAGGTCGAGCGTGGGCTTCTCGCCGATGCCGAGGTCGACGGTGGCCCGGCCGAGCTCCTTGCGGACCGTCACGGCCTGCGTGTAGTGGTCGCGGTGCACGTGGGTGACGAGGAACCGGGTGATGTCCTCGACACGGTGGCCGATCTCCTTCAGCGACCGGCCGAGCAGCTCCCGCGAGGACTCGATCGCCCACCCCGCGTCGATGCACGTGAGCCCCTCGTCGGTCTCGAGCACGTAGACGTTGACCGCTCGCAGCCCGTCCATCGGGAGCGGCAGCGGGATCCGGTGCACGCCGGGTGCGACCTGCTCGACACCGGGGTCCGACCACTTCGGGGGCTCGCTCACGGGCTCATCCTGCCTGGTCGCCCCGGCCGTGCCAGGGTGGGCTCATGTCCCAGGAGCTGCCCGTTGACGACGCCACCCGGATCCGACGCGAGGCCGACCGCCAGGTGACCGACCGAGCCGCCCTGGACGCGATCCTCGACGAGGCGCTGGTGGCCGACGTGGGCGTCGTCCGCGACGGGATGCCGCTCGTGCTGCCCTTCGCGTGCGCCCGGGACGGGGACACCCTGCTGCTGCACGGCTCCACCGGCTCGGGGCTGTTGCGGATCGGTTCCGGCGACGCCGTCTGCGTTTCCGTCACCCACGTCGACGGGCTCGTCTTCGCTCGTACGACGTTCGACTCCTCGATGCGCTACCGCTCGGCAGTCGTGCACGGTACGGCGACGGAGGTGACCGGGCCCGACAAGGCTGCGGCCCTGACGGTGCTGTCCGAGCACCTCTTCCCCGGGCGCACCGCCGAGGTCCGCGAGCCCACTGTCAAGGAGCTGGCGGCGACGCTCGTCCTGCGGGTGCCGCTGGACCGGGTGAGCGTGAAGGTCGCGGCCGGACCGCCCGAGGTGGACCCGGACGACCACGAGCCGAGGTCGGTGTGGGCGGGCATCGTGCCGCTGTCCGTGGTCGCCGGCGAGCCGGTGCCGTCTCCCGACGTACCCGTCGGTGTCGAGGTGCCGGAGTCGGTGCACCGGACGCGTGCGCGGACGATCGACGCGGCGGTCAGGACACCAGCCCCCGACCGCTGACCAGCGGCAGGTCGAGCGCAGTCACGAGACCGGGGTCGGCCCGGACGACGGCTTCGACGCAGTTCACCAGCCGCATCGCGGTGGTGATCATCCCGGAGACGTTGTGGTCGCCGTTCTCGCCGGTGTGGGTGAAGTCGACCTTCATCATCGGCTCGCCCTTGATCTCGACGCGGTAGCAGCCGTCGCCGGTAGGGGGCTGCGGCCAGTCCGGCCGCTGCTCGGGGTGGGTGCGGGTGACGTGCTCGAGGACCACGCGGGGGGTGCCGTCGACGTTCCCGATGACCTGGAACCGGACCCCGCAACGCGTCCCCTTCGGGACGGCTCCGCTGACGGTGTCGTAGTCACGCTCGGCTTCCGCGAACTCGACGGTCTCCTCGAGCGGCTCGTCGAGGGTCACCCCCAGCCCGGCGGCGATGATGCGCACCACCGATCCCCAGGCCAGCGGCAGGATCCCGCCGGCGAAGAGCGCCGGCACGTCGTCGACGGGCTTGCCGAAGCCGAACAGCTGCTGGTTCACGAACGGCTGGTAGTAGGTCGAGTAGTCGGCGATCTCCGAGCAGCGCACCTCGTCGACGCGCTGCGACAGGCTGGTCATGACCAGCGGCAGGACGTCGTTGGCGAAGCCGGGGTCGATGCCGTTGACGTGGAGCGACGCGTTCCCCTGCTGCCCGGCCTTCTGCAGCCGCTCGACCATGTCGTCGGGGATGATCCCGTGCGGGTACTGCAGGAAGACCGGCCCGCTCGAGACGACGTTGATGCCGGCGGCGAGGAGCTCCTCGAAGATGTCGACGGCCGCGAACGGGTCGGCGTCGGTCATCGCGGTGTGCACGATGCAGTCCGGCTGCAGGGCCAGCAGGTCGGCCTTGTGCATGGTGGCTTCGAGCCCGAGCGGCTCCGTTCCGCACAGCTCACCGACGTCCTTGCCGTGCTTGGCCTCGCTCGAGACCCACACGCCGACGAGCTCGAGGTCCGGCCGGGCGAGGATGCCCGCGATGGCGTGCTTGCCGACGGTGCCGGTGGACCACTCGACGATGCGGTAGCTCATGACTGTTCCTCCGTGGTGGTCGTGGTGGGGTCCAGGTCGGGCAGGCCGAGGTCGAGGTTGGGCTGGTCGAGGCCGCCGTCGACCTCGAGCACCTTGCCGGTCACGTAGCTGCCGGCCTGGCTGGCCAGGTAGACCACGGTCGCCGCGATGTCCTCGACGTCGCCGATCCGGCGCAGCGGCGTGACCTCCTCCATCGCGTTGCGGGTCTCCTCATGACCCGCGACGAACTCCAGTGCCGACGTCATCACCGAGCCGACCGCGATGCCGTTCACCCGCACGTGCGGGTCGAGGTCCCGCGCCGCCAAGCGGGTCCAGTGCGCCAGGGCGGCTTTTGCGGTGCCGTAGGCGAGGTAGCCCCGGCCTGCGAGCCGCCCCATCACCGAGGAGATGTTGACGATCGAGCCGGCCTCGCCGTTCGGGCCGTCCGCGTCCCGCAGCATGAGGGGTACGGCGGCCCGGCTGAGGGCGTGCGCGGTGGAGACGTTGAACCGGAACGCCTCCTCGAGGTACTCCGGCGTGGTGTCGAGGAACGCGTTCGGGATCGTGCCGCCGACGTTGTTCACGACCACGTCGAGCCGGCCCAGCTCGTCGGCCGCGCGGGTCGCCAACGCCGCGACCTGGTCGAGGTCGGAGAGGTCGGCGGGCACCACCACGGCCCTGCGCCCGAGGGCGGTGATCCGCTGGGCCACCTCGGTGAGCTGCGCCTCGGTGCGTGAGGAGATCAGCACGTCGGCCCCGGCCTCGGCCAGCGCGATCGCCGTACCGGCGCCGATGCCGCGGCCGGCCCCGGTGACGACGGCGACGCGGCCGTCGAGGCGGAAGCGGTCCAGGATCATGCCAACACTCCATTCAGCGGTCCGAGCTCGAGCGGCTCGGGATGGTCGAGGACGCACCGCGTGCCGGTGTAGATGCTGGGCATGCAGCGGTTGCAGTGGGTGCACGTCGCACCGGTCGCCTCGCGGCTGCGCAGCCGGTTCATGAGGTCCGGCTCGCGGAGCAGCGGCCGGCCGAGCGCGACCAGGTCGAAACCCTCGGCCATCGCCAGCTCCATGGTCTCCAGCGTGCTGATCCCACCGAGGAGCATCAGCGGCATCGCGAGCCGCTCGCGGAACAGCCGCGCCTTGGGGAGGAGGAACGCCTCCTCGTAGGGGTACTCCTTGAGGAAGCCCTTGCCGAACGGGGTCCGGAGCCCGAGCCGCACCGGAGCCGGCATCTGGGCGGCGAACTCCTGGAGGGGCACGGGGCCGCGGAACAGGTACATCGGGTTCATCAGGCTCGAGCCCGCGGAGAGCTGGATCGCGTCGAGGACGCCGTCGCCCTCGACCATCGACGCGAAGTCGAGCGACTCCTCGACCTGCAGCCCGCCGCGGATGCCGTCGGTCATGCCGAGCTTGGCGTAGACCGCGACCTCGTCGCCGACCTCGTCGCGGACGGCCCGGAGGACCCGCCTCGGGAAGGCAGCCCGGTTGTCCAGGCTGCCGCCGTACCGGTCCTTGCGGCGGTTGGTGTTCGGGCTCAGGAACGAGCTGAGCAGGTAGCCGTGGCCGAGGTGCAGCTCGAGGGCGTCGAACCCCGCGCGGACGGCGAGCCGCGCACCGGAGACGTAGTCGCGGAGCACCCGGGCCAGGTCGCCCTCGCTCGCCCTGCGGACCATCTGCATGCTCAACGGGCTCGGCATCGCCGACGGGGCGATCGCGTGCACCCCGTTGGAGCGGCCGTTGGCGACGGGACCTGCGTGGCCGATCTGGGCCGCGACCGCTGCTCCCTCGGCGTGCACGGCGTCGGTCAGCCGGCGCAGCCCCGGAAGCGCGGCCTCACGGAGGTAGACCTGGTCCCGGTGGGTGCGGCCCTCCGGCGCGACCGCGACGTAGGCGACCGTGGTCATCCCGACGCCGCCGCGGGCGATCCCGGTGTGGAAGTCGACCAGCGCCTGGGAGACCAGTGCTCCGGGCGTCATCCCCTCGAACGTCGCAGCCTTGACGACCCGGTTCCGCAGTGTCCGGGGCCCGAGGACGACGGGGTCGAACACGGCCGGCACGGTCACCCAAAAACAGTAACACGTTCTAGTTTCCGCGACCCGGCGCGTCCTGGCTGCCCGGTACGGCCGAGTCGGCGCGTCCTGACTGCTGCTTCGGTCAGGACGCGCCGGGTCGAGCCTTTGGCCAGGGCAGGACGCGCCGGGTCGAGGTCAGTGGGCGACGTCGAGTCATTCTCAGGCGGGTGGCAGTCCCACCAGTTCCGCCAGCCGGGCCAGGTGCTCGCCGCTCGAGCCGAACGCCAGCTGGTCCGCCTTGGCGCGCTTGAGGTACAGGTGCGCCGGGTGCTCCCAGGTCATCCCGAGCCCGCCGTGCAGCTGGACGCACTCCTCCGCGGCGTGCACCGCGACCGCCGAGCAGTACGCCTGCGCGACCTCCACCGCGACGGGCAGGTCGGGGTCGTCGGTCGCCGCCGCCGCAGCGGCGTACTGCGCGGCAGCGCGTGCCGACTCGACCTCTATGTAGAGGTCGGCCAGCCGGTGCTTCAGCGCCTGGTAGCCCGCCAGGACACGGCCGAACTGACGTCGCTGCTTGAGGTAGGCGACGGTGTCCTCGAGGCAGCGCTCGGCCACGCCGACCTGCTCCGACGCCAGGAGGGCGGCGCCCACCAGCAGCGCCCGTCGTACGGCGGAGTCGCCGGCGTCCGCGCCGACGACGACCCGGGAAGCCACTCCGGTCAGCGCCACGTCGGCGACCTGCCGCGTCATGTCGAGCGACACCACCGGAGCGACGGTGACTCCCAGCGCGTCCGCCTCGACGGCGTGCAGCTCCACCCCGTCCGCGACGCGCACGGGCACCAGCAGCAGCTGCGCCTCGAGGGCCCCGGCGACCACGGGGACCCGACCGGAGATCCCGATGTCCTCGCCGACCACCGCAGCGGAGAAGGAGCCGGCCGACGCGGTCAGCGGCGTGAGCAGCGCGACGGTCACGGCGCCTGATGCCAGCTCGGCCACCAGCTCGCGATCGCCGGACGGGAGCAGTGCCGTCGCGGCGACGACCGAGTGGCTGAGGAACGGCACGGGGGCGACGACCCGGCCGAGCTCGGTGAGGACCACCGCGGCGTCCCGTGCGGAGCCACCGGCGCCGCCGGCCTCCTCGGGGACCAGCAGCCCTGCGAGGCCGAGGTCGACCGCGAGCGCGGTCCACAGCGGCTGCCGCAGCGAGTCGTCGCCGTCGAAGATCGCCATGACCCGGTCAGGGGTGCACCGGGAGGCGAGGAGTGCGCGCACGCTGTCGCGGAGCGCCTGCTCGTCCTCGGTGCTCAGCAGCACCAGGTCGGACGCCGGCGCCAGGCCGGTGGTCACGTTGTCGGCGACGTTGGGGACGGCGGTCATCGCTCCAGGTCCTTCCACGGGACGTCCTTGTCGGTGCGGGCCTCCGCCGGGAGCCCGAGCACCCGCTCGGCGACGATGTTGCGCAGGATCTCCGAGGTGCCGCCCTCGATCGAGTTCCCCTTGGCACGCAGGTAGCGGTAGCCGGCGTCGCGCCCGGTGAACTGCACCCGCTCCGGCCTGGTCATCGTCCAGTCCTGGAAGCGCAGCCCGTCCTCACCGAGGAGCTCGAGCTCGAGCCCGCTGAGCTCCTGGGCGATGCGCGCGAACGTCACCTTCATGGCCGCTCCCTCGGGGCCGGGCGCCCCGACGGCGAGCTTCTGGCGCAGCCGCTGACCGGTCATCCGGGCGACCTCCGCCTCCACCCACAACGACATCAGCCGCGCATGCAGCTCCGGCGTACGGCGTTCCGGGTGGTTGCGCCAGGCGTCCGCGACGACGCCGATCATGCCGCCCTCCCGAGGAGCACCGCCGCCGATGGCCACCCGCTCGTTGTTCAGCGTGGCGTTGGCGACCTTCCACCCCTGGCCCACGGCGCCGATGCGGTAGGAGTCGGGGATGCGGACGTCGGAGAGGAAGACCTCGTTGAACTCCGCCTCGCCGGTGATCTGCCGGAGCGGACGCACCTCGACACCTGGATCGCTCATGTCGCAGACGAAGTAGGTCAGCCCGGCGTGCTTCGGCACGGTCGGGTCGGTGCGGGCGACGAGGATCGCGAACCGGGCGAGGTGCGCGCTGGACGTCCACACCTTCTGGCCGGTCACGACCCACTCGTCGCCGTCCGGGAACGCTCGGGTCGCAAGGGCGGCGAGGTCCGAGCCGGCGCCCGGCTCGGAGAACAGCTGGCACCAGACCTCCTCGCCCGTCCACAGTGGCCGGAGGAAGCGCTGGTGCTGCTCCTCGGTCCCGAAGGCCAGGATCGTCGGAGCTGCCATGCCCAGCCCGATGCCGATCCGCCACGGGTCGTTGTCGGGCGCCCCGGCGGCCTGCAGCAGCGCGTCGACGTACGCCTGGTGCTCCCGCGCGAGCCCGAGCCCCCCGAGCCCCTGGGGGAAGTGCACCCACGCCAGCCCCGCGTCGAACTGCGCGCGGAGGAAGTCGAGGCGGTCGGTGCTCCCGGGCGGATGGTCGGCCAGCAGGACCGACACCCTCCGCTCGAGATCCCGGCGGTGCTGGGTCTCGTCGCTCATGCCGGGGAGCCTACGGCTGGGGGCGACCGCGTAGGTTTGCCCCGGTGACCGAGAAGAGGACGCAGAGCCGACGCACGGTTTTCGGCCACCTCGAGATCGAGTACGACGACGACGTGCTGGAGCCGCGTCCCTGGACCGAGCACCAGTCGCGCTGGGCCGCCGCCCTCCTCGGAGGTCTGCCGGCGGGTGACGTCCTGGAGCTGTGTGCCGGGGTCGGCCACATCGGGCTGCTCGCGGTCTCGGGCAGCTCGCGGCACCTGGTGCAGGTCGACGCCGGCGCACGACAGTGCGAGCTCGCAGAGATCAACGCGGCACGCGCGGGCAACCGGTCGGTCGAGGTCCGTCACGGCGACCTCGAGGCGGCGATCGAGCCGGACGAAAAGTTCGTGCTTGTCATCGCCGACCCACCATGGGTGGTGAGCGCCCGGACCGACGACCACCCTGACGACCCGCTGTCGGCCATCGACGGCGGGCGCGACGGCCTCGACCTGGTCCGGTCCTGCCTCGACGTGATCGGTCGGCACCTCGCGCCTGCCGGGGCGGCCGTGCTCCAGGTCGGTCCGGAGCAGTCCGAGCCGGTCGCTCGCTACGTCACCGACTGGCCGCACCTCGGGCTGCGCGTGGTGGAGAGCCGGTCCTACGAGGACGGCGCACTCGTGCACCTGGCCCGCTTGACCCAGGATGCGACAGGGTAGGTGCCCATGGAACCGGCGCAACCCCGCGCCGCCAGCGAGAGGAGCGTCATGACCACCACGCCGCAGGAACCAGTGGGCGACGACGACATCGAGACGGTGACCCCCGCCTCCAGCAAGCCCGGGCCCGCCGACGCGGACGGCACCGACGGTGGTGACGCCGACGGCGCCGACAGCGACTCCTCGGACAGCGACTCCTCGGACGGGGACTCGACCGACTCCTCGGACGGCGACAGCAGCGACGGCGGCGACGCCGACGGCACCGACGCCTGACCTGTCCTTGGACGCACTCACCCTGCTGAGCGGCGACGCCCAGACCTTCTGCGACAAGGTCTGGGCGTCCCGCACGCACCTGCACCACGCCGCCCCCGATGCGCTGACCGCGCTGCTGTCCCTGGACGACGTCGACCACCTGCTGACCTCGACCGCACTCCGCACCCCGGCCCTCCGTGTCGTCAAGGACGGCACCGTCCTGGCGGCGGCGGACTTCACCCGGTCCGCCTCGCTGGCCGGCGCACCACTCAGCGGCCTGGTCGACGCCCGCAAGGTGCTCGCGCACTTCGACGCGGGCGCGACCGTCGTGCTGCAGGGGCTGCACCGCTACTGGCAGCCGCTCACCGACCTGGTCCGAGACCTCGAGCTGGCCCTCGGCCACCCGTGCCAGGCCAACGCCTACCTCACCCCTCCCGGCTCCCAGGGGTTCGCCCGGCACAGCGACAGCCACGACGTGTTCGTCTTCCAGACGCACGGCCACAAGCTGTGGGAGATCGTCGAAGGAGGGCCGGACGACCCGCAGGTGCGGGAGGTGCTCCTGGAGCCGGGACTCTCGATGTACCTGCCGACCGGCACCCTGCACTCGGCTCGCAGCCAGGAGCAGACCTCCCTGCACGTGACGATCGGCATCAACCAGGTCACCGCCCGCGAGCTCCTCAGTCGGGCCACGGAGCAGGCGCTCGCCGACGAGCGGTACGACGTCGCGCTGCCGGCCGGCTACCTCGACGACCCGAGCAGGCTCGCCGAGCGGCTCTCCGACGAGCTCGCAGCGCTGGCGGAGTCGCTGGCCGCCACCGACCCCGAGACCCTGGCCAAGGCCCGCGTGGACGAGTTCCTCACCGACCGCGTCCCCTACCTCCGCGGTGGACTCGTCGACCTGGTCGGCCTCGACCACCTCACCGACGACAGCCGGCTCGAGCGCCGGCCCACCGCCGCCTGCGTCCTCGACCCCGGACCGGAGAAGCTGCGGGTGCTCCTCGGTGACCGCGAGCTGAAGGTGCCGCTGCGGCTCACCGGCGTCATGGAGGTCGTCCGGGACCGGGCCACGTTCACCGTCGGAGAGCTGGAGCCCTGGCTGGACCCGCAGAGCAGACTCGTGGTGGCACGTCGCCTGGTGCGCGAGGGACTGCTGCGGATCGTGCCGTGACGGCTACGGACAAGGCCGCACCAGACTTCCGGTGCTCGGTGGCCAGCCTCGCGGCCACCGAGCCGTTGGAGGGGACGGCCTCCACCGTGCGCACGTTCCTGCTGCTCGAGAGCCAGGGACCGTGGGGCGTCCACGCCCTGCGCGAGGGGCGGCTCGACCCCGAGGTCGCCGCCCGCCTCGTCGAGCTCGAGGGCCGTGGCGTCCGGCCGCTGCTGATCCGCCGTCCGGGCCGCCGGTCGCGACCGGGCGAGGTGTCGCTGTTCACCGCGCACGTGCCGAGCGCTCGGCTGGAGCGGGCCGTGCTCGCCGACGCGCGTGAGCTGCTCGACCTCGACCTGACGCCCCTCACGGACGGCGGTGCCATCGGGCTCGAGCCGCACCTCGAGCCGCTGTTCCTCACCTGCACCCACGGACGCCACGACGCGTGCTGCGCCGAGCTCGGCCGTCCCCTGGCCGCGGCGCTGGCGGCAGTCGCCCCCGAGGAGAGCTGGGAGGTCTCGCACGTCGGCGGCGACCGGTTCTCCCCCAACGTCGTGGTGCTCCCTCACGGCCTCTACTACGGCCGCCTCCTGCCGGCGGAGGCGGAGGAGTTCGTGCGCACCCACCGGGAGCGCCGGCTCGATCTCGAGCACCTGCGCGGCCGGTCGTCGTTCGCGTTCCCCGTGCAGGCCGCCGAGATCCACCTCCGGCGCCGGCTGGACCTCGACGCGGTCGACGCCCCGCGACTGGTCTCGCGCAGCCGCGAGGGCGCGGCCACCACCGTGGTGTTCGAGGTCGCCGGCGAGCAGTGGCGGGTGCAGCTGCGCACCGAGCGGGGCGAGCCGGCCAGGCTGACCTGCAGGGCGGCGACCCCGTCCCCGGCGCCGGTGCACACGCTGCTCGGGATCGACCAGCTCAACCGACGTACGGGCGCTCCCGCTTGAGCTCCTCGCGGGCGATCGTCCTGCGGTGCACGGCGTCCGGGCCGTCGACGATCCTCAGGATCCGGGCCCAGGCATAGAAGTAGGCGAGCGGGGTGTCGTCGCTGACGCCCATCGCGCCGAAGACCTCGATCGCCCGGTCGACGACCTTGGCGGCCATCGCCGGCGCTGCGACCTTGATGCCGGCGATCTCGGTCCGAGCGCCCTTGGCGCCGTGGCGGTCGATGAGCCAGGCGGTGCGGTAGACGTAGAGCCTGGCCTGGTCGATCTCGATGCGGGACTGGGCGATGAGCTCGCGCACCACCCCCTGGTCGGCCAGCGGCCGGCCGAACGCGACCCGCGACTGGGCGCGGTCGACCATCAGCGCCATCGCGCGCTCGGCCATCCCGATCGCGCGCATCGCGTGGTGGATCCGGCCGGGACCGAGCCGGGCTTGAGCGATCATGAAGCCGTCGCCCTCGCCGGCCAGCATGTTCGCGGCCGGCACGCGCACGTCGTCGAAGACGATCTCGGAGTGGCCGTGCTGGTCCTGGTAGCCGAAGATCGGCAGGTGCCGCACGACCTGCACACCAGGTGTGTCGCGCGGGACGAGGATCATCGACTGCTGGCGGTAAGTCTCGGCGTCGGGGTCGGTCTTCCCCATCACGATGAAGACCTGGCACCGCTCGTCGGCGGTGCCGGTGATCCACCACTTGCGGCCGTTGACGACGTACTCGTCGCCGTCGCGGGTGATGCTCGTCTGGATGTTCGTGGCGTCCGACGACGCGACCTCGGGCTCGGTCATCGCGAACGCGGAGCGGATCTCGCCGGCCAGCAGCGGCTCGAGCCACCGCTTCTTCTGCTCGTCGGTGCCGAAGAGGTGCAGCGTCTCCATGTTGCCGGTGTCCGGCGCCTGGCAGTTGATCGCCTCCGGCGCGATGACCGGTGACCAGCCGGTGATCTCCGCGACCGCGGCGTAGTCGACGTTGGACAGCCCCGAGTGCTGCGGCAGGAAGAGGTTCCACAGCCCGCGCCTGCGCGCCTCGGCCTTGAGCTCCTCCATCACCGGCGGGTGCTCGTGCTCACCGTGCTCGCGCAGGTACGCCGCCCACTCCGGCTCGGCGGGGAACACGTGCTCTCGCATGAAGTCCCACATCCGGTCGCACGTCTCCTGCGCCTGCGGGGTGAGGTCGAAGTCCACGGCCCGATCCTGCCAGGCCGCGCGGACGCCTGGGACGTTGGTCCTCGGCTTCACGGCAGTGGTCCTCAGCAGGTCCCGGCCGGCTCAACGGGGGACCTTCGGCGCCGAGAAGACAGCCGCAGGCAAGACCAGCAGACAGCAAGTCCAGCAGAGAAGGGAGAGTGCGATGCAGATCGCCGAGTACTACACGATCCGGCGGGCCGTCCAGGACAACGCCCCGGCGCCCGACGCCGCCGCGACGGAGGCGATGGGGATCGAGCTGCGCGCCGCTCTCCTGGCCACCGGCATGTTCCACACCGTCGAGGTCGGCCGCACCGACGACGCCGACCGGCTCGTCATCGCGATGGTCGGCTTCGCCACCGGGATCGACGCCTCCGAGGCGGCTCTCGCTCTCGCCCGGGTCTGGACCAAGCACGTCGCCTACGGCTTCTGGCGGGCGCAGACGATCCGCGTCGACAAGCGTCACGTCGAGCTCCAGGGCGCCACGCGCCTCAGCCTGCGGGGTCACTACTGCACCGTGCACCTGATCGCCGAGGAGCGGCCCGAGCCGGCGGTCCTCCGGTCCACGCACGCGGCGACCCAGGCGGTCATCGTGCACCGGCCTGCGACGGGTCGCCCGACGCCGAGCACCGGGCTCGGCCACGCGGCGTCGGCAGCGCTGCCGGTGCCGCCCGTACGCCGGTCACGCCGCTGGATCACCGGCCGGTCGGCCGCCGTCGCCTGACGCTCCCGCCGGCACCGGCTCCACCGCCACCGGCGGCACGTCGACCGCGCAGTGGCGTCGGGCGCAGCCCACCTGCTCCGCGGAGGGCATGGGCTGCGGGGCGCGCACAGCGGCCGAGCCCATCAGCCCGCCGAGCGCCCCGGCCAGCGCGAGCAGGGCCGCGCCGACGAGCATCGCCACCTCGAACGCCGGCTCCAGTGCGCCGGCGTCCTCGAACCCTCCCCGCTCCAGGCCGGTGACGACCGGGAGCACGGCGATCACGAGCAGGCCACCGGTCCGGGCCACGGCGTTGTTGACGCCGCTCGCCAGGCCGACGTGCTCGTCGGTCACGGCTGCCAGGACGGTGGTGGTCAGCGGCGTGACCGTCAACGTCAGCCCAGCACCGAGCAGCGCCACCGGAAGCAGCACGTCGGGCACGTAGGACGCGTCCGTGCTGATCCGGGAGAGCCAGGCGACCCCGACCGCTGCCACGAGGGGCCCGACCGTCATCGGCAGCCGGGGACCGAGCCGGTCGCTGAGCGCGCCGGCGCGGGGAGAGAACGCCACCATCAGGAGCGTGATCGGCAGCAGCGACAGGCCGGCCTCGAGGGGTCCCCACCCCGACACGACCTGCAGGGTGACCACGAGCCAGAAGAAGACCCCGCCGAGACCGGCGTACACGAGGAAGGTGACCACGTTGACGCCGGCGAAGCGGGGCATCGCCCAGACGCCGAGCGGCATCATCGGGTCCGTCGCGGTCCGCTCACGGAGGAGGAACCCGGCGAGGGCGAGAACGGCCACCAGCAGCCCGAGCTGGACCGCGATCGAGCCGGCCCCCTCCTCGGCCCAGGCGGTCAGGGCGAGGGTCGCCGCAGCCAGCATCGCCGCCGCCAGCCCGGCACCGGCGAGGTCCACCCGCCCTCGCGCCGAGGCGTCCCGGGACTCGGGGACGTGCCGGACGGTGATCGCCAGGACGACCAGCACGACGGGCACGTTGATGAGGAAGATCCACCGCCACGACCCGACGCCGAGCAGCCAGCCGCCGAGCAGCGGACCGATCGCGCCCGCGACTCCGGCCAGCCCCGACCACGCACCGATCGCGCGTGAGCGGTCCTCGGCGCGGAACGACGTCTGGAGGATCGCCAGCGCGCCAGGAGTGAGCAGCGCCCCGCCGACGCCCTGGAGGGCGCGGGCGGCGATGAAGGACTCCATGTCCGGCGCGACGGCGCAGGCCAGCGAGGCGACGCCGAACCACGCCACGCCGACGACGAACACCCGCCGCCGGCCGTAGCGGTCGCCGAGCGAGCCGCCGACCAGCACGAACGCGGCCAGCGTCAACGTGTACGCGTTGATCGCCCAGGTCAGTCCGGCGACCCCGGCGTCGAGGTCGGCCCCGATCGCCGGCAACGCGATGTTGACCACGGTCGCGTCGAGGAACGCCACCGACGACCCCAGGACGGTCGCGGCCAGCACCCACCGTCCTGCGGCGTCGCCGTAGCCGAGCCCGGGCCCGGCTGACGACGCCATCTCAGTCCGTCACGTTGCTCGCGGGGCTGCGGTAGTCCAGGTCCGCATACTCCGAGTGGTTGGCCATCCACCGGTGCACGAACGGGCAGATGGGCAGGACCCGCAGCCCCGACGTCCGTACGTCGTCGAGGGCGAACCGGACCAGCTTGCTGCCGACCCCCTGCCCCTCGAGCGACGGGTCGACCTCGGTGTGCGTGAACACGACGAGCCGGTCGGTCCGCTGGTAGGCGGCGAAGCCGAGCACCTCGCCGTCCCGGACGAACTCGTACCTGTGCCGCTCGGGTGCGTCGACCACCGTGTCGGTCACGGCGGAGGTCACCTCCGCCCGGGCAGGTCGAAGCGGTCGAGCTCCATCACCTTGGCCCAGGCAGCGACGAAGTCGTTCACGAGCTTCTCCCGCCCGTCCTCGCTGGCGTAGACCTCCGCGAGCGCACGCAGCTGCGAGTTCGACCCGAAGATGAGGTCGACCACCGTGGCGGTCCACCTGACCTGACCGGACGCGACGTCGCGGATCTCGTAGACGTTCTCCCCCGACTCCGACGCCTTCCACTGCGTCCCGGGGGACAGCAGGTTCGCGAAGAAGTCGTTGGTCAGCACGCCGGGACGATCCGTGAGCACCCCGTGGCTGCTGCCCGGTGCGGTGATGCCGAGCGCCCGCATCCCCCCGAGCAGGACGGTCATCTGCGGCGCGGTCAGGTCGAGCATGTACGACTGCTCGACGAGCTGGACCTCCGGCTGCTTCTTGTCGCCCGAGCGCAGGTAGTTGCGGAACCCGTCGGCGCGCGGCTCGAGGACCCGGAACGAGTCCACGTCGGTCTGCTCCTGGGTGGCGTCGGTGCGCCCCGGGTGGAACGGGACCGTCACGTCGAACCCCGCGTCCTTGGCTGCCTTCTCGACCGCCGCCGACCCGGCCAGGACGATGAGGTCGGCCAGCGAGATCTTTGCGCCGCCGGCGCCGTTGAGCTCGTCGGCGATCCCCTCGAGGACCCCGAGCACGCGGGCGAGCTGCTCGGGCTCGTTGACCGCCCAGCTGCGCTGCGGCTCCAGCCGGATGCGTGCACCGTTGGCCCCGCCGCGCATGTCGGTGGAGCGGAAGCTCGCGGCCGACGCCCATGCGGTGGCGACCAGCTCGGACACCGTGAGACCGGAGTCCAGCACCTTCGCCTTGAGCGCCGCGACGTCGTCGTCGCCGACCAGCTCGTGGTCGACGGCCGGGACGGGGTCCTGCCACAGCTGCGGCTCGGCGACCCACGGCCCGAGGTAGCGGGTGATCGGCCCCATGTCGCGGTGCAGCAGCTTGTACCAGGCCTTGGCGAAGGCCAGCGCGAACGCGTCGGGGTCCTCCATGAACCGGCGCGAGACCTTCTCGTACTCGGGGTCGAAGCGGAGCGCCAGGTCGCTGGTGAGCATCGTCGGCTTGCGCTTCGGCGAGTCGGGGGTGGGGCCGGGGATGATCTCCTCGGCGTCCTTGGCGACCCACTGGTGGGCGCCGGAGGGGCTCTTCTCGAGCTCCCACTCGTAGCCGAAGAGGAACTCGAAGTAGTCGTTGCTCCACTCCACCGGCGTGCGGGTCCAGGTGACCTCGAGGCCGGAGGTGATCGCGTCGGCGCCCTTGCCGGAACCGAACGAGCTGCGCCAGCCGAGCCCCTGCTCCTCGAGCGGCGCGCCCTCCGGCTCCGGGCCCACGAGGTCCGCGTCGCCGGCACCGTGGGTCTTGCCGAAGGTGTGGCCACCGGCGATGAGGGCGACGGTCTCCTCGTCGTTCATCGCCATCCGTGCGAACGTGTCGCGGATGTCGCGGGCCGACGCGACCGGGTCGGGGTTGCCGTTGGGGCCTTCGGGGTTCACGTAGATGAGCCCCATCTGCACCGCTCCGAGGGACTCCTCGAGCTCACGCTCCCCGGCGTAGCGCTCGTCGCCGAGCCACGTGTCCTCCGGTCCCCAGAAGATCTCCTCCGGCTCCCAGACGTCCTCGCGTCCGAAGCCGAAGCCGAAGGGCTCGAGGCCCATGTCCTCGAGCGCCACGTTGCCGGCGAGCACGAGCAGGTCGGCCCAGGAGATCTTCTGGCCGTGCTTCTGCTTGACCGGCCACAGCAGCCGGCGGGCCTTGTCGAGGTTGGCGTTGTCGGGCCAGCTGTTGAGCGGCGCGAACCGCTGCCCACCGTCACCGGCGCCGCCGCGGCCGTCGTAGATGCGGTAGGTCCCGGAAGCGTGCCAGCTCATCCGGATGAAGAGGCCGCCGTAGTGGCCGAAGTCGGCCGGCCACCAGTCCTGGGAGCTGTGCAGCACCTCGACGATGTCGCGCTTGACCGCCTCGACGTCGAGCTTCTCGAACTCGCGCGCGTAGCTGAAGTCCGGACCGAGCGGGTTGACCTTCGAGGAGTGCGCGCGGAGCACCGAGAGGTCGAGGGAGTCCGGCCACCAGTCCTTCAGCGTGTGCGGACGACCACCGGTCTTCGGGGTGGGCGAGTCGATCGCCGGGTTCTCGCTCTCGCTGCCCTCGGCGGCCGCCGAGCCGTGCATGACCGGGCAGCCGTCGTCGGCCTTGCGGTCCACCCCCTGGGGGCTCGTGGGGGCGCCGTTCTCCGGGCTCTCGCTCATCTCGTTCCTTTCACAGGGGTTCGTTCGGACAGGTGACCATCGGGTCGTACGGCGGAGCATTCGGGGCAGGTGCCCCAGTACACGACCTCGGCCTCGTCGATCGCGAAGCCGTGGTCCTGGGAAGCGGTCAGGCAGGGGGTGCCACCGACGGCACAGTCGACGTCGGCGATGGCTCCGCAGGACCGGCACACGAGGTGGTGGTGGTTGTCGCCGACCCGGGACTCGTAGCGCGCGACCGACCCCGCCGGCTGGACCCGCCGCAGCAGACCGGCGGACGTGAGCGCACGGAGGACGTCGTACACCGCTTGGTGGGAGACCTCACCGAGGTCGGCACGGACCGCACTGATGATCGAGTCGGTGTCCGCGTGCGGCCGCTCGTGCACTGCGCGGAGCACCGCGAGCCTCGGTCGGGTCACGCGCAGAGCCGCTGCGCGCAGCATCTGCTCGAGCTCGGTGGGGGTCGGCACCTGTCGACTATCCCGCAGTCGTCTTGAGTGAGTCAAAGGTGGGTCCCCCACCGGCGACGACGCCAATTCCGGCATTCCGCCTCGTCGGTCGCAGGTCCACGCCTAGCCTCGCCGGGTGAGCAGCCTCTTGCGAACGACCCTCTCGGCCCTCCTGCTGGCGTTGGTGACGATCACACAGCTGGTCGCCCCGCCGCCCGCGGCGGCCGAGGTGACGACGCTGTGCAGGGGGTACACCGGCTGCGCCCAGGCCGGCATGTCCGACGCCGGCTACGGGCGGGCGAGCGGCGCGATGTACTGGCGCATGTACGCCGGCCACAACTGCACCAACTACGCGGCGTTCCGGATGATCCAGAACGGGCTCCCCGACGTCCGCCCCTGGGAGGGCAGCGGGAACGCGACCTACTGGGGCACCTCGATGGCCTCGATCACCGACCACGTCCCGACGGTCGGCTCGATCGCGTGGTGGAAAGCTGGTGTCTACCCGGCCGGCTCCGCCGGGCACGTCGCCTACGTCGAGCGGGTCGTCGACGCCGACACGATCATCATCAGCCAGGACAGCTGGGGCGGGGACTTCTCCTGGGCCAAGGTGACGCGCGGATCGCGCGGCTGGCCCAGCGGCTTCATCCACTTCAACGACGCCTCCCTCAGCAACGTGAGCCGGCCGACGCTCAGCGGCACGGCCAAGGTCGGCTCGACGCTGACCGCGACGGCCGGCACCTGGGCGCCCACCGCCGAGGTGCGGTACCAGTGGCGGGCCGGCGGCGTGGACCTCCCCGGAGCGACGAAGGCCACCTTCACGATCGGCGAGCAGCAGGTGGGCCAACGGGTGCGGGTCCGGGTCACCGCGTCGAAGCTCGGCTACCCGACCGCCACGGCGCTCTCCCCACGGACCCGGCGGGTGGTGCCCGGCAGGCTGACCAGCACGGCCGCCCCCGCCATCACCGGGGACCCCGTCGTCGACGGCACGCTCATCGCCGACCCGGGCTCGTGGGACCCCAGGCCTGCCGCTCTGTCGTACCAGTGGCTCGCCGACGGCGTACCGATCAAGGGCGCAGCCGGGGAGCAGCTCACCCCCGACGCGGCCCTGGTGGGAAGCGCTCTCTCGGTGCGCGTCACCGCCTCGAGGAGCGGGTTCACCGAGGTCTTCGCGACGTCACCGGCCACCGCGCCGGTGGTCGAGGCGACACTCACCCCTGCCACCGCACCGGTGGTGTCGGGAGTCCCGCGGTTGGGAGAGGTGCTCGAGGTGACGACCGGAGCCACGAGCCCGGAAGGTTCCCCGACGGTCGAGTGGTTGCGCGACGGGCGAGTCGTCCCTGCCGCGACCGGGCCGTCGTACGAGCTCGGCGCCGACGACCTCGGCGCGCGCATCTCCGCACGGGTGCGTTGGGAGCGGCCGGGCTACGTGCCGCTGGAGACCGAGAGCACTGGCACCAGCGTCGTGAAGGCCACACCGGATCTCGACGTCCGCCTCCGTCCCGGCGTCGAGCGGCTGCGCGTGCGCGCGGACGTGCTCGCGGCTCCAGGTGCGGTCCTCCCGGAGGAGCTCTGGATCCGCGTCGGTCGGACGCGGGAGTCGGTGCCGCTCGTCGGCGGCACGGCGAGCACCGTGCTCACCGGGCTGCGTCCCGGGGAGCGGACCGTGCGCGTGGTGGTGCCGGCGACTCGGACGACTGCTCGCACCGCCGTCGAGGACCCGGTCGCGATCCTCTGAGGTGCACGCGGACGACGGCGCAGGAGCACCTGCAGCTCCCCTGGCGGAAAGGCAACGCCCCGGCACTCGGCCGGGGCGTTTCCGCTGGTGGCAGGTGCAGGATTCGAACCTGCGAAGCTTTCGCGACGGATTTACAGTCCGCTCCCATTGGCCGCTCGGGCAACCTGCCGTTGCCACGACCTCAGCAGAGGACCCAGAGATGTCAGGGTCCGAGTTGAGCCGGACGCAGCGAGACGAAAGGATAGCGCAGCACCGCCGTACACCTGAATCCGGGAGGGACCCCGTCCATGGCCGACTCGTCGTTCGACATCGTCAGCAAGATCGACCGCCAGGAGGTCGACAACGCGCTCAGCCAGGCGGCCCGTGAGCTCGCCCAGCGCTACGACTTCAAGGGCACCGGCGCCGAGATCAAGTGGTCCGGCGACCAGGGCATCGAGATCTCCGCGAACGCCGAGGAGCGCGCGAAGGCGGTGCTCGAGGTCTTCAAGGAGAAGCTGATCAAGCGCGACCAGAGCCTGAAGATCCTCGACGCCGGCGAGCCGCGCCAGTCCGGCAAGGAGACCAAGATCAGCGTTGCCCTCAAGGAGGGCATCACCCAGGAGGACGCCAAGAAGGTCGGCAAGCTGATCCGGGACGAGGGCCCCAAGGGGGTCAAGGTCCAGGTGCAGGGTGACGAGCTGCGGGTCAGCTCGAAGAAGCGCGACGACCTGCAGGCCGTCATCGCCCTGGTGAAGGCGCAGGACTACGACTTCGCGGTGCAGTTCACGAACTACCGATGAGAACGCGGGGAGTGGACGGCGACCCCACGGGTTGGCGGGCCACTCTCAACGCGCGTCCGCAGCTCGCGCTGGCCACCAAGGCCGCACTGGCAGCGGCCCTGGCGTGGCTGGTCGTGCTGCCGCTGGGCGGCTTCGCCGACGACTACCCCTACTACGCGCCCCTGGGTGCGGTCGTCGCGGTGACCAGCACCTTCGCGAGCTCGCTGCGCAACGCCTCGCAGGCGGTCATGGCCATCGGCGCCGGTGCGGTGATCGCGGCCACGACGCAGGCGCTCCAGATCCCGCAGGTGGCCGCGCTCGCGATCGTCGTCGGTGTCGGCACGCTGGTGGGCAGCTGGCCCCGCCTCGGGGAGATGGCCAGCTACGTGCCGATCTCCGCGCTCTTCGTGCTGATCATCGGCGGCGACCACCCCTCCTACTACGTCGCGGCGTACCTCGGCCTGACCACGGTCGGAGCTGCCGCCGGAGTGGTCGTGAACGGCGCCTTCCCGCCGCTGCCGCTCACCGCCAACTCCCTGACCCTCCGTCGGCTCCGCAGCATCCTCGCCGACCAGCTGGACGACCTGGCCGACGGACTGCTGCAGCCCGACCTGCCGAACGCCGGTGAGTGGCAGGCCCGCCGGTGGCACCTGGCCCCGTACCTCGCCGAGATGCACCGGCTGGCGCAGCAGGTGACCGAGGCGCGGCGGGCGAACTGGCGCGAGCGTCGGTGGCGGGAGGCCGCAGAACGGCAGCGACAGCACGCCCTCACGCTCGGGCGCCTCGCAGTGCTGGTGGAGGAGCTCGTCGAGCTCGTCGTCCACCGGGAGTCCGCCGATGCCCACGAGGTCGCCCTCGGCCCTTCGCTGCGTCCCGCCACGGCCGGCGGTCTGGAGGCGATGGCGGCTGTCCTCAGGGCGCGGCCCGAGGACGAGGAGTGGGCCAAGGCCTTCGCCACGCTGTCCCGCAACATCGAGGACCTCCGGGCCGCCACCCGGGCGGCCTGGAGGGATCACCAGGAGGACCGCTTCACCGCGGCGGCGATCGTCGTCGACCTCGAGCGCGCGGCCCAGTCGCTGCACGAGACCGCCGAGTCCCTGCAGCGGACCACCCGGGCGGACTCAGGCGGTCAGCTCTCGTCGGACTGAGCCCAGGACGGGGGCGGCGGCGGGGGCGCGCTCGGTGTCACCGGCGCCTGAGGCACCGGCGCACCCGGAGGAGGTGCGGCCATCGTCGGCGGCGGCGGTGTCTGCTGCGCCTGCTGGGCGGCGGCTCCTGGAGGCGGCGGCACGCTGCCCGGCGGTGGCGCTGCGGTCTGCAGGGCGAACGTCGGGATGCCTCCACGCTGCTCGACCTCGCGGAGGGTGCCCATGATGCGTTCGCGCTCCCCCTCGGGCGCCTGCCGCTCGGTGGCCTCGAGGTAGGCGAGCACGCCGAGGTCGCGGAAGAGCTTGTCGGGCTGCCCACCGGTCGCGCCGCCGGGTCCTCCCATGCCGGAATTCGCCAGCGCGGTGTCCGCCTTGGCCGCCAGGTCGTTGGCCGCAGCCTTCGCCTTGTCCAGGAAACCCATGTCGATCCCTCCTGTATGACTACCGAATATGTGCCGAGAGTCCCTATCTGGACCCGTCTCGCGCTCCTAGGCTGCTGCTGCCCGAACGCACCAGATCCCAGGAGATCACCTTGCCCATTCACGGCTCGCTCTTCAATGACTTCAAGGAGAGCACTTCCCAGGACCCGTTCTCGCTGCAGAACAAGAAGATGCTCAAGGTCCAGATGAACTACGGCCCGGTCTGGGCCAAGACCGGCTCGATGGTCGCCTACCAGGGCGACGTGCGCTTCGAGAACAAGGGCTCCGGCGGCCTCGGCAAGATGTTCAAGCAGGCGATGACCGGCGAGGGCGTCGACATCATGCAGTGCACCGGCAACGGCGAGCTGTTCATCGCCGACCTGGCCTCGGAGATCCAGGTCATCTACCTCGAGAACGACATGATCTCGGTCAACGGCGCCAACGTGCTCGCGTTCTCGTCCTCCATCGAGTGGGACATCCACCGGATCCAGGCGCGCGGCGCCGCGATGACCGGCGGCCTCTACAACGTGTCGCTGCGCGGCACCGGCTACGTCGCCGTCACCACCAAGGGCGACCCGGTCGCGCTCGACGTCGCCAGCGCGCCGACCTTTGCCGACGCCCAGGCGGTCGTGCTGTGGACGGCCGGCGTGAGCATGGACGTCCGCGTGGACACCGGTGGGCTGAAGTCGCTGGTCCGCGGCGGCACCGGGGAGATGCTGCAGATGGCGTTCGGCGGCCAGGGCTACGTGCTGGTCCAGCCGAGCGAGTCGGTGGTCCAGGGCGGTGCGAACCAGCAGCAGTCGAAGCCCCAGGGGCTCGGCGGACTGCTCGGCGGCTGACCGGGGCTAGCGGGGGCGGCCGGGCAGCAGCGACAGGAGCTCGTAGGCCGTGTGGGCGGCGGCGATGCCGGTGATCTCGGCATGGTCGTACGCCGGCGCGACCTCGACGATGTCGGCACCGACGACGTCGAGCCCGGCCAACCCCCTGAGCACCTCGAGCAGCTGGGCGCTCGACAGTCCGCCGGCCTCCGGCGTACCGGTGCCAGGGGCGAAGGCCGGGTCGAGCACGTCGATGTCGACGCTGACGTAAACGGGGCGGTTGCCCAGCCGGGCGCGGACCCGTTCGATGATGTCGTCGATCGGGCTGCGGACGAAGTCGCGGCAGTGCACGGCTGCGAAGCCCATCTGCTCGGACTCGTCGAGGTCGAGCCGCGAGTACAGCGGTCCGCGCAGCCCCACGTGCACGGAGTGCTCGGCGTCGATCAGCCCCTCCTCCGCCGCTCGGCGGAACGGCGTGCCGTGGGTGTACGGCGCCCCGAAGTAGGTGTCCCACGTGTCGAGGTGGGCGTCGAAGTGGAGCACCGCCAGCGGGCCGTGCCGCTCGTGCTGCACGCGCAGCAGCGGGAGCGCGATCGTGTGGTCGCCGCCGATCGTCAGCAACGACCGCGACGTGGCGCTGAGCTGCCGGGCGCCTGCCTCGACGGCCGCGATCGCCTCGTCGATCGAGAACGGGTTCACCCCGAGGTCCCCCGCGTCGGCCACCTGGGCACGCAGGAACGGCTCGACCTCCTGGGCTGGGTTGTAGGGGCGGAGCAGCCGCGACGACTGGCGCACGTGGTTGGGCCCGAACCGGGCGCCGGGACGGTAGGACACCCCGCCGTCGAACGGCACGCCCCACACCGCGATGTCGGCGTCCGAGACGTCGGCCAGCCGGGGGAGCCGGGCGAACGTGGTCTCGCCCGCGTACCGCGGGACCTGGGTGGCGTCGACGGGTCCGACGGGGTTGTTTGCCATGGCGTGAGGTTATGCGCGCCGACGTACATTCGTGGGCGTGAGCCTGATCGCCGCCTCCTCCGACCGGGACGTCGAGGCGTGGTCGCAGGCGGTCGGCTTGCTGCGGACCCGCTGCTTCACGGCGTTGACCGGCGCGGGGATGAGCACCGACTCGGGGATCCCCGACTACCGCGGGCCCGGCGCGGCCATGCGGACCCGGACACCGGTGACACCGATGACCTACCAGGAGTTCGTCTCGGGCCCGCGTCCGCAGCAGCGGTACTGGGCGCGGTCGTTCCTCGGCTGGTCGCGGATGCACGACGCGGTGCCGAACCCGGGTCACCACGCGCTCTCCCGGCTCGAGGGGAGCGGCCGCTGCAGCGGGGTGGTCACGCAGAACGTCGACGGGCTGCACGAGCAGGCCGGGTCGCAGCGACTGGTCGCGCTGCACGGCCGCATCGCCGAGGTGGTGTGCCTCGGCTGCCGCGACCGGATGTCCAGGGCCGTGCTGCAGCACGAGATGGCGGAGCTGAACCCTGACTGGCTGGCCCGGCACGCCACCGCGCCCGCGCGCCCGGACGGCGACGTCGAGCTCGACGACACCGCTGACTTCGTCGTGCCGTCGTGCAGCTGCTGCGGCGGCGTGCTCAAGCCCGACGTGGTGTTCTTCGGCGAGAACGTCCCCAAGGACCGCGTCGCCCGTTGCTACGAGATGGTCGACGCCGCCGAGGCGCTGCTGGTGCTCGGCTCGTCGCTCACGGTGATGTCCGGGTTCCGCTTCGTCCGGCACGCCGCCAAGCACGGCACACCGGTCGTGATCGTCAACCGTGGCCGCACCAGGGGCGACGAGCTCGCGACGTACAAGCTCGAGCACGGCACCAGCGAGTTCCTCAGTGGTATGACGGACGGGTGACCCTCCGCCAAGTGCACGTGCTGAACGGGCCGAACCTCAACCTGCTCGGCCGACGGGACCCGTCTGTCTACGGGACCGCGACGCTCGTCGACGTCGAGTCGCTCTGCGCCGAGGCCGCGCGCGAGGCCGGGCTCGAGCTGGTGTTCCGGCAGTCCAACCACGAGGGCGTGCTCATCGACTGGATCCACGAGGCGTTCGAGGCCGGCGCCGCGGTCGTCGGCAACTTCGGCGCCTACACCCACACCTCGATCGCGATCATGGACGCCCTGGCGGTCGTGGAGGCACCGGTCGTCGAGGTCCACATCTCCGACATCCACGCGCGCGAGGAGTTCCGGCACCAGTCGTTCGTCTCGCTGGTGGCCGACGACGCGATCATCGGCCAGGGCGTCGACGGCTACGCCCAGGCGATCCTTCGGGTGGCGGCACTGCTCGAAGGCCGGTGACGTGCTGTCGTTCGAGGGGACGCTGTTCGCCTGGCAGGAGGAGCGGCCCGACTCCTGGGCCCTGGTCGCGCTGCCGTCCGACCTCTCGCGGCAGGTGGACGACCTCGTGAGCACACCGCCGCGCGGCTTCGGCTCGGTGCGCGTCGAGGTGACCGTCGGCAGCAGCACCTGGCGGACCAGCCTGTTCCCCTCCAGGCCGCTCGACTCCTACGTCCTGCCCGTCAAGAAGGCGGTACGCCGGGCCGAGCAGCTCGACATCGAGGACATGGCGACGTTCACGATCCGGGTCCTGGACTGACCTCGCGGTGACGCCACTGCACGCGGACGAGCTCCGCATCGACGAGGACCTCGTGGCCCAGCTCGTCGCGGACCAGCTGCCCCAGCTCGCAGGCGATGTCCGCAGGTTGCCGTCCACGGGGTCGAGCAACGCCCTCTTCCTCCTCGGAGAAGAGCTGCTGGTCCGCGTGCCCAGGCAGCCGGGCGGAAGCGAGACCATCCTCAAGGAAGCGCGCTGGCTGCCGCACCTGGGACGGTCGCTGCCGGTCGCCGTCCCAGAGGTGGTGGCGTCGGGACATCCCAGTGGCAGCTACCCGGAGCACTGGTCGGTGGTGCGCCGGCTCGACGGTGAGCACCCCGTCGCCGGGGCTGCGTCGCTGTCGCAGGAGCGGTTGGCCCGTGACGTCGCTGCGGTCGTCCGGAGCCTGCGGGACCTCGAGGTCCCGGCGGAGGCGACGCACGACCCGGCCCTCCGGTGGTACCGCGCCGAGTCCTTGGTCGGGATCGACGCGGACATCAAGTCCTTCGCCGAGCAGTGCCGGTCGTTGACGGGGCTGCGACTCGATGTCGACGCCGTGCTGGCGACCTGGGACGGAGCCGTGGCTGCGGCTCGAGGTGCGTCCCTGTCCGTCCACTGGCTGCACGGCGACCTCCTCGCGGAGAACCTGCTCGTGCAGGACGGCCGGCTGACTGCGGTGCTGGACTTCGGCGGTCTCTCGGTCGGCGACCCGACCGTGGACCTGGCAGTGGCCTGGGAGCTCTTCGACGAGGGCGCCCGCGACGCCTTCCGCAGCACGCTGGACGTCGACGACCGGACGTGGCTGGTCGCCCGCGGCTGGGCCCTGGCCATCGCGGTGATGACGTTCCCCTACTACTGGACGACGATGCCTGCGCGCTGCGCTGCCCGACTCGCGATGGTCCAGCGGGTGCTGCGGGACGCCGGGCGCGGCTGACCGCCGAACGGCCATGGCCGACACTTGTCCCATGTCGTCGTTGCCTCGCGTCCGCGCGCCGGAGCTGCACGGTCGCGGCTGGTTGAACACCGGGGGCGAGTCGTTCTCGGTCACCGACTTCCGCGGCCGCTTCCTGCTGCTCGACTTCTGGGCCTTCTGCTGCATCAACTGTCTCCACGTGCTCGACGAGCTGCGGCCGGTCGAGGAGAAGTACGCCGGTGAGCTCGTCGTCGTGGGCGTGCACTCCCCGAAGTTCGTCCACGAGGCCGACCCGGACGCGCTGGTCGCCGCCGTCGAGCGGTACGCCGTCGAGCACCCGGTCCTCGACGACCCGGAGCTGGTGACGTGGCAGGCCTACACGGCCCGGGCGTGGCCGACGCTCGTGCTGGTCGACCCCGAGGGCTACGTCGTCGCGCAGTACGCCGGCGAGGGTCACGCGCACGCCATCGACGCCCTGCTCGGGGAGCTGCACCAGGAGCACCTGGCCAAGGGCACGCTGCAGCCCGGCGACTC
>CADCUK010000108.1:0-43708 GCA_902805865.1 uncultured Nocardioidaceae bacterium | reverse complement strand
GCCGGCGGTCATGGAGGGCGACCTCCGCTTCCCGGCCAAGCTCGTGGCCCTTCCCGGCGGTGGCTTCCTGGTGGCCGACGCGGGCCACCACAGCCTCGTCGAGCTCGCTGCGGACGCCGAGACCGTCGTGCGGCGCGTCGGCTCGGGCGACCGCGGCCTGGTCGACGGGGCGGCCGGGGTCGCGAGGTTCGCCGAGCCCAACGGCCTGTGCCTGCTGCCTCCTGACGTCGCGGCGACCGTCGGCTACGACGTCGTGGTCGCCGACACCGTGAACCACGCGCTGCGCGGGGTGCGGCTCTCCGACGGGTCGGTGCGCACGCTCGCCGGCGACGGCCGTCAGCTCTTCCCCGGCACGCCGGGGTCGGAAGGGACGCTCTCCAGTCCGTGGGACGTGGCGTGGTGGCAGGACCGTGTCTGGGTGGCGATGGCCGGCATCCACCAGCTGTGGACGTTCGACCCGAGCTCCGGAGCGGCCGAGGTCACCGCCGGGACGACGAACGAGGGGATCGTCGACGGACCGCTGCGGGAAGCGTGGTTCGCGCAGACCTCCGGCTTGGCTGCCGACGGTGAGCGGCTGTGGCTGGCGGACAGCGAGACCTCGAGCGTGCGGGTGGTGGCGGACGGAGCGGTCCGGTCCCTCGTCGGCACCGGGCTCTTCGACTTCGGCTTCCGCGACGGACCCGCCGAGCAGGCGCTGATGCAGCACCCGCTCGGCGTCACCGTGCTGCCCGACGGGTCGGTCGCGGTCTGCGACACCTACAACGGCGCGGTGCGCCGGGTGGCCGGGGGTGAGGTCACGACGCTGGCGACCGGGCTCGCCGAGCCCAGCGGCGCGGTCGTCGACGGTGACCACCTGCTCGTCGTCGAGTCCGCAGCCCACCGCCTCACTCGGGTGCCGCTCGGAGCTGCCGCCCGGGTCGACGGCTTCGCGCACCGGACCCAGCGACCACCGACCGAGCTCCGTGGCGGTGAGGTCGAGATCGTCATCGACTTCACTCCGCCGCCGGGGCAGAAGGTCGACGACCGCTTCGGACCGCCGTCGCAGCTGCTCGTCTCCGCGACCCCCCAGGCACTGCTCGCCTCGGGCGAGGGCCGCGGCACGTCGCTGGTGCGGACCGTGACGATCGACCCTGCGGTCGGCGACGGCGTGCTCCACGTCGCTGCGCGCGCGGCGTCCTGCGATGCCGAGGGCGGGGAGGGAGCCGCTTGCCACCTGCACCAGCAGGACTGGGGTGTCCCGGTGCGGGTCACCGACGACGGGGATGCACGGCTGGTCCTGCCCCTGTCGGGACGGAGCTGAGGCCGTGGTGCTGCGCGACGACCTCGGCGCCGCCGTCGACGTGACCGGTCCGGCCCACCGGGTGGTCTCGCTGGTCCCCTCGCTGACCGAGGCCCTCGTCGCCACCCGTCCGGAGGCGATCGTCGGGGCCACCGACTGGTGCACGCACCCGGCCGACCTGGACGTCGCCCGGGTCCGGGGCACCAAGAACCCCGACGTCAAGAAGATCGTCGAGCTCCGCCCGGACCTCGTCGTCGTCAACCAGGAGGAGAACCGCGAGCTCGACGTCCGCCGGATGCGCGAGGCCGGGATTCTTGTCTGGGTGACAGTCATCGAGACCGTGCCCCAGGCGCTCGAGTCGATGAGCCGGCTCTTCGACGAGGGCCTGCGATGGGGAAGGCCGCCGTGGCTCGACCAGGCGGTCGCTGCGTGGGACGGGCCCCTGCCCGCCGTACGGACCCGGGTCGCGGTGCCGATCTGGCGCGACCCGTGGATGGTCGTGGGCCGCGCGACGTTCACCGGCGACCTGCTGCGCCGGCTCGGCGCCGAGAACGTGTACGCCGGCCACGCGGACCGCTACCCGAAGGTCACCGTCGAGGTGCTCGACGCGAGCGGCGCCGACCTCGTGCTGCTGCCGGACGAGCCATACGTGTTCACCGCCGAGGACGGACCCGAAGCCTTCGCGCGGACGGCGACGCGACTGGTCAGTGGCCGGCTGCTCACCTTGTACGGCCCGTCACTCCTCGAGGCGGCCGAGCTGACGTTCTGAGGAATTCCCGGCGGACGTGAACCGATCCCGCCGCGGGTGGGCACTGGCCTTGGTGGTACCGACTTACCTGGCGGGGGCCCGGCGAGGCGCTGAGAGCGCGTGCGGTTTCCCAAGGGATGTCGGCAAACTGGCACTCCCCACGATGAATTGTCACTGCCCACGGGATGTGACCCGTGGGCAGTGACAACAGGCCGACATACCTTGGGAAACCGGCAACCGGCCTAGAGGCCGAGGTCGCGGCCGATGAGCTCCTTCATGATCTCGTTCGAGCCGGCCCAGATCTTCGTCACGCGGGCGTCGCGCCAGGCACGGGTCACGCGGTACTCGTTCATGTAGCCGTAGCCGCCGTAGAGCTGCACGCAGTGGTCGATGACCTCGTTCTGCACCTCGGAGGAGAACCACTTCACCTTCGCGGCGCCGATCGGGTCGAGCTTGCCCTCGGTGTGGGCGAGGACCGCCTGGTCGACGTAGGTCTGCGTCGCCTCGACCTTCGTCACCAGCTCGGCCATCAGGAACTTGTTGTGCTGGAAGGAGCCGATCGACTGGCCGAAGGCCTTGCGGTCCTTCGTGTACTGGATCGTCTCCTCGAGGATCTGCGCGGCGTGCTGGATGTTCGTCACCGCGGCACCGAGGCGCTCCTGCGGCAGCCACGTCATCATGTGGATGAAGCCGCTGTCGAGCTCGCCGATGATGTTCGCGGCCGGCACCCGCATGTCCTCGAAGAACAGCTCGGCGGTGTCGGACTCGTCCTGGCCGGCCTTGTCGAGCTTGCGACCCCGGGAGAAGCCCTCCATCGTCGCCTCGACCCCGAACAGCGTGATGCCGCGGGCCTTCTTCTCCGGCGCGGTGCGCGCGGCGACGATGATGAGGTCCGCGGAGTATCCGTTGGTGATGAACGTCTTCGACCCGTTGAGAATGTAGTCGTCGCCGTCCTTGACCGCGGTCGTCTTCAGCGCCGCGAGGTCGGAACCGCCGGACGGCTCGGTCATGCCGATCGCGGTGAGGATCTCGCCGCTGCAGAAGCCCGGCAGCCACCGCTGCTTCTGCTCGTCGGTGGTGAGGTGCACCAGGTACGGCGCGCAGATGTCGGCGTGGATGCCGACGCACGACGGGAGGGCCATGTTGACCTTGGCCAGCTCCTCGGTCAGCACCGAGTTGAACCGGTAGTCACCGGCTTCGGAGCCGCCGTACTGCTCGGGGACCTCGAGGCCGAGGAACCCCTGCTTGCCGGCCTCGATCCAGAACTCACGCGGGATCTGCTTGTTCGCGACGTGCTCCTCGAGCTGCGGCTTCACCTGACGGTCCAGGAACTCCCGGACCGACGACCGGAACGCCTCGTGGTCCTCGTCGTAGATCGAACGCCGCATGCTTACACCTCACTGGTTACCGACAAGTACGTAGGTGGCCATTGTGTCAGCCCCGGGAAGGACCAGCAGCCAGTGGATCGGGTGCAGCGCGTGCGACCGACTACCGGGTCAGCGTGCCGCGCTTCTCGGCGATCGCGTACAGCGCGACGCCGGCCGCGACGCCCGCGTTGAGGGACTCCAGCGAGTTCACCATCGGGATCGAGACGAGCTGGTCGCAGGTCTCGGCGACCAGCCGGGACAGGCCGTCACCCTCCGAACCCACGACGACGACGAGGGGGCCGTCAGCGAGGTCGAGCTCCGGCAGCGAGACGTCGCCGTCGGCGGCGAGACCGACGACCATGCAGCCGGCGTCCTGGTAGGCCTTGAGCTGCCGGGTCAGGTTCACGGCCTGGGCGACGGGCACCCGGGCGGCGGCCCCGGCCGAGGTCTTCCAGGCCGACGCGGTCATCCCGGCTGCCCGGCGCTCGGGGACGAGCACGCCGTGCGCCCCGAAGCCGGCGGCGCTGCGCACGACCGCTCCGAGGTTGCGGGGGTCGGTCACCGAGTCGAGCGCCACGATCAGCGGCTTCTCGGCCAGCTCGGCGGCCCGGTCGAGGAGGTCGTCGGGGTGGGCGTACTCGTACGCCGGCATCTTGGCGGCCAGCCCTTGGTGCACCGCGTTGTTCGTGAGCCGGTCCAGCTCGTTGCGGCTCACCTCGAGGACCGCGATCCCGTGGTCGGCGGTCAGCCGGAACGCCTCGCGCAGCCGGCCGTCACGCTCCGCGCCCTCGGCGACGTAGACGGTGGTCAGGGGCAGCTTCGCCCGCAGTGCCTCGACGACCGAGTTGCGACCCGCGACCCACTCGGTGTCGCCCTTCGATCGCCGCTGCGGCTTCTTGGCGGCCGCCTTGTCGGTGCGCGTCTTCGCCTTGTAGGCCTTGTGACCCTCGCGTTCCACGGCCTTCGGGGTCGGTCCCCGGCCCTCGAGACCGCGGCGCACCCGGCCACCCGACCCGGCGGTCGGGTTGCCCTTGCCGGTCTTCTTGATCGCCCCGCGTCGGGACGAGTTGCCTGCCATGAGTGTTCCTTAATGTGCTGGATGGAGCGTCAGCTGAGCGACCAGCTCGGGCCGGAGGCAGTGTCCTCCACCTCGATGCCGGCGGCCTTGATGCGGTCCCGGATCGCGTCCGCCGTGGTGAAGTCCTTGCTCGCACGAGCCGTCTGGCGCTGCTCGAGGAGCGTGCCGACCAGGGCGTCGACCGCGCTCCGCAGCCGCTCCTCGTCGGACGACGCGGACCCGCCGCCGGACCAGTGGGGGTCGAACGGGTCGATCCCCATGACGTCGAGCATGGCACGGACCGACGACGCCGTACGCCGGAGCTCGTCGGCGGGACCTGCGGCCAGCAGCTTGTTGCCCTCGCGGACGAGGTCGTAGATCACCGCGACCGCCGCGGGCGCACCGAGGTCGTCGTCCATCGCCTCGGCGAACCGCGGGTCGATCTCACCGATCCCGACTTCGCCGACCTCCTGCGCCGCACGGTCGAGGAAGTTCTCGATCCGCTGGAACCCGGCTGCGTGCTCCTCGAGCGCCTGGTCGGAGAACTCCACGTGCGAGCGGTAGTGCGCAGCGACGATGTAGAAGCGCAGGTCGATCGCGCGGGTCCGCTCGAGCACCGACGGGATGGTCAGGCTGTTGCCGAGCGACTTGCTCATCTTCTCGCCGGCGGTGGTGATCCAGGCGTTGTGCATCCACGTCGAGGCGAAGCCGCAGCCCGCGGCGCGCGACTGGGCCTGCTCGTTCTCGTGGTGCGGGAAGCGCAGGTCGACGCCGCCGCCGTGGATGTCGAAGCTGTCCCCGAGGTACTTCAGCGCCATCGCCGAGCACTCGATGTGCCAGCCGGGACGGCCCTGTCCCCACGGCGACGGCCACGAGGCGCTCTCCGGCTCCGACGGCTTGCGCCCCTTCCAGAGCGCGAAGTCGCGCGGGTCCCGCTTGCCTCGCGGGTCGGCGTCCTCGGCCGGGGTCATCTCGTCGATCCGCTGCCCCGACACCTCGCCGTACGCCGGCCACGACTGCACGTCGAAGTAGACGTCGCCCGTGCCGTCGGCGGCCGGGTAGGCGTGACCGCGCTCGATCAGCCGCTCGATGAGCACGACCATCTCGGGGATGTGGCCGGTGGCCAGTGGCTCGTACGTCGGCGGCAGCACGTTGAGCGCCTCGTAGGCCCGGGTCAGCTCGCGCGCCATGTCGTAGGCCAGGTTGTACCAGGGGCGGCCCTGCTCGGCCGACTTCACGAGGATCTTGTCGTCGATGTCGGTGACGTTGCGGATGAACGTGACGTCGTACCCACGATGGGTGAACCAGCGGCGCAGCAGGTCGAAGTTCACCGCCGACCGGACGTGGCCGACATGGGGCTCGGACTGCACGGTCAGCCCGCAGACGTACATGCCGACCTTCCCCTCCTGGAGGGGCACGAAGTCGCGGACCTCGCGGGTCACGGTGTCGTAGAGCCGGATCGTCACCGGGCAATCCTACGGGCGCAGCGCCCCTCGCCCGTCCGTTGCGACTCGGTGACCGATGTGACGGAAAAGGACCAATGAGGCACAAGTCGTCCTATCGTGGCTCGGTGCGCCCTCGTCACCTGCTGCCCCTGACCCTCGCCACCGTCGGCCTGACCTCCGGGCTGCCCGCGTCCCTGGCCACCACCGCGGAGGCGGCCGTCCCCGCCCGACGCATCGTGGTCACCCAGTGGGACAGCGACGAGCAGCTGGCCGAGGGCCGGGCTCGCGGGGTGCGCATCGTCGACGGCACCCTCAAGCTGACCGACCCGGTGGCCACCAGCGGCGACTACGAGCTGGGCACCTGGCAGTCGCCCTGGGTCCGACCGGGGTACGACTTCACCGAGCTGGTCCCGTCCTGGGAGGGCTCGACGCCCGGTGCCTCGTTCGTCGAGATCGAGGTCCGCGGCCGCAACGGTGACCGACGCTCGAGCTGGGACACGATCGCGAACTGGTCCCTGGACGACCGGGAGCACACCCGCCGGTCCAGCTCGGACAGCCAGGGCGACGACCTCGGCCGCACCGCCTACGACACGTGGCTCACCTCGGGGGCCGGCGCCTGGCAGCTCCGGGTCACCCTGCACCGGCGTACGGGCGGCAAGGCGAGGCCGTCGATCGACGCCGTCGGCGCGATGGCGTCGGTGCTGCCGAACGCCTCGTCGGTGAGCACGTCGCGAGCCGGAGCCGGCTCCACGGCAGCACTCGGAAAGGTGCTCTCGGTGCCCAGCTACAGCCAGATGGTGCACCGCGGCACCTACCCGCAGTACGACGGCGGGGGCGAGGCCTGGTGTTCCCCGACGTCGCTGACGATGGTCCTCGACTACTACGACGCCCTGCCCGCTCCCCGGCGGTACCGCTGGGTCAAGCGCGACTACCCCGACCGTGTCGTCGCCCACCACGCGCGGATGACGTACGACGCCGCCTTCGGCGGGACCGGCAACTGGTCGTTCAACACCGCCTACGCCGGCTCACGGGTCGGGTCGGGGGACGGCGGCGCCTTCGTGACCCGGCTGCGCAGCCTGACCGAGGCCGAGCGGTTCATCGCCGCCGGCATCCCGCTGGTCGCCTCGATCGCGTTCTCCTCCGGCCAGCTGTCGGGGGCGCCGATCTCGTCCACCAACGGCCACCTGCTCGTGATCGTCGGCTTCCAGAGCGACGGCGACGTCGTCGTGAACGACCCCGCCGCATCGTCGCGCTCGGGGGTCCGCCGGGTCTACGACCGCGGCCAGTTCGAGGACGCGTGGCTCAAGCGCTACGCGTCGGGCACGTCGATGCGGGGCTCCGGCGGACTCGTGTACGTCGTCCACGACGACGCGCACCCGCTGCCGCAGCGCGACGGCAACCGCAACTGGTGAAACGGTCCGGAGCCCGTCGACGGACTACTCGGCGGTGAACTCGACGGTGTGCCAGCCGGTGGCGCCGTCGGGGACGACATCCCGCTTCACGCCGGTCTGCTCGTAGCCGGACCTGTCGGTGGCCCGGACCGCCAGGGTGTGCACGCCGGCATCGGCCTCCACGGTGCCTGCCCACTGCACCCAGGTGTCGGTGGACGGCACACGCCCCAGCTCGACCGGTGTCCAGGGCCCGCCGTCCAGCCGGACCTCGACCTTCTCGACCCCCGTGTGCTGCGCCCAGGCGACTCCGCCGACCCGCACCGGACCCGCCATGACCCGATGGTTCGACCGGGGTACGTCGATCCGCGACTGGGTCCGCACCGGCCCCTCCTCGGCCCACCCCTTGCCGGTCCAGAAGGCGTCGAAGTCGTCGAAGCGGGTGACCTCGAGGTCGACGAGCCACTTGGTCGCCGAGACGTAGCCGTAGAGCCCCGGCACCACCATCCGCACGGGGAAGCCGTGCTCGAGCGGCAGCGGCTCGCCGTTCATGGCGACCGCGAGCAGCGCGTCCCGGTCGTCGGTGAGCGCCCCGAGCGGGGTGCCGCAGGTCCAGCCGTCCTCGGAGGTCTGCAGCACCGCGTCGGCGTCGGCCAGCGGGCGGGCCTCGGCCAGCAGGTCGGCCACCCGGACGCCGCTCCACCAGGCGTTGCCGATCAGCTCGCCACCCACCGGGTTGGAGACGCAGCAGAGCGTCACCCACGCCTCGGTGAGCCCACGGTCGAGCAGGTCCTGGTAGGTCAGCACCAGCTCGTTCTCGACCATGCCGTGGATGCGGAGCCGCCACTCCGCGGCGGCCACCGCAGGGACGACGACCGCGGTGTCGATCCGGTAGAAGTCGTCGTTCGGCGTGCGCCACGGCTCGAGGTCGGCGAGGTCGAGCTGCGCCCCTGACGGCACGTCGCCGTCGGTCGCGGGCAGGGCGAGCTGCTCCCGGGCGTCCTCGACGATCCGCCGCTGACGACCGAGGAAGCGGCTGCCGACGCCGACCGCCACCGTCGCGAGCGCGACGATCCCGGCCCGCTGCAGGAACCTGCGTCGCGAGGCGTCGCCGTCCCCGCCCGCCGGCCGGGTGCCGGTTGCCTCCGCGCTCGTCAGGAACGGCAGCACGGCCAGCCAGGTCAGCGTGCCCGCGATCACCGGGACGAGGGAGACCATCGACCACTGGGGCCGGGTCAGGATCGCCGCGGCCGCGGCGGCACCCATGGCGAGGAACACCAGCTGGCCGCGCAGCTGCACCCGGCCGGCGAGCACTCCCCCGAGTGCGGAGAGCAGCAGCAGGACGACGACGACACCACCGACCAGGAGCGGCTTGTCCCACCTGCCGAAGAGGTCGACGAGCACGCTGACCGCCTTGCCGGGGGTCGCGTCGATCACGGTCTCGGCCACCGCGTCGGGTGGCGTGAGCCGCTCGCGCAGCAGCGCCGCCGCGGCGAGGCTGACGGCGAGACCAGCCGCCCCGGTCAGCGCACCGGCGACGGCGAGCCGTCCTCGCGGCAGCACGGAGGGGACGGTCACGCTCCCATGGTGGCGCACCGGGCCAACCGAGGTGCGCAAAGATGCTGCTCATGACCAGTGCACCGCGGGTGGGGATCGGCACCGACGTGCATGCCTTCGCCGGGGAGTCCGAGCCCCGCCCGATGTGGCTGGCCGGGCTCCACTTCCCCGAGGAGCCGCGCGGGCTGGCCGGCCACTCCGATGCCGACGTCGCCGCGCACGCCGCCTGCGACGCCCTGTTCTCGGCGGCCGGGATCGGCGACCTCGGCCTCCACTTCGGGACCGCGGAGCCGCAGTGGCAGGGCGCGAGCGGCGTCGCGCTGCTTGCCGAGGCGGCCCGGCTGGTCCGCCGGGCAGGGTTCGAGATCGGCAACGTCGCCGTGCAGGTGATCGGCAACCGTCCCCGGCTCGGCGCGCGCCGCGACGAGGCGCAGGCCGCGCTCAGCTCGGCCGTCGGGGCTCCGGTGAGCGTCTCGGCGACCACCACGGACGGGCTGGGCCTGACCGGTCGCGGAGAAGGCGTCGCCGCCATCGCGACGGCGATCGTCTGGACGGTGGCTGACAGGGACTGACGTCGGGCCCAGGACGTCGGGCCCAGGTCGTGCAGCCCACAGTGCGCTGGGGCGCACTCTCACCTGCACGACCTCACGACCGCACGGCCGAACGGCCCCGGGAAAGGCGACAGCCCCCCAAGCGGCTTGGGGGGCTGTCGTGGCTCGTGCGGTCAGCTCAGGAAGCGAGGACCTCGTCGAGGAGCGTCTCGGCCTTGTCCTCGTTGGTGTGCTCGGCGAGCGCCAGCTCGGAGACCAGGATCTGACGGGCCTTGGCCAGCATGCGCTTCTCACCGGCGGACAGGCCGCGGTCGCGCTCGCGGCGCCACAGGTCGCGGACGACCTCGGCGACCTTCATGACGTCACCCGAGTGCAGCTTCTCGAGGTTGGCCTTGTAGCGGCGCGACCAGTTGGTCGGCTCCTCGGTGAACGAGGCCCGCAGGACCTCGAACACACGCTCGAGACCCTCCTTGTCGACCACGTCGCGGACACCGACGAGATCGAGGTTGCATGCCGGCACCCGGACCACGAGGTCCTGCTGGGCGACGATGCGGAGAACGAGGTAGAGCTTGTCCTCCCCCTTGATCTGCCGAGTCTCGATGTTTTCGATCACGGCAGCGCCGTGGTTCGGGTAGACAACCGTTTCGCCGACGGTGAAAGTCATATGTTCAGTGCCCTTTCCTAGGTGACCAGGATAACACGGCCCCGAAGGTGCTCCTTCCGCGTTTCCGCAGGTCAGAGGGTGTACAGAGGCTTGACAGATCCCATATCCATGTGCCTGGGCGGCCGCTGCAGCGGCGTACGGACCGCTCCTCCGCCGGGCCGATCGGGGTCGGGTACGGGACACCCGGGCGCCGGGCGGTGATACTGCAGGGATGGTCTTGCGGAGGAACCCCGGCACGGCGATCGCACTGGTCCTGGCGGCGCACCCGCTGCTGTCGACGCTCATCGCGGTGGGGGTCGGCGCTGCCGCCGCGCTGTCCGGTCGCACGGGCCGCGAGGTCGGCCTCGTCGTCGTCACGGTGCTCGTCGGACGGGTCACCGCCGGCTGGATGAACGACGTCGCGGACCGGCAGCGCGACGTCGCCGCGGAGCGGCTCGACAAGCCGGTCGCGCAGGGCTGGGTGCATCCGAGCACGGTCACGTTCGCGATCGCCTGCGCGACCTGCCTGCTGGTGCCGCTGTCGATCTCCAACGGCACCACCGCCGGCATCGCCCACCTGCTGTCGGTCGCTGCCGCCTGGCTCTACAACTCGCGCATCAAGGTGACGGTGCTGTCCTGGCTCCCGTGGGCGGTGAGCTTCGGCCTGCTCCCCACCTTCCTGTCGTACGGCGGCTGGGGCGGCGGGCTCCACGGCGGCCCCCCGACCGTGGCGATGACCCTGCTGTCGGCCCTGCTCGGGATCGGCATCCACTTCGCGACCGCACTCCCCGACCTGGTGGGCGACAACCGCAACGGCGTGCGCAGCCTCCCGCTCCGAGTGGCGCTGAAGATCGGCGCCCCGAAGCTGCTCCTCGTGACCGGCGTCTACCTGGCGCTGGTGGTCGGCGGGCTCGTCCTGGCCGGCTTCACGCAGGGACTGCAGCGGTAGCCGCAGGCGGGCCGAGCCGGTCCCCTAGACTCTGCGGCGTGAACGCCACCAAGACCCGGCGCCTTGTCCGCTCGACCGCCGTCGCGATGCTCCTGGCCGTGCCCACGCTGTCGTCGTGCGCCACCACGAACTTCGACGCGCAGACCGACCAGTACTACACCCCGGCCGACGGCGAGAACGCCCGTGAGGGCACCGTCGACGTGCTGAACGCACTGATCGTCAGCGAGGAGCCCGGGCAGGGCCGGCTGATCGCCGGACTGTCGAACCCGGGCACGTCGGGGCGGGCTCCCGTCGGTGCCGAGTCGGGTGACTCGCAGGACTCCCAGGACACGCAGACCGAGGTCGAGGGGGACGACGAGCTCACCGGCGTGCGCGGCGTCGACGACTTCGAGGGCGTCCAGTTCTCGATCGTCGAGGGTGAGACCGCGATCCCCGCCGGTTCGATGCTCCAGCTGGCCAACGAGGGCTCCGCGGTGGTGGCGGTCAGCGGCGACCCCGAGCTCGTGGCTCCCGGCAAGTACGTCCGCCTGGCGTTCACCTTCGAGAGCGGCGAGGAGATCGAGGTCAACGTGCCGGTGCTGGCGCCGGGCGTCGACTACGCCGACATCGAGATCCCCGAGGCCCCGGTCGCCGGCTCGACCGAGCCCACCGAGCTGACGGGCTGAGCCGCATGACAGCCGCTGCCGCGCCGTACACGCTGGTGCTGCTCCGCCACGGCGAGAGCGAGTGGAACGCCAAGAACCTCTTCACCGGCTGGGTCGACGTCGCGCTGACCGAGAAGGGTCGCGCCGAGGCGGCACGCGGCGGCGAGCTGATGGCCGACGCGGGCTTCCTGCCCGAGGTGCTGCACACCTCGCTGCTGCGTCGCGCGATCGTCACCGCCCAGCTCGCGCTCGACACCTGTGACCGGCTGTGGCTCCCGGTGCGGCGCTCCTGGCGGCTCAACGAGCGTCACTACGGCGCCCTGCAGGGCAAGGACAAGAAGGCGACGAAGGAGGAGTTCGGCGAGGAGCAGTTCATGCTCTGGCGTCGCTCCTACGACACCCCGCCACCGCGGATCGCCGACGACGACGAGTACTCCCAGATCGGCGACGCGCAGTACGCCGAGCTGCCGGACGAGATCGTCCCGCGCACCGAGTGCCTCAAGGACGTCGTCGAGCGGATGCTCCCCTACTGGTACGACGCGATCGTGCCCGACCTGCTCACCGGCCGCACCGTCCTGGTCACCGCCCACGGCAACAGCCTGCGGGCGCTGGTGAAGCACCTCGACGACATGTCCGAGGAGGCCGTCGTCGGGCTCAACATCCCGACCGGGATCCCGCTCGTCTACAAGCTCGACGAGCAGATGCGTCCCCTCGAGCGCGGCGGCCAGTACCTCGACCCCGACGCCGCTGCGGACGCCATCAAGGCCGTGGCCAACCAGGGCCGTTGATGGACCTCGAGGTCGTCAACGGGGACTTCAGCGGCCCGTTCGTGAAGTACCTCGGGCTGGAGGTCACCTCGCTGAGCGGCGACCGCGTGGAGGCCCGCTGGGCGGCCGGCGAGCAGCACCACCAGCCGTTCGGGATCGTCCACGGCGGCGTGCACGCCAGCGTCGTGGAGACCCTCGGCAGCATCGGCGCCTCGGCGTGGTTCGGCGACCGGGGCAAGTGCGTCGGCGTCAGCAACACCACCGACTTCTACCGTGCCGTCCGGGAGGGCGAGCTCATCTCGGTCGGCACGCCGGTGCACCAGGGCCGGTCCCAGCAGGTGTGGCTGATCGAGACCCACGACGGCGAGGGACGGCTGGTCGCCCGCGGCCAGCTGCGGGTGCAGAACCTCCCCTCGGCGGAAGGCGCGACCGCGGGCTAGGGTCGGCGGATGTCGCAGTTCCACAGCCTCACCCGCGAGGAGGCGGTCCGCCGGCGGGCGCTCCTCGACATCACGTCCTACGACGTCACCCTGGACCTGACTACGAGCGACGAGACGTTCCTGTCCCGCACCGTCATCCGGTTCACCAGCCGCGGCGGCGACACGTTCGTCGACGTGAAGCCGAAGGAGCTCCGGTCGGCCGTTCTCGACGGGCGGCCGCTCGACCTCGGTTCCTGGGACCGCGGCAGGCTGGCCCTGTCCACCACGCCGGACGAGCACGAGCTCGTCGTGGAGGCGGTGATGGGGTTCCGCAACGACGGCGAAGGGCTGCACCGCGCGGTCGACCCCGCTGACGGGAAGCACTACGTCTACGGGATGTCGTTCATGGACGCGGCGCCGAGCATCTTCGCGTGCTTCGACCAGCCCGACCTGAAGGCGCCGTACACCCTGCACGTCACCGCGCCGCCGGACTGGCTCGTCGTCGGCAACGGCCGCGCGGAGCAGGTCTCGCAGGGACAGTGGGAGCTGGCCACCACGCCGCCCCTGTCGACGTACTTCGTCACGCTCGTCGCCGGTCCGTACCACCAGGTGACCGACGAGCACGACGGGATCCGGCTGGGTCTCGAGGCGAGGGCGTCTCTCGCGGCACGGCTCGACGAGCAGGCGGACGAGCTGCTCACGCTGACCCGGCAGAGCTTCGACGAGCTGCACCGGCTGTTCGGCATCCGCTACGCGTTCGGTGACTACCACCAGGCCTTCGTGCCGGAGTTCAATGCAGGCGCGATGGAGAACCCCGGCTGCGTGACCTTCCGCGACCCGCTGATCTTCACCTCACGGGTGACGCGGAACCAGCACATCAGCCGCGCGACGACCATCGCGCACGAGATGGCCCACCAGTGGTTCGGCAACCTCGTGACGCCGGAGTGGTGGGACGACCTGTGGCTCAACGAGTCGTTCGCGGAGTACATGGGCAACCGGGTCACCGCCGACGCCACCGAGTACGGCGATGCCTGGGTGCAGACCGCGTTCGTGCGCAAGACCTGGGGGCTGTTCACCGACCAGTCGCCGGTCACGCACCCGGTCGCCGGCAACGGCGCGCAGGACGCGAGCAGCGCCCTGCAGGACTTCGACGGCATCTCCTACGCCAAGGGGTCCGCGGCGCTCAAGCAGCTCGCCGCGATGATGGGCGACGACGTGTTCTTCGCCGGGGCCCGGCAGCACTTCGAGGGCAACCGTTTCGGCAACGCGACCATGCACGACCTGTTCGCAGCCTGGGAGGGCGCCGGCGGGGGCGACCTCTCCGACTGGACGACCGGGTGGCTGCGCACCGCGGGCGTCGACACGATCACGATCGACCGGGCCGGCGGATCGCTGGTGCGGACCCCGCCGGCCGAGCACCCGGCCGACCGGACGCACTCCTTCGAGCTGGCGCTCCACGACGGGACGGGCTGGCGACGTACGCCGGTCCGGCTGACGTCCGAGCGGACGCCGGTCGACCTGGGGGACGCCGCGGTCGTCCCGGACCCCGCCGAGGCGACGTGGGCACGCTTCGACCTGGACGAGACCACGCGAGCGGCCCTGCCGGACCTGGTGGCCGGGATCGACGACCCCCTCATGCGGGCGTCGCTGCTGAACACGGTCCGTGGGAACGTCCACAACGCTGTGCTGCCGATCGACGAGGCGGTGTCGTTGGTCGAGCGCGCCCTGCCCGTGGAGGAGGACGAGACGGGACTGCAGCAGCTCGGCTACTTCGCCACCCGTCGGCTCGTCGCCTGGGCGGCGGACCCGGCGGCGATCGCCGCGCGTGTCCAGGCGGCTGCTCTGGAGGGGTTGGCCGGCGCGTCGGCCGGGAGCGGACGGCAGCTGGGACTGTTCCAGGTCGCGCTCGCCACGGCGCACGACGCCGAGCAGCTGCGCGGGTGGCTGGCGTCGGACTCGCTGCCCGAGGGGCTCGAGCTGGACCGCGACCTGCGGTGGCGGGTCCTCACGAGGCTCGCGGTCCTCGGGGCCATCAACGCCGACGAGCTGCAGGCCCAGCTCGACGAGGCTCCCGAGGCCGAGTCGAAGGTCGACCATGCCCGTGCCCGCGCCTCGCTGCCCGACGCGGACTCCAAGGCGTGGGCCTGGCGACGGTTCACCGGGGAGGAGTCGGTGCCGAACTACGAGCTCGAGGCGACCGGCGACGGATTCTGGCGTCGCGGACAAGAAAGCGTGACGAGCCCTTACGTCGAGCGGTACTTCGCCGAGGTGCCGGGCATCGCGTCGGTGTACCAGGGATGGGTGCTGCCGGACGTCGCGGAGGCGTTCTTCCCGTTCACGGCGTTCGACGAGGCCCTCGAGCCGGCCAGGGAGGTCATCGGGCGGGACGGGCTCGACAAGAGCCTGGCCCGGCGGCTCACCGAGTGCCTCGACCTCCTCGAGAGGTCCGTCGCCGCCCGCGCCCTCTAGTCGAGTCGGCGCATCCTGGCGTGGCTCAGCCGTCGAGTCGGCGCATCCTGGCGGCAGGACGCGCCGACTCGGCGTACCTCAGGCGGCAGGACGCGCCGGCTCGGCACGGTCCGCGGTACGGCGTACCAGCGACACCACCGGCGCGACGACCGGCGCCCCAGCCCCGGCAACCTGGTCGAAGAACCCGTTGGGGAAGGACAGCCGGACGATCTTCGCCCACGCCGAGGCGACCTGCTTCGGCAGCGGGCCCTGGGTGTAGGTGAGGCCGTAGCGCTCGAAGATCTCCTGGATCCTCGGCGCGATCTCGGCGTACCGGTTCGACGGCAGGTCCGGGTACAGGTGGTGCTCGATCTGGAACGACAGGTTCCCGGTCATCAGGTGCATGGCCTTGGAGCCGCTGATGTTGGCCGAGCCGAGCATCTGGCGCAGGTACCACTCGCCGCGGGTCTCACCCTCGATCGAGCGGCGCTCGAAGGTCTCGACCCCGTTCGGGAAGTGGCCGCACATGATCACCGAGTGCGTCCACAGGTTGCGGACGATGTTCGCGGTGAAGTTCGCGCTCATCGTGGAGGCGAACGACGGACCCGACAGCAGCGGGTGCACGACGTAGTCCTTGGTGACCTGGTTGCGGATCTTGCCCAGGACCTGCTTGTAGCGCGCCTTGAACTCCGGCCGGCTGCGACGGCTCTTGCGCAGGTTCTTGCCGAGCTCGAGGTCGTACGCCGCGATGCCGTACTCGAAGAAGCAGGCGTTGATGAAGTTCCACACCGGCTGGCCGAGGTAGAACGGGTGCCACCTCTGGTCCTCGTCGACGCGCATGATGCCGTAGCCGAGATCGTTGTCCTTGCCGACCACGTTCGTGTACGTGTGGTGCAGCTCGTTGTGGGAGTGCTTCCACTGCGCCGCCGGGGAGACGTTGTCCCACTCCCACGTCGTCGAGTGGATCTTCGGGTCACGCATCCAGTCCCACTGGCCGTGCATGATGTTGTGCCCGATCTCCATGTTGTCGAGGATCTTGGCGATGCTCAGCCCGATCGTCCCGGCGATCCACGCCGGCGGGAACAGCGACACGAGCAGCACCGCGCGGCTGCCGAGCTCGAGCTTGCGCTGCACGTCGATCACGCGCCGGATGTACGCCGCGTCGCGCTCACCGCGGTCGGCGATGACCTCGGCGCGGATCGCGTCGAGCTCGCGGCCGAGGTTCTCGATGTCCTCGGCGGTCAGGTGTGCGACAGGGCTCTCGGTCTTCTTCTGCAGGACGGTCATGGTGGTCCTTCCGGTCAGAGGTCGATGCGGCAGTCGCCGGCCGCAGCGTTGATGCAGGTCTGGATGTTGACGCCGTCACCCTCGACGGCGGTGGTGATGTCTCCGCTGCGCAGGTCGCGCACGGTGCCTTCACGCAGGGGTACGACGCAGCCGAAGCAGATGCCCATCCGGCACCCGGACGGCATCAGCACGCCGGCCTCCTCGCCGGCGGTCAGCAGCGGGGTGTCACCGGACGCCTCGACGACCGTGTCCGCGGCCGTGAAGGTGACCGTGCCGCCCTCGCCGGTGACGAGCGTGGTGAGCCGGAACTGCTCGGTGAGGAGCGGCAGCCCGCGCCCGTCGTGGTGCTGCTGAAGGGCGTCGAGCAGCCCAGCCGGCCCGCAGGCGAACGTGGTCCGCTCGGACAGGTCCGGGACCAGGTCGGCCAGGTCCTCGACGTCCAGCACACCGTGCTGGTCGTCGTACCTCGCGACGAGCCGGATCAGGCCGGCCCCGTCGAGCTGGCGCAGGTTGGCCAGGAAGATCGAGTGGGGCTCGCTCGGCGCGACGTGCACGACGACGATGTCGTACGGCTCGCTGCGGGCCAGCCGTACAGCGCCGGAGTCGGCGACCGGGAAGAGGTTGCGGAGCATGCCGATCACCGGTGTGACGCCGGAGCCTGCGGTGACGAAGAGGAACTTGCCGCCCTCGGTCGGCAAGACGAAGTCACCGGCGGCCTGCTCGAGGTGGACGAGCGTCCCGGGACGAGCGCGGTGGACCAGGTGGTTGCTCACCTTGCCGTCGGGAACGGCCTTGACGGTGACAGAGATCCGGCCGTCGGCGCGGGGCCCGTGCGTGAGCGAGTAGGCCCGCCACTGGCGCACGCCGTCCACGTCGACGCCGATGCGCACGTACTGGCCGGGCACGTGGCCCGCCCAGTCCGCACCGGGACGGATGACGATCGTCGCGGCGTCTGCTGTCTCGGCGACGACCTCCTCGATCCGGCCCCGCAGCGGCGCACCGGAGCGCAGCGGAGCGACGAGGTCGAGGTAGTCGGCCGGCAGCAGCGGAGTCGTGGCCATCTCGGCGAACCGGACCGCCCGCGCGCGCAGGGTGGCGGCGCGGCGGGGAGAGGGGTACGTCGTGGTCATGTACTCAGCCTGTCCGGCCGGGCATACAAATACCTGTGTCCTCGACGTGAATCGATCCCACGGTATTGTTCGCAGCGAACAAAGGAGTCGGAATGCCCCGCTCGAGCAACTGGGACCGTGGGCTGTCGCCTGCAGAGCTGGACCTCTCCCCCGATGCCGCGGAGGCCATGCGTGCCGAGCTGCCGAAGGTGGCCGAGGCGGTCGTCGGCGCGATCCGGGCCGAGGTGCCGAGCTACGCCGACCCCTTCAAGGGGGAGATGGGCCGGACCATCGAGAACGCGGTCGCGCTGGCGCTGGGCGGCTTCCTCGGCATCGCCTCGGGCCAGACGGAGGGCAGTGCTTCGTTCGCCCAGGTCGCCGACGCGGCGTACGCGCTGGGCAGGGGTGAGGCACGCGGCGGCCGGACCATGGAGGCGCTGCTCAACGCCTACCGCGTCGGCGCCCGCATCGCCTGGCGGGACATGAGCGGCTCGGCGGTGGCGACCGGGTTGCCCGCGCTGACGATCGCTCGCTTCGCCGAGCTCGTCTTCGCCTACATCGACGAGCTGTCCGCCGCCAGCGCCGCGGGGCACGCCGACGAGCTGGCGACCACCGGCCGGGTGCGGCAGCGGTACCTCGAGCGGCTCACGCAGCACCTGCTGCGCGGGGGACCTCCCGACGCGCTGGTCGCGGCCGCCGAGCGCGCCGACTGGGAGCCGCCGCGACTGCTGACCGTCGTGATCCTGCCGGAGTCCCGGTCGCGGGGCGTGCTCGCCCAGCTCGGCAGCGACACGTTGCAGCCGACCGAGCAGGTGCCCGGCCTCGAGGAGCGGCCGGACCTGACCGTGCTCCTGGTGCCAGGCTCGACCGGGTCCGCCCGCACCGCCCTGATCCGCAGCCTCGCCGGCCGCGACGCGGTGGTCGGTCCCTCCCGTCCGTGGCTGCAGGTCCAGTCCTCGTACGACCGCGCGCTGCGGGTGGTGGGCCTCGACCTCGAGCGCACCTCACCGGCGCCGGTCGACACCGAGGAGCACCTGTCCGAGCTGATCCTCGGCGCGGACGACCGGGCGATGGAGGACCTCCGGCTCCAGGTCCTCGAGCCCCTGGCGGAGCTGCGGCCGGCCGTGGTGGAGAAGCTCACCGAGACGCTGCGGTCCTGGCTGCTGCACCAGGGTCGGCGCGACGAGGTCGCCGCGGAGCTGTTCGTGCACCCGCAGACGGTCCGCTACCGGATGCAGCAGCTCCGCGAGCTGTACGGCGACCGGCTGTCCGACCCGGACTGGCTGCTCCGGTTGACGATCGCCCTGGCCTGACCGGCCGCGTGACCAGGCGACTGCGGCTCAGGGGGCGTCGTACACCAGCTGGAGGCCGTTCGGCACCGTCCGCTCCTGGCCGTCGGAGGGAGAGTTCGCCACCCTGGTCCGGCCCGACGGGCGCGTGGTGACCATCGTGGACGAGCCGCCGCCGTCGAGGTTCAGCGCCTCCTCGGCGCCGAGCTGCTTCATCAGCCTGGCCAGCTCCAGCAACGTGTAGCCCCGGCTGTGGTCCTGCCTCCCGTCGACGACGAGGAGCAGGACCCGACCGGTGTCCGTGTCGACGCCCACCGCGGTGCGTGGGTGGAGCTCGCCGTCGTCGTCGGTGCGGATCCGCCCGTCCTGCAGCAGGATGGCGCTCCCGCTGATCGCGACCTGGGGCTCGGCAGGTGCCCGCAGCACCACCCGGGCACGGGTGCCGAGCGGGAGCTGGCGGTTGAGCCGCACCGCCCCCTCTCCGCGACCGATGAGGATGCGGCCGTCGATCTGGGTGCCTGCACTGACCGACGTCGTGTTCGACACGACGCGTCCGTCCTTGATGACCACCTGACGGACGTCCCGATTCCTGGCACCGTCGGTGACGGTGTAGCCGGGGGCCCTGCCCCACTGCTCGGTGTAGACGCCGATGCCGTCGATGGAGACACGGGGTGAGTTGACGTTGGTGATGCCGAGGTCGGGCGCCCTGCGGACCGACGCCTCGACCGGGAGGTCGCCGACCGCCGCAGTGCCCTTGGCCGGCAGCACGAACGACTTGAGCCAGCCCTGCGAGGGTCCGTGCACGACGCGTGAGCCGTCGATGCCGACCCCCAGGGGCGCCCCGGTGTCGCTGATGTCGAAGAAGTCACCGTTGACGCCGGCGACGGCCTGGCGGCGGGCGAGGATGTCGGTCAGCTCGTCCCGGGCGGCGACCTGCGGCAGGCCGGCGTACTGCAGCGAGAGCCCCGGCTTCTGCAGGTTGGCGCGGAGCAGGTACGCGCGGATCGTGCCGCGGGCGTCGCGCTGGTCGAACTGCCGGAAGCGCACCCCGGGGACGACCTTGTAGGACTTCTGGTTCGACCGCACGACCCCGGCCAGCCGGGCGCGCGGCATCGGCTCGGCGAGCGGACCGGCGGCACCGTCGGAGCTGTGCACGGTCGGGCCGTGGGAGCCGTCCGCTGCAGAGGGGGACGCCGCTGGAGTCGTGGCCGCCGTGGAGGCCGGCGCGAGCGCCGAGAGGGCGAGGCCGAGGGCGACGACGCTGAGAGCGACGGATCGGGGTCCGGTCATCTGCCCCACGCTAGATCGAGTCGCCGATCAGCGAAGCCGTTTCAGCGCATAGGTCTCGAGACGGTTGTAGCCCCGCACGGTCGCGGTCCGGCTGCGCTTGAGCCGGAATTCTTCGTGCTCCCGGAGCTCCGCGTTCATCCCGCGGTCCACCAGGATCCGCCCCGGACGGGCGAGCGAGGTCAACCGTGAGGCGACATTGACCACCGGGCCGTAGACGTCACCGAGCCGGTTCATCACCTCGCCGTACGCCATGCCGACGCGGACCTCGGGGAAGTCGGGGTCGGTCTCCTGGGCATCGGCGAGATCGACCGCGATGCGGGCGCCCTCCTCGGGGCTGTCGGCGACGAACAGCACCTCGTCGCCGATCGTCTTGATCACCCGTCCCCGGTGCTGGGTGACGATCGACGCCGACGTGCTCTCGAAGACCTCGACGAGCCGGCTGAGCTCAGCGGTGGACATCCCCCGGCTGCGCCGGGTGAAGCCCACGATGTCGGCGAACCCGACCGCCATGGGTACGCCGTCGTCGCCGCCGGGGAAGAGCATCATCCGGCCTGCGGCGCTGGCGATGTGCCGCCTCCAGACGTACCTCTGGACGTTCTCCACGGCCGGCACCAGGTCCTTGATGAGCCCCTCGAGGCGGGCCTGGTCGGTCAGCATCGAGCCGGACAGGGCGGCTGAGGCCAGCTCGGACATCTCCCACTCCGCGAGCCGGGCGAAGCTCCGCCCCATGCTGCGCACGAGCGTGAGCTCGACCTCGGGGTCGATGAACCCGCTCTCGACCAGCTCGTCGACCATCTGGAGGGCTTCGACGTCGGCCTCGGTGAACAGCACGTCGTCGTCGCTGTCGGTGGCCGGGAAGCCGAGCGCCCTCCACAGCGCCGTCGCGCGCTCGAGCGAGACGCCGGACTGCTCGGCGACCTGCACCCGGTTCAGCGTGCGGCTCTGGCCGAGGATCGCCTTCTCGAGCTGCTCGTAGAGCCGCTGCGGGTCGAACCCGAGGTCGTCGGCCGCCTTGCTCACTGCCCCGAGCGTTCCTTGGCGGCGGCCTCGAGGGCCTCCTTGAACGCGGGGATCTCGTTCTCCAGCTGCTCGATCTGGGCGCGGGTGAAGTGCAGAGCCTCGAGGCGGCTCGTCGACACCACGGTCGCGCTCCTCAGCTTGTGGGCGACGATGCCCATCTCGCCGAAGATGTCACCGGGGCCGAGCGTCGCGATCTCCTTGCCGTCCTTGCGGACCGACACCTCGCCGCTGATCAGGAGGTAGGCCTTGTCGGCCGAGGTCCCCTCGCCCATCAGCCCCCAGTCCGCGGGCACGGTCACGTAGGTCCCGACGCGGGCGATCTTGGCGACCTGGGAGTCGCTGAGACTCGAGAACCGGTCGATGTGGTCAAGGCTGACGGTGTGCTCGGCCATGGGTGACTTCCTCTCATGAGGGCAGCCGCACGCGACGGCGCCGCCTTCGGTGACCTCCCCGGATGATCTTGGCGGGGTCCGGTGGCCCTGTCCACCAAATGGCAGGTGAACGTCCTGCATCTCACAGCTGTCATGTGAGCAGCGGCACGAGCAGGGGCAGCCACACCGAGGTGGCGAGCGCGGTGAGCGCCATCGCCAGCCCGCTGAACGCCCCTTCGGTGCGGCTCTCCTGGATCATCTGCGCGGTGCCGATGCCGTGCGAGGCGACCCCGACGGCCAGCCCTCGGACGACCTTGTTCCTGACCCGCATCAACGTGAGCACCCGGGGACCGATCACCGCACCCGTGATGCCGGTGAGGATCGTCAGCACCGCGGTCAACGCGGGGATCCCGCCGATCGTCTGGGACAGCGCAATAGCGACCGGGGTCGTCGTGGACTTCGGCGCCATCGCCAGCGCAAGCTCCTCGCTGCCTCCCAGGAGCCGTGTCGACCCGACCGCCACGACGATGGCAACGGCGGAGCCGGCCGCGACGCCGAGCAGGATCGGGAGGACCGCGCGCCGTACCAGTGCCATCTCGAGGTGCAGCGGCCACGCCAGCGCGACCGTCGCCGGGCCCAGCAGCAGCGCGATGACCGACCCGCCCTCCATGTAGGTGTCGTAGTCGATCCCCAGCACCCACAGGGCGAACCCGACCACGACGATCGCGATGAGCACCGGGTTCACGCCGGGGTGGTTGCCGGCGCGGAGCCACAGCCACCTCGCGAGCTGGTACGCCGCGAGCGTGAGCGCGACCCCGAGCACCGGCGACGTGGAGACCGAGGTCCAGGCCTCGTCGAGGTGCATGTTCACGCCGGGCTCGCCCTGCGGCGTACGACCTTGACCAGCAGCAGCGCCACCCCGGCCGTGGTCGCCAGCGCTGCGAACCAGGAGACGAACAACCCCACGACCAGGGGTACGGCGGACGCGCCGATGACCGACAGGTACTGCACGACGCCGACACCGGCAGGGACGAACAGCAGCTGGAGGTGCTTGAGCAGCCCCTCGCAGGTCTTCACCAGCCCGGAGTCCTTCGCGGGCTCGTGCAGCTGGAGCAGCGCGAGCAGCAGGACCATCCCGACCACCGGCCCCGGCACGGGGACGTCGAGCAGCCGGACCACGAACTCACCGACGAGCTGGCACCCGAGCAGCACGAGCAGGCCGGGGATCACCGGCTCAGGATAGGTGGCGGCGACCCGGTCCCCCGCCGCTTCCCGCGGCTATGGTCACGCAAAATAGAACACGTTATAGTTCCGGCCATGGCTTATGACTACGTCGTCGTCGGTGCGGGCAGCGCGGGGTGCGCGGTGGCCCGGCGGCTGGCGGAGAGCGGCGCCAGCGTCGCCCTCCTCGAGGCCGGCAAGCGCGACGACAAGGGACTGGCGAAGGCGCTGTTCGAGATCCCCGGCGCGGTGTCGGTGATGCACTCGACGCCGCAGCTGAAGCCGGTCTTCGACTGGGGCTACAAGTCCGTCCCGCAGCCGAGCGCGTGGAACCGCACGATCCCGCAGACCCGGGGCAAGGTGCTCGGCGGCTCCAGCTCGGTCAACGGCATGCTGTTCGTCCGCGGGAACCGCAAGAACTACGACGACTGGGCTGCCGAGGGCAACAAGGGCTGGGCCTACGAGGACGTGCTGCCGGCGTTCCGCAAGCTCGAGGACTGGGAGGACGGCGGCAGCGAGCTGCGCGGCTCCAACGGTCCCCTCAAGGTGACCCGTCAACGCAACCTCACCGAGGCGGCGCACGCGTTCATGGAGGCCACCTCCACCAAGCTCGGCGTGCCGGTGATCGACGACTACAACGGCGAGAGCCAGGAAGGCGTCTCGATCTTCCAGCAGACCGTCGGTGCGGGCAGCCGCTACTCCACGTCGAAGGGCTACCTGCACGACGGCGGGCTGCCGAACCTCACGGTGATCACCGAGGCGCACGTGTCCCGGGTCGTCATCGAGGGTTCGCGGGCGACCGGCGTGGAGATGCTCGGGTCGGACGGGCCGCAGGTGATCGAGGCCTCGCGCGAGGTGGTCCTGTCGGCCGGCGTGTACGGCTCGCCGCACCTGCTCATGCTGTCGGGCGTGGGGCCCGCCTCGCACCTCCGGTCCCACGGGATCGACGTCAAGGCCGACCTGCCCGTCGGCGACAACCTGCACGACCACCTCTTCGTGCCGATCTCGTTCAGCATGGCCTCCGCGCTCCGCAAGCCGACGCCGTACTACTTCTTGTCGAACCTCGCACGGGAGCGCCTCAAGCGCGGCTCCACGTGGGCTGCCGGCTCGTCGTTCGAGGCGGTCGGGTTCGTGCGCACGTCGTACGCCGACGAGATCCCCGACCTGCAGCTGCACCAGCTGTACTGGGTCTACCCGGTGCCGAACCAGGACGACACCGAGAAGCGGATCATCCCGCCGTCGAAGAAGCCGGGCTGCAGCGTCTTCCCGACGCTGATCTACCCGGAGAGCCGCGGCACCGTGCGGCTGCGCTCGGCCGACCCGACCGACTCGCCGTTGATCGACCCGGCCTACCTGCGCTCGTCGCGGGACGCGGACGTGCTCATGGAGGGCATCGCGATGGTCCGCGAGATCATGGCCGAGGCCGGTGACAACAAGGGCGAGATCGGTCCCGGCCCGAAGTACTTCAGCGAGGCCGCGATGCGCCGCGAGCTGCCGAACTACGTGCACTCGGTGTACCACCCGGTCGGGTCGTGCCGGATGGGCGTCGACGAGCGCGCTGTGGTCGACCCGGAGCTGAAGGTCCGCGGCATCGACGGGCTGCGGGTGGCCGACGCCGCGATCATGCCGAGCATCACCGGCGGCAACACCAACGCCCCGTCGATCATGATCGGCGAGCGGGCGGCGGAGCTCATCCTCGCCTGACGTTCCGCCGAGTTGTCAGCGGGGCGGGAGGACCCGGCCCCGGACCTCACCGAGCGTGATCCGGCCGAGCTCGCCGGGGGCGCTGTAGCGAAGCACCACCTCGTCACCGTCCTCGAGGAACGCCCGCTGGTTGCCGGCGGCGATGAAGGGCTCGGCACCGGCCCAGCTGAGCTCGAGGAACGACCCCCGCTGCTCCTGCTCCGGGCCGCTGATCGTCCCGGACGCGAAGAGGTCGCCGGTCCTGAGCGAAGCACCGTTGGCGGTGAGGTGCGCGAGCATCTGCGCCGGTCCCCAGTACATCGAGGAGTACGGCGGCCGTGCGACGACCTCGCCGTTCAGCTCGACCTCCACGTCGATGTCGAACCCCGCCGGGTCGTCGACCTGCAGGTACTCCAACGGCGCAGGGTCCTGGCCGGGCAAGGAGCACCGCGCCGAGGACAGCGCCGCCAGCGGCGTCACCCACGCCGAGATCGAGGTGGCGAACGACTTGCCGAGGAACGGTCCGAGCGGGACGTACTCCCAGCCCTGGATGTCGCGCGCCGACCAGTCGTTGAGCCCGACCACACCGAAGACGTGGTCGGCGAACCCCGTCGTCGGCACCGACGTCCCCAGCGCCGTGGGGACGCCCACCACGAAGCCGAGCTCGGCCTCGATGTCGAGCCGACGTGAGGGACCGAAGGACGGCGCGTCGTCGCCGGGCGCCTTGCGCTGCCCGTGGGGCCGCCGCACGTCGGTGCCCGAGACCACGACGGTGCCGGCCCGGCCGTGGTAGCCGACCGGGAGGTGCCGCCAGTTCGGCAGCAGCGGCTCGGACTGCGGGCGGAGGATCTTGCCGACGTTGCTGGCGTGGTCGAGCGACGCGTAGAAGTCGACGTAGTCGGCGACCTCGAAGGGCAGCCACAACGCCACCTCCGCGACCGGCACCAGGTGGGGACCCACCAACGACGAGGCGGCCTCGTCGACCAGCACGTCCTGCAGCCAGCTCCGGGTCGCCGACCAGACCTCCGGTCCGGCGGCCAGGAAGGCGTTGAGCGTCGGCTCGGCGAAGAGGCCGGCGTGCGCGTCGTACGCCGTGGCCGCGAGCGGGGCGAGGTCGACCACCGACGAGCCGATGCGAGCCCCGACGCGGGGCGGCTCCGAGCCGTGGCTGAAGACGGCGTACGGCAGGTGGTCGACGTCGAACCCGGAGCCGGCGGCGTCCTCGACCCACGTCCTCATGCGGCCGGCCGCCGCACCAGGCCGAGGATCGTCCTGGCAGTCAGCTCGATCACCTTGCGGGCCTCCTCCTCGTCACCCCGAGCCAGCCAGTTGAGGGCCAGCCCGTCCATGACGGAGAAGACGTAGCGGCTCACCACCGGGATCGGCTCGGTGAACTCGAATCCCATGAGCTCGGCCACCGCGCTCAGGAGCTTCTCGTTCTCCTCGAGGTAGTAGTCGTACTGTCGCTTCGCGACCTGCTCGAGCTCGGTGTCGCGGAGGGCGGTCGTGGTCAGCTCGTAGGTCACCAGGTGCTCGTCGGAGTGCGCGACGACGTGCTCGAAGTAGGCGCACAGCCCGCCGACGACGAGGTCGAACGGATCGTCGGTGGTGCCCGACAACGTGACTGCGTCGATCTCGGCCTTGGACTGCTGGGCGATCGTCTGGGTGACGACCGCCATCAGCTCGGCCTTGGAGCGGAACGCGTAGTGGAAGACCCCGAGCGGCATGCCGGCCTCCCCCGCGATGGCGCGGGTCGTGGCCTTGGCGACACCGTCACGGGTCATCACCCTGATCGCCGCTGCCACGAGCTTCTCGCGGCGGTCGGCTGCAGACATGCGAGTCACGCCCGGCCTCCTCGTTGCTCCTCACTTGTCACTGTGGCGGTTCGGGACGAACGCGGTCAAGTGACCAAGTAGGTGACGTACCGGTCGAGGGGACGCGGACCGTCTCAGCAGTCGGCCCTCCGGAGCTGGGCCTTGATGTAGCGCGTCAGCTCGGTGTCGTTCGCCTCCACCTTGGCGAGCTCGCGGCGCAGCCCCCGACGACCCGCGTCAGCGCGACCGCGGCGACGAGCCGCATCGGTCGTGAGGTCACGCCTGGGGGCCGTCGGGCCCCAGGCTCATCCCGCTGTCCTCGTCGTCGTCGTCGCTCGGTGGCTGGGCGAGCGGGTTGTCGTCGGTGGGCTGCAGGTCCTCGGGCAGCATGTCGTCGGTGACCTCACCGGTCGCCGCCGACCCGTCGCCGCCGGCCCCCGGCTGCTGCTGCGTCGGTGCGGTCTCGCCCTCCGCAGCCGGCGCGGTCTTGGGGTTCTCGTCCCCGGGGGCGCCGCGGTCCGGCTCGGTGTTCTGGGTCTGGGTGTCAGGCGTCGACTCGCTCATGAGTGGGTCCTACCCAACTCCGGTCCCCCCAACTCCGGGCCGCCAAGCTCCGGACAGCTCCGCGAGGGCCGCCACGACGTCGTCGGCCACCGCCTCGCCGCTGCGCACCGCGCCCTCCATGTAGCCGTTCCATCTCGGTGCGCACTCGGCGCCCGCCCAGTGCACCCGGCCGACCGGCGCCCGCCAGGCCTCGCCGTACGACGTCCACACGCCCGGGCCGAAGTGCGCGCCGTAGCAGCCGCGGGTGAACTCCTCGGCCATCCAGTCCCGCTCGACGTAGCGCTCAGGTGCGACGGCCTCAGGGCCGAAGTACCGGACGAAGCAGTCGACCGCGGCCTGCCGCCGTTCGCTCTCGGTACGCCGCGCCCAGGTCCGCGCCTCCTTCCCCTCGAAGAAGCCGACGAGCACGCCGGGCGAGCCGGACGGCGGGGAGTTGTCGAGCACCACCTTCACCGGGCCCACGTCCGAGGCAGCCTGGCCGTTGAGCCCGCTGCGGCGCCAGAACGGCTCCGGGTAGACCGCGAAGACCTTGATCACCGACCCGGCCGGCATCCGCTGGGTGAGCTGGTCGCGCCACGACGGGAGGGGCGGGTGGTGCTCGAGGCGGCCGGCCAGCGTGGGCGGCAGCGTCACCACGGCCACGTCGGCGTCGTACGTCTCACCGGCACGCGTCGTCACCCTGACCCCGCCCTCGTGCTGGGCGATCCCGCGGACCGGCTCGCCGAGGCGGACGCGGTCCCCCAGCGCGGTCGCCATGGCTTCGGCGACGCGGACCGAGCCACCGACCACGCGGTCCTGCTGCGCTCCGCGATCGACGGCCAGCAACGTCTCGAGGTCCTCGTTCGAGTGCGTGTAGAACAACGCGTGCAGGAGCGAGACGTCGCCGGCCTGCGCCGCCCACACCGCCTCGCAGGCCACGTGGAAGTAGGCCCGACCGGCCCGCGTCCGGAGGTTCCTCCGGATCCAGGTCGCCCACGTCTGGGCGTCCAGCGACTCGGCACCGGGAGTCAGCCAGGGCCGCTCGAGGTCCGTGCGTGCCGCGAGCCGGTTGAACCGGAGCATGCCCTGCGCCAGGTCCGCCAGCACGAACGGCGAGACCCTCGGGACGGCTCCCTTGCGCGGGGCGACGGTCGATCGTCTGCCCAGGAGGTCGAGCACCAGGACGCCGTCGTCGTTCCACGTGCGGAACGCCTCGAGGCCGAGCTCGTCGAGGAGCTCGTGCATCCGCGTGTGCCCCTCGCCGATCCACTGGCCCCCCAGCTCCAGCGGGGTGCCGTCGTCGAGCGTCATGCCCTCGGTGCGGCCACCGACCCGGTCCCGGGCCTCCAGCACCGTGACCGCGACCCCGCGGGCGACCAAGGAGCGAGCAGCAGCCAGTCCGGCCAGTCCGGCGCCGACGACGACGACGGTCATCGTGCGTCGGAGAGCGGCAGCTGGGTCAGTGACGCGGTCACGGCGGTGATCGCTCCGGCCCAGCCCGACTCCGCGCCGAGCAACCGGGACCGGAGCTTCTCGAGCCTCGGCAGCTCACCGCAGACCAGCTCGCGCCCGGCCTCGGCGTCGGCGGACGCCGCCGCCTCCAACGTCTCGCTCAACCCGGTGATCTCTGCCGGGTCCAGACCGGAGCCGTCCAGCGTGCTGCGGTACTCCTCCTCCAGCTCCCCGAGCGGGGCGCGTTCGAGGTGGACGATGGTGGCTCGCAGCGGCCCGCCGAGCGCGTCGGGCAGCAGGTGCGTCGCGCGGTGGACCGAGTCCAGCTGCGACAGCAACCGTTGGCGCGGAGGGCTGATGAGCAGCGCAGCACAGTGCCACGTGATCGCCAGCTGCTCGGCGAGAGCGGCGCTTGCGGTGCCGAGAGCCGGGACTCCGTCCGTCACCCGTGCCCTCCCTGCCGCTCGGCCATTGCGGCATCCTGCCACCACCGACAAGCCAGCGGAACGGCGCAGCGGTGTCCGAAGGTCCCGACTCTGCGGTTCGGCGGACTCACGGGTTTGCGCGGGACAAGATGGACCGACAATTCAGGGAACCGGAGGGAGGGCCATGACGTCAGCGGTCGGCAACGGAGCGGTGGGAGGCGCTGCCCACGACGAGGAGAGCCGCAAGGAGCGGACCACCCGCAAGTGGAACGAGATGCTGCAGGAGCTCCGCGTCGCCCAGACCGGCGTGCAGGTGCTGACCGGCTTCCTCCTCACGGTGCCGTTCTCGCAACGCTTCGGCGACCTGGAGCAGACCACGAAGAACGCGTACCTGATCACCGTCTCCTCCGCGATCCTGTCAGCGGGGCTGCTCATCGCACCGGTGGCCTTCCACCGGGTCCTCTTCGGCCAGTCCGAGAAGGAGTGGCTGATCAGCGCAGCGAACTACGCGGCCCGGGCCGGCCTGACGATGATGGCGGTGACGATGACCGGGGTGATGTTCGTGGTCTTCGACCTCGTGGTCGGACGCACCGGAGCCGTCCTCTCGAGCTCGATCACCGCAGCGGTCCTCGTCGGGCTCTGGCTCGTCGTGCCGTGGGTCGGCGGCGAGGTCACCGACTCCGAGGAGGGCTAGCCCCGCCGAACCGTCGGCGCAGCCGGTGGTGGCGATGGTCGAACAGCCGCGGCACGAGCCGGCTCAGCACGGCCGCGTGCACAGCCGTACGCGGGCTGAAGCTGACGCGGTCGGTGACCCGGCAGGTGCCCGCTCCGACCGGCTCGACGACACGCTCGTGCTCCCAGACGGTCGCGCTCAGCATCCGCGACCTCTCCTGGAACCGGCGCCCGGGGCCGAGCTCGGTGATCGTCAGGTCGTCGTAGTCGACCGGGACGAAGCCGAGCAGCAGCAACCACGACCGGAAGAGCCGTCGTCCCGGCTCGATCCGGTCCGCAGAGAGCGTCCGCCAGTCCTTGGGTGCCGTCATCCTCATGAGCGGCCAGAGCTCGTCGTTGATCCCCGCGAAGTCGGTCGCGGCTGCCCAGACGTCGTCGGCCTCGGCCCGCAGCTCGGAGGTGAACTCGAGCGCCGTCACCCGGCGGGTCACCGCCCCTTCCAGACCGGGCTGCGCTTCTCCGCGAAAGCTGCGACGCCCTCCGCCGCGTCCTCGGACAGGATCGCGGTCATCGACAGGTCGCTCTGCCGCGCGAACGCTTCGTCGACCGACCAGTCGGGCGCCTGCTCGATGATCTGCTTGCTGACCTGGACCGACAGCGGCGCGTTCAGCATGATCTCCTCGGCGAGCGCCAGGGCGGCGTCGAGCACCGCACCGGGTTCCGCGACCCGGTTGACGAGACCGAGCTCGGCCATCCTCGTCGCCGGCATGGGGTTGCCGGTCAGCGCCAGCTCCATCGCGACGTTGCGGGGCAGCCGCTGCGACAACCGCAGCACCCCACCGGCGGCCGCCACCAGTCCCCGCTTGGGCTCGGGCAGCCCGAACTGCGAGTCGCGCGCTGCGACGACCAGGTCGGCGACCAGCGCCAGCTCGCAGCCACCGGCGAGCGCGTGACCCTCGACGGCAGCGATCAGCGGCTTGCTCAACGGGCGAGCCGTGATCCCCAGCGGCCCACCCCGCTCGGTCATCGCGAACTCACCGGCGGCCGCAGCCTTGAGGTCCATGCCGGCGCAGAACGAACCGCCGGCGCCGGTGATGACCGCGACCCTGGCTTCAGGGTCTGCCTCGAAGTGGTCGACGACCCGTTCCAGGAGCTCCGCCGTTGCCAGGTCCACCGCGTTGCGCCGTTCGGGACGGTTCAGCGTGATGATCGTGACCGGGCCGCGCCGCTCCACCAGCACGGTCATCGGCGGCGGTGCCGGCAGCGCGACACGTGAGCGGCCGGCGAAGGTGAGGGAGCCGGAGTCGACCTCGACCTCCCACCCCAGCGGGTCGTCGTGGACCGCGACGTCGAGGACGTCCTTCTCGGCGGTCCGGACGAGCACGCGTCCGCCCTCGGGGGTGATGACGCTGACGATCGCCGCCTCGGGCTGCCCGTCCCGCGCGTGCTGGACGGTGCAGGCCTCGACGACACCCGGCCCTGCGTAGTCGTTGAGCACCGGGCGCTTCGGTCCCGGTTCGAGGACGGGGTGCAGCGAGGCGTACGAGCGACTCGGTGGCCGTGCGGAGTAGATCCCGATCGCGTGCTTGGTGACGAACCAGCCGAGCGACGTGGACAGCCCGTACGACGTCGGCTCCGCCCGGAGCCGGCCGACCAGCGAGGCGACCGCATGGGTGCCGTAGTTGTTGCCGGGACCGCCGGCGAAGGTCAGTCCACCGGTCACCGACAGCGGCCGCGCCGGGTCGTCGAGGGGCAGACCGAGCTCCCGTGCCGCGATCTGCACCGCGGCAGGGAAGCAGGAGTACAGGTCGACGTGCTCGATGTCCTCGACCGTCACCCCTGCGTGCCGGAGCGCAGCCTCGCCGATCGTGCGGATCGCCGGTGAGGCGGCCAGGTCGGCGCGCTCGGAGACGAACCACTCGTCGTAGGCGGCGGCGCCCGCGTGAAGGAACACCCACTGCTCCTGGGGGACGCCTGCTGCCTCGGCGGCCGCCACGCTCGTGACGATCACTCCCGCCGCCAGGTCCACCTGCAGGTTGGCGCAGAGCAGCTTGGTGTACGGCGAGGACACCATGCGGTTGTCCTCGTCGGGGGTGGCCAGCCGTTCCGCGCTGACTGCTTCGGGCCGCCAGGCGTGCTCGTTGTCCGCGGCGACCCGCGACAGTCCGGCCCACAGCTCGGTGATCGTGCGGCGATGGGTCTCGGGGTCCTCCCCCAGCGAGCCACGCAGGGCTGACTCCATCAGGGCGTAGGTGTAGACCGGCACGCTGAGCCCCGCCGCGGTCTCGGCGTCGTTGTTGGCCTCCCGCTCGCTGCCCACCACCCGGTCCGGGGCCAGGTCGGCCGGCTGGTCGGGCCACTGCGGGTCGAGACCGGCCTTCTGCGCGGCGGCCAGGGTGGCGCCCACCTCGGCGCCGCACACGAGTACGACGGACGCCTCGCCATCGGCCACGGCCTGGCCGGCGGCGTTGATGAGGACCTGGCCGGCGTCACCGCCGTACCGTGCGGACACGACGGTGGCCTGCGGGTCGATGCCCAGCTCGGCAGCGACCGCCGCGGCCATGTCGCGGTAGGTCCAGGACGCCGACGCGACCGCGAAGACCTGGTCGGCTGCCGCCAGCAACGCCTCCGGTGCGCCGCTGTCCTCCGCGGCCCGACGGATCGACCTCGCCGCCAGCGCTGCTGGGTGCACCATCCGGTCCAGGTCCGGCTGCCGCTGCACGACCTGGCCGACACCGACGATCACCGGCGTGCGGCTGTCGAGGAGCTGTCCCGAGGCGTGGTGGCGGACCGGCGAGGCAGCCGTCGTCGTGTCGACCCCGGCTGCGGCCTCGTCGGTGAGCAGCTCGCGCAGGGACGCCAGCGACTCGGCGAGCGCCTCGTGGACGCTCTTGAGAACCGTGGCCCCCAGCGGGCCCTGGACCGGGTCGCCGCCGACTCCGGCGTCCACCGTCACCACGGAGCCGTCGTCGGCCGCCCGGACCGTCAGCCACAGGCCGAGGGTGAGGTCCATCGGCCCGGCGCCGGCGAGCGCGAGTCGCTCCTCGCCCGCCTCGACGACCTCCCACGAGATGTCGGCGGGGATGCCCATCAGCGTGACCTGCTCGGTGAACGTCACCCCGGTCGCAGCACCCGACGGCGCCGGCCCACGCCAGGCGGCGTGCATGGTCAGCCAGTCCGGCAGCCGGGAGAGGTCTCCCAGCAGCGCGCGGGTGCGCGCAGGCCCGGTGGGCACGGTGACCGACGCGGACGCCCGCCGGTCGTAGCGTTCCAGCCCCTCCGGCAGCGAGTGATCCGGTTCCACCGTCGGTCCGTCTGGTTCGTCCACCTGGCCATCAAACCGCATGGCCGGAGCGCCGGATGGGACACCCGGCGCTCCCGCACGTCACTGCTCGCGGTTGGCCTCCCAGACCATCCTCATCCGTTCCGCCTGGCCGGCGGTGAACTCGAACATGCAGCTGTCGTACGTGTAGTCCATGAAGTTGTGGATCGGGTCCACGCCGCCGCCCTCGCAGGTGTCCCGCCCCTTCGGGCACTGGAAGGCGGGCGACGCCTCGGGTGCCGTGTCGTCGACGCGGTCGCCCTCGCCGGTGCACCCGCCCTGGAACGTGTGGTAGAGCCCGAGCCAGTGGCCGACCTCGTGGGTGAGCGTGTCGCCCTCGCCGTAGTTCGTGAAGGCACCGTCCGGGAGGCTGCGGTAGTCGATGACGACACCGTCGAGGTACTGCGGAAGGGGTGCACCGTCCGAGCCGTCGAAGCCGGACGGGAAGTAGGCCCAGCCGAGCAGGAACTGCCCGAGGGAGGCGGTGTAGATGTTCAGCGTCTCCGAGTCACCCTCGTGGAGCGCCTTCTTCATCTTCACCTCCTTGCCGCTGCCCCGGTAGAGGCGCGGCTCGGCGCCGTTGGCCGGGATCAGGTTGAACCACTGCGGCTGGGTCGTCCGGTCGATCCCTTCCTTGGCCTGGAGCTTGAACTGGAAGCCGGTCCCTTCGTAGGCAGCGTTCAGGACGTCGATCTGCTTCTGCACCTGTGCGTCCGTCAGGTTGCCCTGCGACTTCTTCGTCCCCTTGTTGATGACGTGGAACGCCACGGGGATCGTCACGGTGCCGTCCTCCGCGACGGCTGCCTTCGCTGCGGCGGGGTTCTTCGCGATCCACTGCTGCAGCGGGTCCTTGCCGACCTTGTGCAGGTCGTCGCGCGGGATGCTGCCCTTGGGCGCGTCCGCGATCGTGCCGGGGTACTCGATGCAGGCGTCTGCATCGCTCGTCTGCATGGCGCCCGCGGGCGCGGCGGTGAACCCGGTCGCGCTGAGCGCGATGGCGGCTGCCGCGGCTCCGATTCGTGTTGTCGAGCTGGTGCGCATGGTGTGCTCTCTCTCCCAGAAGTTAGGAGCACCGTACGCGCCAGGATTCCCGGCGAGAAGTCCCCTTAAGGCGGTAGATCAGATCGTGACCGGCAGGCCACCGGTCACCGCGATGACCTCGCCGGTGATGTAGCTGGCCTCCTGGGACGCCAGGAAGACGTACGCCGGAGCGAGCTCGGCGGGCTGCCCGACGCGACCCATCGGCGTCTGGGTCCCGAACGACTCGACCTTCTCCTCCGGCATGGTCGCCGGGATGAGGGGCGTCCAGATCGGGCCCGGTGCCACCGAGTTCACCCGGATGCCGTCCTCCGCCACCATCGAGGCCAGGCCACGGGTGAAGTTGACGATGCCGGCCTTGGTGGTGGCGTAGTCGAGGAGCTCGGAGGAAGGCGACGAAGCCTGGACCGACGAGGTGTTGATGATGCTGGACCCCTTGCCCATGTGCGGCAGGGACATCTTGGAGAGCCAGAACATCGCGTAGAGGTTGGTCTTCATCACCCGGTCGAACTGCTCGGAGGTGATGTCGGCGATCCCGCCGGGCTGGGCCATCTGGTAGGCCGCGTTGTTGACGAGGATGTCGATCCGGCCGAGCTCGGAGACCGTGCGGTCCACGAGCTGCCGGCAGACCTCCTCCGAGGTCAGGTCGCCAGGGACACGCAGCGCCTTGCGACCGGACTCCTCCACCAGCTCCCCGGTGCGCCGGGCGTCGTCCTCCTCAGCCTCCAGGTAGGACAGCACCACGTCCGCGCCCTCCCGGGCGAACGCGAGGGCCACGGCCCGACCGATGCCGGAGTCCCCACCGGTCACGATCGCGACCATGTCCGTGAGCTTCCCGGTGCCTCGGTAGGTCTCCTCACCGTGGTCCGGCTCGTCGCCCATGTTGTCGGTCAGCGACCCGGACTTCCCGGGACCGGGGAGCCGCTCCCCCTCTGTCTCGGGCTGCGGGTGCTTCTCGATCGGGTCGTTGCTCGTGCCGTCGCTGGCCATGTCCGAGACTCCTCAAGCCGGGGTGGGATGACCCCTGGGTTACCCCCCGGCACCCGACGGAAACGGGACCGCGCACAGCCTCCAGGGTCGGGTTGCCGCTACCCTTCGCGATCATGACGACGCCCTCGTTCGACCTCGGCCAGGACCACCTCGACCTGCAGCAGTGGGTCCGCCAGTTCGCCGTGGACGTCGTCCGTCCCGCGGCTGCGGAGTGGGACGAGAAGGAGGAGTTCCCCTGGCCGGTGCTGGAGGAGGCGGCCAAGATCGGCCTCTACTCGGTCGACTTCTTCGCGACGCAGAGCTTCGACGAGACCGGGCTGGGCATCCCGATCACGATGGAGGAGCTCTTCTGGGGCGACGCCGGCATCGGTCTGGCGATCGTCGGCACGACGCTCGCCGCGGCGAGCGTCGCCGCGACCGGCACCGAGTCACAGGTCGGCGAGTGGGTCCCGCAGATGTTCGGCAGCCCCGGAGACCTCAAGATCGCGGCGTTCTGCTCCTCCGAGCCGGACGCCGGCTCCGACGTGGGGGCGATGCGGACGCGGGCGACGTACGACGAGGCGAGCGACGAGTGGGTCCTCAACGGCACCAAGACCTGGGCCACCAACGGCGGGATCGCCGACATCCATGTGATCACCGCCGTCGTCGACCCCGAGCTGAAGGCCCGCGGCCAGGCCAGCTTCGTCATCCCGTCGGGCACCCGCGGGCTGAGCCAGGGACAGAAGTTCGCCAAGCACGGCATCCGCGCCTCGCACACCGCCGAGGTCGTGCTCGACGACTGCCGCATCCCCGGCAGCTGCCTGCTCGGCGGCAAGGAGAAGCTGGACGAGCGGCTCGCCAAGGCCCGCGCCCTTCGAGACGCCTCCTCCTCGGGGACCGGGGGCGGGACCCGCAGCCAGCCGTCGATGGCGACGTTCGAGCGCACCCGCCCGGCCGTGGGTGCCCAGGCCGTCGGCATCGCGCGCGCCGCCTACGACTACGCGCTGGAGTACGCCAAGGACCGGGTCCAGTTCGGCCGGCCGATCATCGAGAACCAGGCGATCGCCTTCACGCTGGCCGACATGAAGACCTCGATCGACGCGGCCCGCCTGCTCGTGTGGCGGGCCGCATGGATGGCCAGCCAGGGCAAGAAGTTCGAGGCGGCCGAGGGCTCGATGTCGAAGCTCTTCGCCGGTGAGACCGCGATCAAGGTGACCGGTGACGCGATGCAGATCCTCGGCGGCAACGGCTTCACCCGCGAGTACCCCGTCGAGCGGATGGCCCGCGACGCCAGGATCTACACGATCTTCGAGGGCACCTCGGAGATCCAGCGCCTCGTGATCGCCCGGACGATCTCCGGGATGCAGATCCGCTAGCGGTCAGTCCTTCAGGGTGTCGCGGAGCGACTCGATCGCCGAGTAGGCGGGCTTCCACCCGAGCTCGGTCCGCGCCCGTGTGGTGTCCATGATCGCGGGATGGCTGGCGGCCTCGATCCACTGCAGCTGCGGCGGCAGGAACGGGATCTTGGAGATCATCCTCGCGGACGCTCGAGCGACTCCACCGTGCACGGGCACCGGCACGAACCCGAGCTCGCGAGCCACGTCGACCACGCTCACCACGTCGTCCGCGGCGATGTTGTACGCCCCGGGGGGTCCGGCGGCGACGACGCACTGCAGCAGCGCCTGTCCGACGTCGTCCTGGTGGATGAGCTGCAGCTCGATGTCCGGGACGAGGGCCGGGACGGGGAGGCGGCGTACCGCCGTGCGGAGCAGGCGACCGAATGGGACGAGCGGGGCCGGCACCTCGACCTTGCCGCCGGCGGCGTCCGGGCCGAGCACGATCGGGGGGCGGAGCAGGTACAGCTCGGTCTCCGGGTGCTTGTCGGCCTCGTCGCGGAGCAGCTGCTCGAGCTCGGCCTTCTGCTGGGCGTAGAAGAGCCGGTCCGCGGGCCGCACGTGCCACTCCTCGGTCATCCCGACCGGGTTGTCCGCGTGGAACCCGTAGGCAGCGACCGACGAGGCGTAGACGAAGCGCTCGGCCCCGGCGGCTGCCGCGGCGCGGAAGGCGTTCAGCGTGCCCTCGATGTTGATCGCGTGGGTGGTCTCTGGGGCCCCGCCGACGATGAGGAAGGCGAGGTGGACGACGACGTCGGCGCCGGCGAAGGCCTCGGTGAGCGCGTCCTGGTCGCGCACGTCACCGCGGCGGTACTCCATCTTCGACCAGCCGTGCTCGAGCGGGTCGAAGGGGCGGCGGGCGATCCCGACGATCTTGGAGACGGTCTCCTCGTCCTGCAGGAGGGGGAGGAGACCGAACCCGAAGGTGCCGGTCGGGCCGGTGACGGCCACGGTGAGGTTGCTCTGCTTCGCCATGGTCCTTCTCTACCCACGTGCGCTGGGTCCTCACGCCTGTGGGTCCGGTCACGTCGGGTCCGACGAGGGCTGCCGCGGCCGGAGGCGCTCGGGACCAGCAGCTCGACGTCGGTGCGTCCCTTGTGGTGCAGCTGGCACAGGATCGCCGTACGACGGAGCCACATGTCCTCGCCCTCCGCCCAGCCGAGCACGACTTGTCTTGTGTCGTCGTGGTGCGCAAGGACGATGTCGCCGACGAGCTTGGTGGCGACCGGGTCCACGAGGTCCCACCAGGCACCGGTGACCACGAGGTGCTGGTACAGGTCGAGCGTCCCTGGGTGCTGGTGCACGCGATGGGCCCGGTGCCCGGCGAGGGCGATCGCGGCGTACCGCTCCTCGCGGTAGGCCGCACCGTCCCACAGCTCGCGGACCGCGGCGACCCAGCTGCCCTCGTCCTCCAAGGGATGCGCGTCGAGTGCTGCGCGGCAGAGTCGCCGGACGTCGGCGGCGCCGACCCCGCGGAACGGCATCGCCGACTTCATGTAGGCCCGCATGGATGGGGCACGGTCGGCGTCGGCTGCCGCGGCGAGCCGGTGACGCACCTCTTCGACGACTCCCATCCCCACAACGCCTATCACGGTTGGCGGCTGAGTGCGGCGGGTAGAGGCGGAGGGTCAGGCGAATCAAGACGAGGGGCGCCGTTGAACACCGATCACCACCGTCCGAGGATCGTGCTCCAGCGGCAGCCGTCAGAGACCGAGCGCGTCCGCCGCGAGATCGCCGAGTCCTGTCGCGGGCTGGGACGGGACACGGCGGCAACCGCCCAGCTCCTGGCCACCGAGCTGTTCACGAACGCTCTGCACCACGGCTCCGGCGACATCACGATGATGGTGACGCGGACCCCTGGCGAGCTCCGGGTCGACGTCGCCGACAACGGCGCCGAGCAACCGCGGGTCAAGACGGTCACCCTCAACGACGTACGAGGGCGCGGGATGATGATCCTCGAGGCGCTCGCCGTTCGCTGGGGTGTCGACACGCACGACGGCGGCCGGGGGAAGACCGTGTGGTTCGTCCTCCGCACCGCGGAGTGAGCTGTCCGTGACGTACGTCGAGCTCGAGCCGGACGATCACCAGCACGTCCAGGTGCGGCTCGACGATGGCATCTGGGTCGACGGGCTCCTGCAGTGCTACCGCAAGGTCGAGGGCGTCTGGTCGGGGCAGGTCAGCTTCTCGCTGACCGCCGGCGACACCCGCAACGAGTGGTTCGAGGAGGGGCGGATCAGGGGCGCCCAGCTCGGCTGAGCCGCGGAGGTCGGGCGATGCCCGGGCTGCGGCGGTCGGGCGATGCCCGGGCTGCGACCCAACCGAACAGGCCACGAGGCCGCAGCCCGAGATCACCCCCACCCCTGCCGAGCGCACGCGGAAGCAGCCCCTTGCGCCCGACATCACCAGTTCGGCGCCGGGAGAGCACCGGATTGGTCTCCCGCGTGACCGGCGTCCCGGACCTGGACGCGGTGCTCGCAGCGGCACGTGCGGTGGTCTGATGGGCGCATGGCGATGAAGGCACTGCTGCTCGAGAACATCCACCCTGCCGCCGTCGAGCTCCTGGAGAGCCGCGGCCTCGAGGTCGAGCTCCGGAGCGCCTCGATGTCGGAGTCGGAGCTGGTCGAGGCGCTGCCGGGCGTGGACCTGCTCGGCATCCGCTCCAACACCAAGCTCACCAGGCGTGCCCTGGAGGCGGCCTCCGACCTCGAGGCGATCGGCTGCTTCTGCATAGGCACCAACCAGGTCGACCTGGCCGGTGCGACGGAACGTGGGGTTGCCGTGTTCAACGCGCCGTACTCCAACACCCGGAGCGTCGTGGAGCTCGTGATCGGCGAGATCATCGCGCTGGCCCGACGGCTGACCGAGAAGACCCTCAAGATGCACGACGGCGTCTGGGACAAGTCGGCGCGCGGCAGCTACGAGGTCCGCGGCCGCACGCTCGGCATCGTCGGCTACGGCAACATCGGCACCCAGCTGTCGAACCTCGCCGAGTCGATGGGCATGCGGGTCGTCTTCTTCGACACCGCCGACCGGCCGGCGCACGGGAACGCCCGCCGGATGCGGTCCCTCGAGGAGCTCCTCGAGGTCGCCGACGTGGTGAGCCTCCACGTCGACGGCAGGCCCGGGAACGCCGGCTTCTTCGGCGCAGAGCAGTTCGAGGCGATGAAGCCGGGGGCGATGTTCATCAACGCCTCCCGCGGCATGGTCGTCGACGACGTGGCCCTGCGCGACCACCTGCTGTCCGGTCACCTCGCAGGCGCGGCGATCGACGTGTTCCCCGTGGAGCCAAAGGCCCAGGGAGACCCGTTCGAGTCGGTGCTGCGCGGCCTCGACAACGTCATCCTCACCCCGCACGTCGGCGGCTCCACCCAGGAGGCGCAGGAGGAGATCGGGTGGTTCGTGGCCGGCAAGCTCGCCGGCTTCGCCCTCGAGGGCAGCACGGCCCTGTCGGTCAACCTGCCCACGGTGGCCGCGCCGCCCCCGTCCTCGGGGCAGCGGCTCGGCTTCCTCCACGAGAACGTCCCCGGCGTGCTGGCGAAGGTGAACGCGCTCCTGGCCGAGGAGGGCGACAACGTGACGGGGCAGCTGCTCTCGACCCGCGACGGGCTCGGCTACGTCGTCACCGATGCGACGCAGCCCTTGTCGCCCGGGTCGCTCGACCGGCTGCGGGACGACGAGCACTGCCTGTGGGTGCGGACCTGGTGAGGGCGCCGGTGCGCTCACCGAGCCGCACCGCGACCACCCCGGCCAGGATCAGCGCGCCCCCCAGCAGCTGGACCGCGCCGGGCAGCTGGCCGAGCAGGAGCCAGGCGAACACGACGCCGCTCACGACCTCGAGCAGCCCGACGAACGACGCCAGCCGGGAGCCGAGCCGGCGGATGGCTGCGACGCCTGCCGCGTAGGGCAGCGCCGCGGTGACCGACCCGAGAGCGAGCAGCGGGACCCACCAGGCGAGCTCGGTGCCGGCGTAGGTCGCGTCCGCGGTGGCAGCACGCATCGGCAGCAGCCCGACGAGCCCGAGCGCTCCCAGCGCGACGGCCCCGGTGAGCAGCCCGCCGGTCGCCAGCGCGATCGGCGGCAGCCCGTTGGCCTCGTCGGCGGAGACGACGAAGTACGTCGCCGCACCGACCATCGCCGCCAGGGCCCAGAGCACACCCACCGTGCTGAGGTCGGCCCCGGAGAGCACGTCGAGGACCAGCACCAGGCCGACGGCCGCCAGTGCGGCGCCCAGCAGGGTCAGCCGCCCGGGCCGTTGACCGTGCCTCAGCCAGAGCCAGCCCACGACGGCGGCCGGGGCGGTGAACTCGATGAGCAGGGCCGGCCCGACCTCCATGTGCGCGACGGCCGAGAAGTAGCAGAACTGCGCTCCGGCCACCGCGACCACGCCGTACACGACGACGAGGCCGGCGTTCCTGCGGAGCACCGACCACCGCCCTCGGAGCGAGCGCACGGCGAAGGGCAGGAGGAGCAGCGCGCCGATGGCGACGCGGATCTCCACGACGGCCCCGGCGCTCCAGCCGGTCTCGAGCAGACCGCTGCCGAGTGCGCCCGAGAGGCCGAACGACACCGCGGAGAGCACGCCGAGGCCGATGCCGGCACCGATCTGCCCGGCCCCGATCCGCCCGGCCCCGGGCGGCACCGTCGTCCCGGCGTTGTCATGAGCAAACGTGGTCATGGCTCATGACCGTACGGCCGCTCGGTGTAATGTGTCAACATGGACTTCGGTCATGACACCGGGCTCGCGCTGCAAGCCGCCGTCGGTCTCGTCAACAGCGCCGAGCCACCCGAGACGCTCAGCACCGTCGCCGAGCTGGACGCCTTCTACGACCGGTTCGACTACACCGGTCGCCACGAGCGCACGCGAGTCGAGCTCGAGGAGGTGCGCGCCCTGCGCCCGCGGCTGCGCGAGCTGCTCACCGCCGAGCGCGACCGGGCCGCCGGGATCGTCAACGAGATGCTGGCCGAGACCCAGGCGGTGCCCCAGCTCGTCCGGCACGGATCGACCGACTGGCACCTCCATGCCACACCGCCGGACGCGTCCTTCGCGACCCGCATCATGGTGGAGACGGCGATGGCGATGTCCGACGTCATCCGCGCCGACGAGACGTCCCGGCTCTCGGTGTGTGCGGACGGCGGGTGCGCAGCCCTCGTGCTGGATCTGTCCCGCAACCGGTCCAGGCGCTACTGCTCGACCACGTGCGGCAACCGCAACGCCGTCGCGGCCTATCGCGCACGTTCGAAGGAATAGTCGGACAGAAGATGGGTAGTCAGTCGGGCGTCAAGACTGGGCGGGGGGAGCCGCGCCGGTGACTCCGGACCGGTTCGTGCCGGCTCCGCTCCACCGACAGGGGACCGCATGAACCGCTTCGTCAAGGGTGTCGACCCGGTGATCTTCCTCGGTTCGGCCGTCCTCATCGCGGCCTTCGTGGGCTGGGGGATCTTCGCGCCGGACAGCCTGGGATCGGTGATGGCGGCCACGCTCGGCTGGGTGATCGGCAACTTCGGCTGGGCGTTCGTGCTCATCGCCTTCGCCGTCCTGGCGCTCTGCATCTTCCTCGTGCTCAGCCACTGGGGATCCATCCGCCTCGGGCCCGACGACTCGCGGCCCGAGTTCTCGACGTTCTCCTGGGTGTCGATGATGTTCGCCGCCGGGCTCGGCGCCGGGTTGCTCTTCTACGGGATCGCGGAGCCGGTGTCGCACTGGACAGCCCCGCCGCACGGCCTGGCCGAGCCACGCACGGACGAGGCCGCGCAGGTCGCGCTGCGGTACACCTACTTCCACTGGGGGTTCAACGGCTGGGCGATGTACGCCGTGATGGGCGGCGCGATGGCGTACTTCAGCTTCCGCAAGGGGCTGCCGACCTTGGTGAGCGCGACCTTCACGCCCGTCCTCGGGCCGAACGCGTCGGAGCGACCGCTGGGCCGGCTCATCGACGCGCTGGCGATCGTCGCCACGCTCTTCGGCACCGCCACCGCCCTGGGGCTCAACGGGTTGCAGCTCAACAGCGGCCTGGAGTATCTCTTCGGCGTCGAGAAGTCCAACGCCGTCGCGGTGGTCATCATCCTCGTGGTCACCGGGCTGTTCCTGCTGTCCGCGACGTCCGGGGTCGACAAGGGGATCAACTACCTCGCGAACCTCGGATCGCTTGCGACGATCCTGCTCTTCGCGTTCTTCCTGGTGGTCGGTGGTTCGACGGTGCTGGTGATCTCGCAGGGGATCGAGTCGATCGGCACCTACATCATCCAGGTGCTGCCGATGTCGCTGCAGACCGGCGTGGGCGACGAGCAGTGGATGGCTGGCTGGACGATCTTCTACTGGGCCTGGTGGCTCAGCTGGGCACCCTTCGTGGGCATGTTCGTCGCCCGCATCTCGCGCGGACGCACGATCCGTGAGTTCGTGCTGGGCGTCGTCGCAGCCCCCACCGGGTTCGGCTTCCTCTGGTTCGCGGTCGTGGGCGGCACCGGCATCGAGCTGCAGCGCAGCGGCAAGGCCGACATCGTCGATGCCCTTGCCACCCCGGAGCTCTCGCTCTTCACCGCGCTCGACGTGCTGCCGTTCCCGGTGATCAGCTCGGCGCTGTGCATCGTGCTCATCGCGCTGTTCTTCATCAGCGGCGCCGACGCCGCCTCGGTCGTGATGGCGACCATGGCCTCGCGGGGGACGCTCCACCCGCCGAGGCTCGTGGTCGTGGTGCTCGGCGTGCTGATGGCGGGCATCGCCTGCGCCATGCTCCTGGTGGGCGGGCTCACCGCGCTCCAACAGGCGGCCGTCCTCGGGTCGGTGCCGTTCACGTTCGTCCTCGTCGGGGTTGCCTGGTGCTGGATCAAGGCGCTCCGCGAGGAGACCCGGGAACCGACCGGTCCGCCGGCTCCGCCGGTGACCCGGCCGCCGTCGCGCGGCGCGACCGCAGCCGGGAGGCCGTCGTGAGAAGGACCGTCGCGATGGTCGGACTCGCGCTGCTCGCACTGCTCGCCGCGGCGTGCGGGGACAGCAGCTCGGAGAGCAACGCCTCGCAGCAGCCGCAGGGCGCCTCGCTGCGGATCACGCTCGGCACCCAGGAGTTCCCCGAGGGGCGCATCCTGGGCGAGCTGTGGCGCGAGGCGCTCGCCGTGAACGGGTACACGGTCAACCTGAAGAAGGACGTCGGCCCTGCCGAGGACCTCGACCAGGCCTTGCGGGACGGGGAGATCGACGGGTACGTCGCCTACACCGGCACCGTGCTGTCGATCGTCGCCGGCGAGGAGGTCTCCGGGCTCGATCCCGACGAGACCTACGCCGCGGCGGAGCAGTACTACGCAGACCAGGACATGGCGATCAGCGAGATGACGCCGTACCAGAACAAGGATGCGCTCGCGACCACGAGCGCCTTTGCCGCCGAGAACGACCTGACGACGATCGAGGACCTCCGGCGGCTCGACAGCTTCGTCCTCGGCGGGCGGGACGAGTTCGAGTCGCTCTACCTGGGCCTCGAGGGGCTGCAGAAGGTGTACGGGTTGACCAACGCCGAGTTCGCCCCGTTCGCGCTCGGTGCGCAGTACGCCGCGCT
>CADCUK010000107.1 GCA_902805865.1 uncultured Nocardioidaceae bacterium | reverse complement strand
CTTCGGTGTCGTCACCCTGGTCAGGGACGCCGGTGGCGAGGCGAACCACCTGTCCCGGTGGGCCGGCCTCGGCAAGGAGTCCCCGCTCGTCGCGGGCGTGTTCGCGTTCTTCCTCCTGGCGATGGCGGGCATCCCGCTCACCAGCGGGTTCACCGGCAAGTGGGTCGTGTTCACCGCAGCCGCCCAGGGTGGGGCGTGGCCGCTCGTCGTGGTCGCGGTGCTGCTCAGCGTCGTCGCCGCGTTCTTCTACCTCCGGGTCATCGTGCTGATGTACTTCTCCGACCCGGTCGGCGACGGCCCGACCGTCGCGGTGCCGAGCATCCTCACCACGGTCGCGATCGCCCTCGGCCTCGCGGTCACGGTGGCGCTGGGCGTCGTGCCCGGACCCGTGCTCGACCTGGCGGCGAACGCAGGAGCCTTCATCCGGTGACCGAGACCTCCGTGTCCTCCCTGGCGCTGCCCGTCCTGGACAGTGCCCTCGAGGCACGGCTGCGTGACCGTCTAGGCGAGGTCGAGGCGCGGCTCGAGCGCGAGATCCAGTCCGAGGCGCCGTTCATCACCGAGGCCTGCCGGCACCTGATGCACGCCGGCGGCAAGCGGTTCCGGCCGCTGCTGGTGCTGCTCGCGGCGGAGACCGGGGACGCGTCCGCCCCGGAGGTGCTGACGTCGGCGTGCGTCGTCGAGCTCACGCACCTGGCGTCGCTCTACCACGACGACGTGATGGACGAGGCCGCCCTCAGACGCGGGGCGGACTCCGCCAACGCCCGCTGGGACAACCACGTCGCGATCCTCGCGGGGGACTGGCTGTTCTCGAAGTCCTCCGAGCTGACCTCGGAGCTCGGTTCGGAGGCGGTGCGCATCCAGGCCGAGACCTTCACCCGGCTGGTCGAGGGCCAGATCCTCGAGACCCAGCCGCCGCAGCAGGGCCAGGACCTGCTGGCCCACTACCTGCGGGTGGTCGCCGGCAAGACCGGCTCGCTGATCGCGACCTCCGCGAGGTACGGCGCGATGTTCGCCGGTGCCTCGCCCGAGGTCGTCAGCGCCCTGACCAAGTACGGCGACAAGGTCGGTGTCGCCTTCCAGCTCTCCGACGACATCCTCGACGTCGGCAGCGAGTCGACGGAGTCGGGCAAGACCCCGGGGACGGACCTGCGGGAGGGGGTGCCGACGCTGCCGAGCCTGCTGGCACGGCGCTCGACCGCGCCTGCCGACGCGCGTCTCGTCGAGCTCCTCGGCGGGCCGCTCGTCGACGACGACCTGCACGCCGAGGCACTCGGGCTGCTGCGGTCCCACCAGGCCATGGACGACGCCCGGAGCTACGTGCTGGGCCTCGCCCGTGAAGCAGGGCAGCACCTCGAGGTGCTGCCCGAGAGCCCGGCAAAGGACGCACTCGTCGCCTTTGCCGAGCTCATCGCGACCCGGACCGCCTGAGCCGTCAGGCCGCGCTCTGCGCTGGTCGAGCGGCCACCGGGCGAAAGGCCTTCAGGTCGCTCGGCGACGGCAACCACCGGACCGCAGCAGCGGTGCGGGTGCTGGAGCCGTAGACGATCAGGGCGAGGAACACCGCGTACACCGGCAGGTGTCCCACCAGCTCGGTCTGGCCGAAGATCAGGAGCGTCGCGTTGAACGGCACCGCTGCGACGAGGACGGCGACCTGGGGCAGGGCACCCGAGAGCACCAGCAGGCCGAAGAGCAGCTCCACGGCGCCCGCGATCGAGATGAAGGTCAGGTCGCTGACCGGCAGGCCGACGGCAGCCAGGACGTTGAGCTCCGGGTAGTCGTGCAGCGTGCGCTCGGCGAGGACCGGGTTGGTGAACTTCTCCGAGAAGGCCAGCGTGATCAGCGAGACCGCCGCGCCGACGCGCAGTGCGAGGACCGCCCAGCGGACCCGCTCGGGGTCGGGCTCCACGGCGCCGTACCGGGCGGAGGTGGGGGGCATGACCGCGACCACCCCGGCGACGCCGAGGAGGCCGGCCGCCTCGAGCACCGCGACCGGGCCGGCGGCGAGCAGCGCCACCGGTCCGAGGATCGCCAGCCCGGCGGCCGCCGGCCGGAGCTTCACGCCGCTGATGAACCAGATGCCGAGTGCGGCCTCGAAGAGGCCGACCGCGGGTCCCACGCCTGAGCCGAGGTCGTCCAGGGGGAGCGACGGTGCCAGGAGGTAGCCGGTGGCGGCCAGCGCCAGCAGCGTGACGCCGAGGTGGATCGCGACCAGCCGCGGCACCCAGGGAGCCAGCCGTCCGAGCGGTCGGAGAGCCTTCAGCTCCGGCGTGGGGAGCCGCAGAGCCACCATGCGCCAGGCGACCGCCGCGATCGCGACGACGGCCGTGAGGGTCAGGGGGAGCGGGGAGAAGAAGAATCCCCAGTCGCCACCGTCGGCGTTGTTGACGAACCAACGTTCGTGGGCCTGCGCGGGTGCCGCCGTAGCGGCCCCGATCGCGACGGTGGCGACGGCCACGAAGGCCACTGATCTGATCCGGTGTGCACCGCGCATCGCAGCCCACTCATCCTGTCTGTCGTCGGCGTTCGGACGGGATCCCGTCCTTCCCGCTCAACGCTAGGCGTGGCAGGCCGGCTCGATCGCTGGGAAGAAGACTCCAAGCCGAGTGACAAAAGACCTCAGTCCGAGCTCAGGCTGCCGAGGCCTCGACCCGCAGCCGGGTCAGCTGCCGCTGACGCAGGGAGTCCGCGGTGAACATCGCGAGAGCCACCCAGATGACGGCGAAGCCTGCCCACCGGCCGGTGGACATGGGTTCGCCGAAGAGCGTGACGCCGAGGAGGAACTGGATGGTGGGGGCGAGGTACTGGAGCAGGCCCAGCGTCGTGAGCGGCACCCGCGTCGCCGCGCCGCCGAAGCAGATCAGCGGGAGTGCCGTGACGGCGCCGCTGGTGGCGAGGAGCACCAGGTGCCACGGCGGGTCCTCGAGGGCGTGCGACCCGCCGGTGCTCCCCAGCCAGAACAGGTAGCCGAGCGCCACGGGCGCGATGACCAGCGTCTCGACGGTGAGCCCTTCGATCGCGCCGGCGTTGATCTTCTTCTTCAGCAGTCCGTAGGTGGCGAACGAGAACGCCAGCGTCAGGGCCACCCAGGGTGGCCGTCCGCTCTCGACCGCCAGCCCGAGCACCGCGGCGGCAGCGAGCGCGAGCGCTGCCCACTGGGTCCTCCGCAACCGCTCGCCGAGGATGACGACGCCCGCCAGCACCGTCACCAGGGGGTTGATGAAGTAGCCGAGGCTCGTCTCGACGACGTGGTCGTTGTTGACGCCCCAGATGAAGACGCCCCAGTTGACCGAGATGACGACCGCGGCGAGCAGCAGGAGGAGCCGGCTCCTCGGTGACCCGAGAAGTGCTCGAAGGGCTTGCGTGCGTCGGAGCACGGCGACGAGCAGCGCCATGACGACCGCCGACCAGACGACCCGGTGCGCGAGGAGCTCGACCGCGCCGGCCGGCTCCAGCAGCGGCCAGTACAGCGGGAAGATTCCCCACATCCCATAGGCGGCGACGCCCATCAGGAATCCCTTGCGACCCTCACCCATGCGGGCGAACCTATCTGGGGGTGCGGTTCGCCTCCGCGCGGCGGTGGAGGAGTGCCCGCTCGCTCTCGTTGCTGGTCCGCGCGGCCGCCGCTGCGAACGCCTCGCTCGCCTCCGCGTGCAGCCCGGCCCGCTCGAGGAGGTCGCCGCGGACGCTCGGCACGAGGGGCGAGTCGCCGAGAGCCTCGCCCAGCTCCTCGAGCACGGCGAGTCCCGCATCCGGCCCGAACGCCCGACCGTGCGCCACCGCTCGGTTGACCTCGACGACCGGCCCCGGTGCCGAGCCGGCGAGAACGTCGTACAGGGCGGCGATCCGTCGCCAGTCCGCGTCCTGGGCGCGCTCGGCGCGGGCGTGCTGGGCGGCGATCGAGGCCTGCAGGAAGTACTTCCCGACCGGCTTCCCCCGCGCGGCGAGCGCCTCTGCCTGCTGCAGCGCGGCCAGGCCACGGCGGATGAGCAGCTGGTCCCACTGCGTCCGGTCCTGCGCCTCGAGCAGGACCGGCTCACCGTCTTCGTCGAGCCGTGCGCCCATCCTCGAGCCCTGGATCTCGAGCAGCGCCTGGAGTCCGAGCACCTCCGGCTCGTCGGGGGCGACGGCTGCGAGCATGCGGGCCAGCCTCATCGCCTCGTGCGCGAGGTCGGGGCGCATCCAGTCCTCGCCGGCGGTGGCGGTGTAGCCCTCGTTGAAGACCAGGTAGATCACCGCCATGACGTCGTCGAGACGGCTGGTCCGCTCCGCACCTGTCGGCAGCTCGAACTCGGCGCCGGCCGCGGCGAGGGTCTTCTTGGCCCGCGAGATGCGCTGGCCCATCGTGGACTCCGAGACCAGGAACCCCCGGGCGATCTCGGCGGTGGTGAGCCCTCCGACGAGGCGCAGCGTCAACGCTGCCCGCGACTCGGGCGAGAGGGAGGGGTGGCAGGACAGGAAGACGAGCCGCAGGACGTCGTCCTCGATGTGGTCGACCTGGTCGTCGAGGTCGGGCATCCGCCCCTCCTCCCCGCTGCGGGCATGGTCGAGCTCCGTCACCTTGCGGCGGAGGGTGTCGGCGCGCCGGAAGTGGTCGATCGCGCGCCGCTTCGCGGTGGTCATCAGCCACGCGATCGGGTTGTCCGGGACGCCGGTGGAGGGCCACTGCTCGAGCGCTGCCACGAGCGCGTCCTGCGCCAGGTCCTCGGCAAGCTCCACGTCGCGGGTCATCCGCGTCAGGGCGCCGACGAGGCGGGCCGACTCGGCCCGCCACGCGGCGAAGACAGCCCCGCTCGGGTCATCCGCAGTGGTCTCTGCCGGCACCGTGCCAGCGTAGTGAGTCCTGCTCAGTCGCCGGACGCCTCGGGGGCCTCGGAGATCTGGCGCATCGTCGCCACCACGGTCACCTCGGGCCAGTGCTTGGCGTGCAGCTCGGCGAACTCCTGCTGGTCGGCCACGGCCTCCTCGAGGGAGGGGTACTGCAGGAGGCTCCACCCGCCGACGATCTCCTTGGCCTCGGCGTACGGCCCGTCGACCCGGGTCACCTCGCCCTTGCGGACCACGAAGTTCACCGCGTCCTCGGTCCCGTACAGCCCGCCGCCGTCGAGGAACACCCCGTTGGCGGCCCGCTCACCGATGTAGGTCTCCATGGCGTCGAACAGCGCCTGGGGCGGCGTGCCGATGCCCTCTTCCATCCTCACGAATCCCATGAACCGCGGCATCTTCATCACTCCTTGTGGTTTGGCGGAAGGTGCTTCTCACACGTACGTCGAACGGCTCTCGGCCCCTTCGACATCGACCCTGGAAATCTTTTCGGGTGGCTCAGGCCGTCGCCACCATCGGGGCCACCTCGGTGCCGAGCAGCTCGATCCCGCGCAGCAGGTCGTCGTGCGCCAGCCGCGGGTTCGTCATCTGCAGCGACAAGCGGTCGACGCCGCCGAGCTGGGCGGAGACCCGCTGGATCTTGTCCGCCACGGTCTGCGGGTCGCCCATGAAGAAGGCGCCGTTCGGCCCGGACGTCGCATCGAACTGCTGCCGCGTGGGAGGCCGGAAACCGCGCTCCCGCGAGACCTTCGTGAACATCTCGTGCCAGCCCGGGTAGATCGTGTCCGCGGCGGCCTTCGTGCTCTCCGCGACGAAGCCGAAGACGTGCAGCCCCACCTGGAGCTTCTCGGGGGCGTGCCCGGCCTCTGCGCCCGCCCGCCGGTAGAGATCGACGAGCGGGGCGAACTGGCGCGGCTCGCCGCCGATGATCGCCACCATCAACGGCAGGCCGAGCAGGCCGGCGCGCGCAAAGGACTCCGGGGTGCCACCGACGCCGACCCAGATCGGCAGCGGGTCCTGCAGCGGCCGCGGGTAGACCCGCTGCCGGACCAGCGGCGGCCGGTGCTGTCCGGCCCAGGTGACCTCTTCCTCGTCCCGGATCCGCAGCAGAAGGTCGAGCTTCTCGCTGAAGAGCGAGTCGTAGTCGGCCAGGTCCAGGCCGAACAGGGGGAACGCCTCGGTGAAGGAGCCGCGCCCCACCACCAGGTCGATGCGCCCCTTGGAGATCAGGTCCAGCGTGGCGAACTGCTGGAACACCCGCACCGGGTCTGCCGCGCTGAGCACCGTCACCGCGCTGCCGAGCCGGATCCGCTCGGTCCGGGCCGCCGCCGCCGCGAGGATGACCGGTGGCGCGGAGTCGTAGTACTCGCTGCGGTGGTGCTCCCCGATCCCGAACGAGTACAACCCCACCCGGTCGGCGAGGGCGATCTCCTCCAGCAGGTGCTCCATCCGCTCCGCCGGTCCGATGACGTGGCCGGTGGTCGGGTCGGTGACGGTGGAGACGAAGCTGTCGACGCCCAGGTGCATGAGGGACCTCTGGTGGTAGGTGGGTCGGTGGCGGTGGGTCGGTGGCGGGTGGTCGGGCATACCCGGCGCGAGCGCGGTGTTGAGACGGTGTGGCAGCCCCAATCTACGGACCGGAGGTTCTCGACTCCGTCGTCATCGGCGCGGGGCAGGCCGGTCTGTCGGCGTCGTACCACCTCCGGCGCCGCGGGCTCGACCACGTGGTCCTGGACGCCGACGAGGCCCCGGGCGGGGCGTGGCGGCACCGCTGGGACTCGCTGACCATGGACGACGTGCACGGGGTGGCCGACCTGCCGGACGCCACGGCGCCGGGCCGTGGCCACGAGCGGGCGAACGTGGTGATCCCGGCGTGGTTCGGGGAGTACGAGCGTGCGCACGACCTGCCGGTCCTCCGGCCGGTGCAGGTCGACCGCGTCGAGAGTGTCGACGACCTGCTCGTCGTCCGTGCCGGGTCCCGGTCGTGGACGACTCGCACCGTCGTGAACGGCACCGGCACATGGCGACGCCCCTTCGTGCCGCGCTACCCGGGACAGGAGACGTTCAGCGGGGAGCAGCTGCACACCGTCGACTACCCCGGGCCCGAGCACTTCCGCGGCAAGCGGACCCTGGTGGTCGGTGGTGGCGCGAGCGCCGTCCAGTTCCTCGGCGAGCTGCGGCCGGTCACCGACACGGTCTGGGTGACGCGCAACGAGCCGGTGTGGCGGGACCACGTCGAGGAGTTCGACGGGCGCGCGGCGATCGCGCTGGTCGAGGAACGTGTCCGGAAGGGGTTGCCACCGAGCTCGGTCGTGTCCGTCACCGGCTTGGGCCTCCGGCCGCAGGAGCAGGAGGCGGCCCGGCTCGGCGCCTACGACCGCCGCCCGATGTTCGCCCGGATCGAGCCGCACGGCGTCCGCTGGGACGACGGCTCCTTCGAGCACGTCGACGTCATCCTGTGGGCCACCGGCTTCCGGCCGGCGGTGAGCCACCTCGCACCGTTGCGGTTGAGGAGCGAGTACGGCGGGATCCGGCTGCTCACCTCCACCCGCGACGTGCAGAGCGCCACCACCGCCGCGGTCGACCCGCGGGTGCAGCTGGTCGGCTACGGCCCCTCGGCCAGCACGATCGGCGGCAACCGGGCCGGTCGCGCCGCAGCGCTCGCGGTCGACCGGTACGTGCGCGCGACGACCCGCTCCTCCGTGCCCGCCTAGCTGCACCGCGCCCTGGAACGACAAAGCCCGGGAACGACAACGCCGGGGAACGACAAAGGCAAGGAGCGCGCGCTCCCTGCCACTTCCAAGGTATAGCGGAGCAGGGGGCTTGCGGCAAGGCCCCGGTGGTGGCCCAGACTTCTCGGCCGGACCGAGGAGCGAGGGGTTGCCATGCATGAGGTGACGGTCGTCGGAGGTGGGCCGACGGGGCTCATGCTCGCTGGTGAGCTCGCGCTGTCGGGCGTCGACGTGGTGGTCCTCGAGCGTCGGTCGACGCCGGAGCTGATCGGCACCCGTGCGCGCGGGTTCCACTCGCGGACGATCGAGATCCTCGACCAGCGCGGCATCGTCGACCGCTTCCTGGCCGAGGGGCAGCGGGCGCAGGTGCTCAGCTTCGGCAGCACGTCCTTGGGTGCCGGCAGCCTCCCCTCCCGGCACCCGTACACGCTGGGGCTCGGCCAGAGCAACGTCGAGCGCCTCCTGCTCGGCTGGGTCGAGGAGCTGGGCGTGCCGATCCGTCGCGGAGTGGCCGTCACCGGTCTCGCCCAGGACGAGACCGGGGTGGACGTCCACCTCCAGGACGACGAGCCGCTGCGGACGGCGTACCTCGTCGGGGCGGACGGGGGACGCAGCCGGGTCCGCACGGCGGCCGGCATCGACTTCGTGGGAGCAGAGGCGACCCGCAGCCACCTCATCGCCGAGGTCTCCGTCACTGAGGACACCCCTGCCGGGATGCGGCTGGACGACGTGGGCATCCATGCGATCAGCCCGTTGGAGGACGGACAAACGGTGGGACTCGTGGTCACCGAGCAACAGCTCGGCCCCGCAAGCGAACCGACCCTGCAGGAGCTCAGCGAGGCACTGAGGGCCGTCTACGGCACCGACTTCGGGGTCCACGCCCCGACGTGGATCTCACGCTTCACCGACGCCACGAGGCAGGCAGTCTCCTACCGCAGCGGGCGGGTGCTGCTCGCCGGAGACGCCGCGCACGTGCACCCGCCGACGGGCGGCCAGGGGATCGGCCTCGGGGTGCAGGATGCGGTCAACCTGGGCTGGAAGCTCGCCCAGGTCGTCCAAGGCGTCTCTCCCGACAGCCTGCTGGACAGCTACCAGGCGGAGCGGCATCCCGCCACGGCAAGGGTGCTGAAGAACGTGATGACGCAGGCGTTCCTCCAACGCGGCGACGTGCGCACCGAGGCCGTCCGGGACACCTTCTCCGACCTGCTCGAGCTCGACGGACCTCGCGCCGCGCTCGCGGGCCTCCTGTCCGGGCTCGACGTCCGCCACGACCTCGGTGAGGGGCACCCGCTCCTCGGGCGCCGCGTGCCGGACCTCGACCTCACCGCGGCCGACGGCCCGCGGCGGGTGTTCGAGCTGCTCCACGAGGCCCGACCGGTGCTGCTCGTCCTCGGTGACTCGGACAGCCTCGACATCACCCCGTGGAGTGACAGGGTGCGGCGCGTCGACGCCCAGGCCGTCGGGACGTGGGAGCTCCCGGTCGTCGGGGAGGTCCCGGCGCCGGCGGCGGTCCTGGTCCGACCCGACGGCCACGTGGCGTGGGTCGGGGACGGGACGGCCACCGGGCTCCACGACGCCCTCACCACCTGGTTCGGCCCACCAGCGCAAGGGACCACGTGAGGGACTCGTCAGCGCCGGTCACGTCGTGCCGAAGGAGATGGCCCCGGCCGCCTCGCGCACCAGCGTCGTGGCCAGGTCGACGGCCTCCGGCACCCCTCGGCCGCGGAGCCGCCGCAGCACGATGCGTCGGTAGCCGATCCCCGGCAGGTCGAGAGTCTCGATGCCCGGCGGCGTCACACCACGCAACGCCAGAGACGGGATGAGCGCTGCCCCCTCACCGGCGGCGACGAGCGCCAGCGCGGTCTGGGTCTCGACGTAGGCGTGCACCGTCGGCTCCTCGTTGCCCGTGGCCCTGCGCACCCGACGCAGCGCCTGCGCGCCGGCAGCCGAGGGGTGCACGCCGAGCCACGGCAGCCCGAGGCGGCTCAGGTTGACCGGTTCGGAGGTCGCCACGGTGCCGGCCGGCACGACGACCTGCCACGGCTCGTCCAGGAGCGGGATCTCGGTCATCCGAGCAGGCAGTGCGCGCGGGGTCTGCTCCGCGTCGAGCTCCATGACAGCGACATCGATCTCGCCCGCGCGCAGGCGTCGCATCAGCTCGTCGTGGTCGGCCTCCAACAGCTCGATGTTGAGCCGCGGCATCCGCTCCCGCCAGTACGGGAACGCGGGGAGGAGCACCACAGCCGTGAAGCTGTAGAACCCGCCGATCCGGATGGTTCCGGTGGGGCCTGCGTCATCGGGGCGCAGCCGCGCCTCGGTCTCACGCAACATCCGTTCGAGGTCCTCGGCCGCCTCCACGAGGAGTCGCCCGGCGTCGGTCAGCACGGTCCCGGTGGGCGTCCGCCGTACCAGGCTGCGACCTGTCTCCGACTCCAGCTTCGCCAGCTGCTGCGACACCGCCGAGGGGGTGACCTCGAGGTCGTCGGCCGCGGCGAGGACCCCGCCGGAACGCGCTACGGCGAGCAGGAAACGGAGCCTTCGAGGATCGATCGACATGTTCAGCAACGCTAAACCAATGGTGCAGCAAAGTGCGTTTGATCTGAAGGCATTCGATCGTCATCCTTGGGAAGCCGAGCGAGCGCCAGATGCCGACCGGACGACCCAGGGAGGAGGACCACGTTGATCGAGACGCTTGGCTGGTTGGGCACGACCGGCACGTTCGGTGCGTACCTCCTCCTGTCCCGAGGCTGGCTGGCCTCCCAGTCGCTGACCTACTCGACGCTGAACGTCGTCGGTGGACTCCTCGCGGCTCTGGCGAGCGCTGCGTACGGCGCATGGCCGAGCGTGGTGTCGAACATCGTCTGGGCTCTCGTCGGACTGCACGCCGTCGGCCGAACGCTCGCCGAGGGCTACCGGACGGAGCGTCGCGACGAGCACGAGTCGGCAGTCCTCGTCGATGCCATGGAACCTGCAAAGCAGGACTGCCTGGCCTGAGAGGCACTACGGTGGTGGGACTGTCGAGCAGGCGGTTGCCCGGCCCGGCGTGACAGAGACTGCTCACGACGAGAGGCTTTCGATGCCCCGCACCCTGCTCCCCGTGCTGCTGCTCTCCCTGAGCTCGATGCTCGTCGCGTGCGGCGGTGGGGACGGAGAAGGTTCGTCCACCCCCGAGCCCGAGGCCGAGCCCCTGAGCAAGGCCGAGTTCGTCGAGCAGGCCGACAAGATCTGCGCCGACGGCAACCAGGAGATCCGGACCGCTGCCGAGGAGTTCCCTGCGGAGCCCAGCGACGAGGAGATCACCCGGTTCGCCGAGGACGTGCTGGTCCCGAACATCCAGCAGCAGCACGACGACATCGCGGCTCTCGCTCCGCCCGAGGGTGACGAGGACGCGGTCCAGGGGATCCTGGACGCGCTGCAGGAAGGGATCGACGTCGTGGAGGAGGACCCCGCGACCCTGCTGAGCAGCGACGACCCGCTCGCGGAGGCCAGCGACCTCGCCGAGGCCTACGGCCTCGTGGAGTGCGCCGCCTGAGCGCTGATCGACCGGTGTCGGCGACGTCCCGGGGTTATGTCCCATGGCGTACTTTCGCCACATGATGTCCACGCCTTCTCCTCGCGCCACCGCCCCCGGCGTGGCCGCCGTCGAGCAGGTGGTCCTGCTGGACGAGTCAGGCCGTTCGATCGGGGTCGCACCGAAGCACGAGGTGCACCACCGCGACACCCCGCTGCACCTGGCGTTCTCCTGCTACGTCATCGATCCCGACGGTCGGCTCCTCGTCACCCGCCGCGCTCTCGACAAGCGCACCTGGCCCGGGGTGTGGACGAACAGCTGCTGCGGCCACCCTGCACCGGACGAGTCCGTCGCGGAGGCGGTCGTACGCCGCACGCAGCAGGAGCTGGGCATCGAGCTGACCGACGTACGCCCGGTGCTGCCGGACTTCCGCTACCGCGCGGTCATGGACGACGGCACCGTGGAGAACGAGATCTGCCCGGTCTACGTCGCCACCTGCCAGGACCCGGCGAGCATCGCCCCTGACCCCGACGAGGTCGCCGACCACGTCTGGGAGGACTGGGCGAGCTTCCGGGAGGCGGTGCTGGACGGCCGGCGCGCGGTGAGCCCGTGGTGCCTCGAGCAGGTGCAGGCGATGCCCGCCGACGCGCTGGGGCCGACGGCGCGTCAGTGACGGGCGTCGACGTAGCCCAGCATCCGGCCCAACAGGTCCGAGGCCCGTCTGAGGTCGGCGGACGCAGCCGCCGGCTCGTCGTCCAGCAGCGTGAGCTCGGCGCCCACCCGCCATCCGGGGCGGTACTCGTCGGCGAGCGCCGCGGCCACCCGGCTGGCATGGCGAACGGCGCGGGGGTCCACCGTCCAGACGGCCTCGAAGCGGCGCCTGGAGTCGGGCTCCCCTTCCTGGCCGGGCCGCTCGACCGCTGCCATGCACGCGGGGAGGTCGGGTGCGTCGCACACGACGACCCACTCGCGGTTGAGCGGGGCCTCACGGGGGAGGGCCACCTCGACCGGCAGCCCAGGGTGTGGCGGACGGGGCGTGGCGAGATCGGCGAAGACGACCGTGGCCCGGGCGGTCCGGGCGAGCTCCACCCAGCGGGCGTAGGACTCACGCAGGAACGTGTCGTGCTGGAAGGCCGCGAACAGCAGCGGCCGTTCGGCCCGCGCACAGCACTCGTCCTCGATGGCATGGCTGAGCGCGACGAGGCTGCTCTTCGACAGCAGCTGCGGGGTGAGCTCGGGGTGCTCGCGTCGGAGCTCGGCGTACATCGACCGGGGCCGGAAGGACGCGGTCGTCGCTCGGCGTACCGCCGCCTCCAGGGCGAGCCCGGAGCCGCGGTGCCGCAGCACCTCCAGCACGGCTGCCACATCGGGCTCGGCGTACCTCCGGTGCCCGCCGGCGAGCCGCACCGGGTTGGGGAACCCGTAGCGCGACTCCCAGCTGCGCAGCGTCGCCGGGGGCACGCCGGTGCGCTCGGCCAGGTCGCTGATCGTCAGCAGGCTGCCGGCCGGCTTCGGTGGCGTCATCGACGGCCAACCTCCTCACCCTGAGTAGATTTTTCTGCAAGTCTTGCATAGATTAGACACCAAGACGCAGCTCGAGGAGAAGCCGGTGACTTCACGCACCACAGATCACGCCCTGGAACGGCTGCTCGATGCAGGGCGGGCCCGAGCGGCCGCGACCGACCTCGAGCACGCACGACTCTGGGAGGCCCTGGCTGCCGCCACCGAGGGCGGCAAGCGGTTCCGGCCGGCGCTCGTGACCGCCGCGCACGACGCCTTCGGCGGCACCTGCGCCGCGGCGGCGATGGAGGTGGGGGCCGCTGTGGAGCTGCTGCACACGGCCTTCGTCATCCACGACGACGTCATCGATGGTGACGACCTCCGCCGCGGGCGTCTCAACGTCAGCGGCACCTACCACGCGCAGGCGCTCGCCGAAGGGGCCAGCCCGGACGAGGCCCGCGAGCTCGGGCGCACCGCGGGGATCCTCGCCGGTGACCTCGCGCTGGCCGCCTCGATCCGCGCGGTCGCCACGTGCGGCGCTGCCACCGACGTCGTCCACCGGCTGCTCGACCTCTTCGACGCCGCCCTCCACACCACCGCGTCCGGCGAGCTCGCCGACGTGCGGCTGTCGCTCGACCTCGCGACGGCGTCGCTTCCCGAGAGCCTGACGATGGAGGAGCAGAAGACCGGCGCCTACTCCTTCGCGCTCCCGATGCAGGCCGGCGCCGTGCTGGCCGGAGCCGACGACGGGACCGTGCGGCAGCTCGGGGAAGCAGGCCTGATGCTCGGCATCGCGTTCCAGCTCGTCGACGACCTGCTCGGCGTCTTCGGTGACCCGGACCAGACCGGCAAGAGCGCGACGAGCGACCTGCGCACGCGGAAGCAGACACCCCTCCTGGCACACGCGCGGTCAGCGTCGGAGTGGGACGAGCTCCGCCGGTACGTCGGCCGCGAGCTCACCGCCGACGAGCTGACCGAGGCCCGGCGACTGCTCACCGTCTCCGGCTCCCGCCGCTTCGTGGAGGAGCTCGCCGAGAGCCACCTGCGCGGCGCCCGCGCGATCCTCGAGCAGCTCGGCATCTCCGCCGACCTGGTCTCCGCCCTGATCATCGGCCCTCCGATCCTCGAGCTCACGAAGGAGGTCGCGGCATGAGCTTCCTCGTCAACCGGCGGTCCCCCCGGAACCTCTACGACTGCGTCTCGGAGGGCAGCGCCGCCCTGGTCATCCGCAGGTACTCCAGCTCCTTCGGGCTGGCGTCGCGGCTGCTCGCCGAGCCGGTGCGGACCCAGGTCTGCAACGTCTACGCGCTCGTCCGGGTGGCCGACGAGATCGTCGACAACCCGGATCCCGCACTCGGTCACGAGCCGCGCTCCCAGATGCTGAGCTGGCTGCACGAGGACGTGCGGCACGCCGTGCGCACCGGCTGGAGCGCCAACCTCGTCGTCCACGCCTTTGCGCAGACCGCAGTGGCGTGCGGGATCACCGACGAGATCATCGAGCCGTTCTTCACGTCGATGCGGATGGACCTCGAGATCAGCGACCACGACGAGGAGAGCTTCGACCGCTACGTCTACGGGTCCGCAGAGGTCGTAGGGCTCATGTGCCTGCGGGTCTTCCTCACCGATGACCGGACCGGGGACAGGAGAGGCGAGTACGCCCGGCTCGCGCCCGGTGCACGACGTCTCGGCGCGGCGTTCCAGAAGCTGAACTTCCTCCGCGACCTCGCCGAGGACCACGACACCCTGAGCCGGCGCTACTTCCCCGGGCTCGACGTCGAGAAGCTCTGCGACGCCGACCGCGACCGGATCCTCGACGACATCGCGGGCGACCTCGACGCTGCCGCCGCCGTCATCCCCGAGCTCCCGGCCAGCAGCCGCCGCGCGGTGCACGTCGCGCACGCGACGTTCGCCGAGCTCGCCACCCGGCTCGGTGACACCCCGGCCGCCGAGATCCGCCGCACGCGCGTCCGGGTCCCCGACCCGGTCAAGCTCCGGCTCCTGGCCGGCTCCTTCTACGGAGGCCGCGCGTGACGTCGCTCCTGCCCGGACGGCCCCTCGGCCGATCCGTCGAGCCCGGACCCGGTCCCCAGCGGGTCGTGGTCATCGGCGGCGGCATCGCCGGGCTGGCCACCGCTGCACTGCTCGCCTCCCGCGGCCACAGCGTCGACCTGCTCGAGAAGAACGACGAGCTCGGCGGTCGCGTCGGCAGCGTCGAGCGGGACGGGTTCCGCTTCGACACCGGCGCTTCGTGGTACCTCATGCCCGAGGTGTTCGAGCACTTCTTCGAGCTCCTCGGCACCTCCGCCGCGGCCGAGCTGGACCTGACCGTCCTGGATCCCAGCTACCGGGTCTTCTTCGAGGGTCATCCCGAGCCGGTCGACATCCGACCGGACCGCGCGTACAACCGGGCGTTGTTCGAGTCGTTGGAGCCAGGAGCCGGCGCCAGGTTCGACGCCTACCTGCAGTCGGCCGAGGACACCTACGACGTCGCGCTCCGCCGCTTCCTCTACAGCAACTTCGACTCGCCGTCGGCCTTCCTGCACCCCGACGTCGTACGCCGGACGCCGGCTCTCCTCCGCCTGCTCGCCCGGTCCCTCGGCAGCCACGTCGCTGCGCAGTTCACCGACAACCGGCTCCGCCAGGTGCTCGGCTACCCCGCGGTCTTCCTCGGCTCGTCCCCGAGCCGGGCGCCGAGCATGTACCACCTGATGAGCAGCCTCGACCTCGGTGACCGGGTGCTCTACCCGCAGGGGGGATTCACCCAGCTCATCGAGGTGATCGCCGACCTGGCGCGGCGACACGGCGCCCGGCTGCACACCGGCGCGACGGTCACCGCCGTGCACACCAGCGACCGTGTCCGCGGTGGCCGCCCGCACGTGACGGGTGTGGAGCACGCGACGGCCGACGGTCGCCGTACGCTCCCGGCGGACGTCGTCGTCGGCGCCGCCGACCTGCACCACCTGGAGACGGCGCTGCTGCCGGCGTCGCTGCAGACCCACCCGCAGCGGACGTGGCGGCGCCGGTCACCGGGCCCGGGCGCGGTGCTGGCGATGCTGGGCGTGGAGGGTCGCCTCCCGCAGCTGGCCCACCACTCGCTGTTCTTCACCTCCGACTGGGACCGCAACTTCGGAGACATCTTCGGCCGGGAGGCCAAGGTCCCGGACCCCGCGTCGATCTACGTCTGCAAGCCCTCCGAGACCGACCCGACGGTGGCTCCCGCCGGTTGCGAGAACCTCTTCGTCCTGGTCCCCGTGCCCGCCGACGTGTCGATCGGGAGCGGCGGCGACGACGTGCAGTGCTCCATCCGAGTGCGCCACACCCTCGGTCCCGAGGACTTCGCCGAGCGCTACAACGCATGGCAAGGGGGAGCGCTCGGCCTCGAGCACACGCTCCGCCAGAGCGCGTTCTTCCGCCCGAGCAACGTGTCGTCGAAGGTCGACGGGCTGCTCTACGCCGGGGCGAGCACCGTCCCCGGAGTGGGGCTGCCGATGTGCCTCATCAGCGCCGAGCTCGTGCTCAAGCGGTTGACAGGGGACCGATCTGCGCTTCCGGTGGTCGGATGACCCTGCAGCAATACTCGTACGTCGCGATGCTGGCGTTCTGCCTGGCCGGGACGTTGCCGCTCATCCCGGCCTTCCGGCTCCAGGTGCTCCGCCAGCCGAGGCGGGTGCTCCTGACGATCGCCGCGGCCGGTTCGCCGTTCCTGGTGTGGGACCTGTTCGCCACCGAGGCCGGACACTGGTGGTTCGACGACGCCCAGACCCTGCCGTGGCGGGTGGCCGGACTCCCGTTCGAGGAGGTCGCGTTCTTCGTCGTCATCCCGCTGGTCACGATCCTGACCTTCGAGGCGGTGAAGGCGGTCCGCCTCCGGGTCCGGGGCGGGTCCTCCGCCCGTCAGGGTGAGGAGGTCCGATGACCTACACCGCGATCACGGTGCTGGCGGTGCTGGCGGTGGTGGCGCTCGACCGCTGGGGAGCACGGACCCGCCTGACCGCATCCAGCACCTGGTGGGCTGCCTACGGGATCATCGTCTTCTTCCAGCTGCTGACGAACGGCTGGCTCACCGGCCGGGGCATCGTCCAGTACGACCCCGACGCGATCATCGGCGACGGCAGCGTGCCCGTGCTCGGCGACGGCCGCATCTTCTTCGCACCGGTCGAGGACCTCGCGTTCGGCTTCGCCCTGGTGCTCCTGACCTCCGTGGTCTGGACGTGGCAGGGTGATCGTCCGGGCCGCCGGAGCGGCGAGGAGGTCGCATGAGCACCGCCACCCGCCTGCAGGCCATGCGACCGACCGACATCGGCGTCCCTGGTCCGACCCCCGGCGACATGGCCCGTGCCTTCCGGTCGGTCCGAGCAGACCCGCTCTCGTTCCTGGTCGACGTGTCCGCCCGCTACGGCGACGTCGTCGCCTTCCCCGTGCCGGGCACACCGGCGCTGCTGCTCAACGACCCCGACGACGTACGCCACGTGCTGCAGACCGCGGCCCGCAACTGGAGCAAGGAGACCGTCCAGTACGCCGCGTTGGCGCGCGTGACCGGACCGGGGCTGCTGGCGTCGTCGGAGCCCAACTGGATCGAGCACCGGCGGCTCGCTGCGCCGGCCTTCCACCACCAACGGCTCGAGGCGGTGGGCGACGAGGTTCGTGCGGCAGCGGACGCGGCCATCACCGCCCGGCTCGGGCCTGAGTTCCCCGGCTCGGGGGAGATCGTGGACGTCGCCGCACTCACCCACCGCATCGGCTTGGACGCCGTCGGCCGGGCACTCTTCTCCGCCGACCTCTCGGGGCACGCACAGCAGCTCCTCGACGCGACGAGCGACGCGGCGAAGCTCGTCGTCCGGCTCGGGCGGTCGATCCTGCCCACCGCGGCCTGGACCCCGACGCCGACGAACCTCCGGCTGCGCCGCACCAGGCACCGCCTGGACGTGATCTCCTCCGAGCTGATCGCTGAGCGGCGGGCGCGCGGCAAGCGCCTGCACACGGGCTCCCACGGTGACGACCTGCTCGGCCTCCTCCTGGACAGCAACCTCACCGACGGCGAGATCCGCCACGAGCTGGTGACGATGGTGATCGCCGGGCACGAGACGGTGGCAGCCGCGCTCGCCTGGACGCTCATGCTGCTGGCCGAGCACCAGCCGGCGCAGGACAAGGTGCGAGCCGAGCTCGCCGGCCATCCCGGGCCGGTGCCGATGCTGGGCCACAAGGAGAAGCTCCCCTGGACGCGCGCCGTGGTCGACGAGGCGCTGCGGCTCTTCCCGCCGGCATGGGCGCTGTCACGACGCTCGCGCCAGGACGACGTCATCGGCGGTCGACCGGTCCCGGCCGGCACGCTCGTCATCGTGAGCCCCTGGCTCGTGCACCGTCGCCCCGACCTGTGGCCCGACCCGCTGGCCTTCCGCCCCGAGCGGTTCCTCGGTGGGACCGGGCGCTCGGGCTACCTGCCGTTCGGACAGGGACCACGGCTGTGCATCGGCCGTGAGTTCGCGTTGGGCGAGATGGTCCTCGTGCTCAGCCGGCTGCTGTCGTCGTACCGCATCGAGGTTCCGGACGGCTGGCAGCGTCCCGCGGCGCAGGCCCAGGTCGCCGTGCATCCCCGAGGCGGCATGCCGCTCCTCCTGACCCACGCAGCGGCTCGGCATGGTTGAGACCGTCCTCCTCGTCGTGCTGCTGGTGGTGGCTGCGGGCGCCCCGGTGTGGCTGCTCCGTGAGCTCCGGACCGTCCCGCACGGAGGTCGCCCCCGCGCCCGGTCGGTCTCGGTCGTCGTCCCGGCACGCAACGAGGAGAGCACCCTCCCGGCGCTGCTCCACTCGCTGTGGCGGCTCGAGATGGCTGTGTCCGAGGTGGTCGTCGTCGACGACGACTCGTCGGACGCGACCGCCGCGGTCGCGCGCTCCCTGGGCGCCGCCGTCGTGACCCCCGGACCCCCGCCACCAGGCTGGACCGGCAAGGCCTGGGCCTGCCACGCCGGTGCGGGCGCGACCAGCGGAGAGCTGCTGCTCTTCCTGGACGCCGACACCGTGCTGGCGCCGAGCGCACTCGGCGGCCTGCTCGAGCTCCACGAGCGGCACGGCGGCCTGGTGTCGGTGCAGCCCTACCACCGGGTCGTCCGGCCCTACGAACAGCTGTCGGCCTACTTCAACGCCGTGTCCCTCCTGGCGAGCGCCGCGTTCACGCGGCCCCAGGGCGACCGGCCGATGGCGTTCGGGCCCTGCCTGCTGACCTCCCGTGCGGACTACGAGCGCGCCGGCGGGCACGCTGCGGTCCGCGGCGAGATCCTCGACGACGTCGAGCTCGCGGCTGCCTACCAGCGCGCCGACCTCCCAGTGCGGTGCGCGGTCGGAGGACGGTCGGTCCAGATGCGCAGCTATCCCGGCGGCGCGCGGCAGATGGCCGACGGGTGGACCAAGAACTTCGCCTCCGGTGCGGCGGCCACTGCCCCCGGTCCGGCGCTGGCGACCGTGGCCTGGGTGAGCGCCCACCACGCGGTGGCGGTGGGCGCAGGGGTGGCGCTCCTCGAGGTCGTCACCGGGCTCGGGTCGGCGCTGTCCCACGGTCACCCCGTGCTGTGGGTGCTGGCCTATGTGGGGGTCGCCTGGCAGCTGCGGTCGGTCCTGCGCCGGATCGGCTCGTTCCGGTCGTGGACCTGGTTGCTGTTTCCCCTGCCGCTGCTCGCGTTCGACGTCCTCTTCGCGCGGTCGGCCGCGCTCACCGCCGTACGGCGCTCGGTGCAGTGGCGTGGTCGGGACGTGGCCCTCAGCAGGCGCGGCTCCGCCGAGGGCGGCACCTGATGCTCCGTCTGTACATGCCGCAAGCGGTCACGATCGCGGTGGATGTCGTCGCCTGGGGGGCGTTCCACAGCGTGACCGGGTACGCCGCCCACCGCCTCGACCCGAGCCGGCTCGAGCGCGACGGGTGGTTGCTGCGGCCACGGCGCTTCGAGGCCGGCGGCGGCTGGTACCGCCGTTGGCTGCGCGTCCACCGCTGGAAGGACAAGGTGCCCGAGGCGGGCGGCCTGTTCCGCGGCGGGATCAGCAAGCGCCACCTGCCCGGCCGCGACGTCGAGGGGTTGCAGCTGTTCGCACGTGAGACGCGCCGAGCCGAGCTGGCCCACTGGTGGGCCATGGGCTGCGGACCGGTCTTCGTCCTGTGGAACCCGCCGCTCCCCGCCGGGCTGCTGATCGGCTACGGCGTGCTCATCAACCTGCCGTTCATCGCGATCCAGCGGTACAACCGGTTCCGGCTCCTGGCGCTCATCGAGCGCCTCTCGTCGTGATGCACCAGCGGCGCGACGTCTCACGGCACGGGCCGATCGCCCAGCTGCTGATCGCGTGGTCGCCGCTCAGCCTGATCCTGGTCGCCTACCTGGGCGCGCAGTGGATCAGTGCGCCCCTCGGCATCGGCGACGGCGCCGACACCAATCGGCTCGGTCTCCCGCTCCACGTCTCGGGGCCGGCCGACGCCGACCGCACGATCTTCGGAACGATCCCGTCGGTCTGGCTCCAGCAACGCCTCGTCGACGGCGCCGCGCACTGGTACGACGCAGCGGCCGCGCTGGTCTACGTGACGCACTTCGTGAACATCCCCATCGTCACGGCCCTGGTGTGGTTCCGGCTGCAGGACCGGTTCAAGGGCTGGGTCGCCGCCGTGCTGGCCTTCACCGTCATCGGGATCAGCGGCTACGTGATCTACCCGGCCGCGCCTCCGTGGCTCGCCGCCGAGCTCGGGGAGATCGGCAGGATCGACCGGATCTCCAGCCTGGGTTGGGACTACCTGCAGCTCGGCCCGGTCGGGGAGCTGACCGTGCTGGGCCAGGCGGGGAGCAACCCGGTCGCGGCGATGCCGTCGCTGCACGCCGGTAGTGCTCTGCTCGTGGCGTTGTTCCTCTGGCCTCTCGCAGCGCGGCTGTGGCGTGCAGTGCTGGTCGGCTACGTTCTCTCGATGGGCCTCACGCTCGTCTACACGGGGGAGCACTACGTCATCGACGTCCTTGCCGGATGGCTGGTCGCGGTCGTCGCGATCGCCGCGGTCGTCGTCGTCCCCGCGGTGCGCAGCCCCAGGGCCTCGTGGCCAGCAGGAGCCCGGACAGCCGCGTCCCTCAGTAGTCGGCGTCAGTAGTCGGTGGAGGGCGTGCCGGCAGCGCGTTGCAGGCAGAAGCGGCGCACGGGCTCCGGCAGTGCGAGCTCGGCGAGGGTGGCGTACTCGGCGGCCGACTGGTGGCGTCGGCCCGTGCGCCAGTGCAGGTCGGCCAGGGCGAAGGCGGCGTCCCGTCGTGCGTACGACGGGGCGTCCTCGGTCAGCCGCGCGAGCTCCGCCTCGATCGCTGCCGTGTCCTCCGGCGCAGCGCGCGTCCTGGCCGAGAGCTGTGCGACCAGGACGGCCGGTGAGGGCCAGACCCGGTGCAGCGCGTCGTACATCGTCACGATCGACTGCCAGTCGGTCGTCCGCACCGACGACGCCACGGTGTGCAGGCCGGAGATGACAGCCTCGAGGACGTACCGGCCGGGGTCGTCGTCGCCGAGCAGCTCGGTCGCCGCAGCCGCCTCGCCGAGCCCGGCCTCGACGAGCCTCCGGTCCCAGGTGCGGCGGTCGACCTCGTCGAGGGTGAGGGCCACCCCCGACGCATCGACGCGTCCAGGTCTGCGGGCAAGAGCAAGCACGACGAGCGCCCTGAGTGCTCGGACCTCCGGCTCACCGGGGAACTCCGCCACCAGGGCGTCGGCTATCGACAGGGCCTGCCGGCCGGAGTCGGACAGCGCGTCCTCGGGTGCGAACCCCTCGCGGTGCGCGACGGTGAACATGCCCGCGACGCAGTCCAGCACCACCGGCAGCCGTTGCCGGCGTACGGCGGAGGACGGGACGTGGAACTCCCCGCGCGCCGACGCCAGCGCCGCCTTCGCCCGTGTCAGCCGAGCTGCTGCCGCAGTCTCCTGGATGCCCAGGTGGCGTGCGACCTCGGCGGTGCTGAGGCCGCACACCACCCGCAGGGCGAGGACCAGCTGCCCTCCGGCGGGCAGCGCCTCGTCGCACGCGACGAACAGCAGCGCCAGCCGGTCGTCCAAGCCGGCCGACCCGTCCTCGGGTCCCATGTCCCCGCCTCCACCGGTTGCAGCATCACGCCGGTCGGCCACCGAAGGGGCCAGCCGGGCGAAGGTCTCGCCGCGACGCCGGTCGTCGATGTAGGCACGCTTGGCCACCTGCACGCACCAGGCTGCGACGTCACGCGGCGGCCGGGACTGCGCGACGGCACGCGAGAAGGCCTCGGCGGCGTACTCCTCGGCCGCGTCGAGGTCGCCGCACCACGCAGCGAGCACCCGCACCACTCGCGGCCAGGCGGCACGGAACTGCTCCTCCAGCACCACCGGCCCATCGTGGCATCCCCGTGCGACATTCCCTGCCGACAGGGCGCGCAGGTCGAGACTCAGCCGTTCGGCATCGGCATGACCTTGCGCCACTCGACGATCCCGGCGCTGGGCACCAGGGCGGCGATGTGCCTGGCCTGCTCCTCGTCCTCGGTCTCCACGAGGTAGAAGCCGGTGACGAGCTCGCTGGAGTCGGCGTAGGCGCTGTCGGTGTACACCGCCTGCTCGACCGCCTGGTCGCCGTCGCCGCGCTTCACCATGCCGCCGTACTTGGCGCTCTGCAGCGCCTCTCCACCGACGATCTTGGCGCCCAGCTTCGCCACCGCCTCCGCGAACGCGCCGTGCGCGCCCATCGACTCCTGGAGCTCGGGGCTCATCGTGCCGGTGAGCATCTCGTCGGAGTTCCAGTCCGGCTCGCGGATGAGGTAGAGGTAGGTGTCGGTCATCAGGTGTTCCTCTCGTTCCGGCGTGCCGGCTCTCGCGCGGTTCGCCGCTCCTTCGTGGTCCCGTTCCGGGGCCCGGTGACGCGTCGTCACACCAGTGTGACGAACAACGTCCGCCGGAATCGACATGACGCCGGGGCGGAGCGGCGGCAACCCTCGGCGGGGTCAACGTGCGAGCGTCGCCGCCTCGTCCAGCCGGCCGAGCTTCTGCGGGTTCCGGACGGCGTACATCCGCGAGATCCGGCCTTCCTCGAGGACGAAGCTGATGACGGTGTCGAGCTTGCCGTCGAGCACGATCCGTCCGCCGAGCGCGCCGTTGACCCACAGCGTGTCGACGACCGCCGCCTCCGCGAACGGCGCGAACTTCGACAGGAACGCGGTGACCTTGTCCGCACCGATGACCGGTCGGCGAGCCGCCGCCACGATCCCGCCACCGTCGGCAACCACCACCACGTCGGGCGCGAGCACCTCCATGAGCCCCTGGACGTCCCCGGTCGTCAACGCGGCGAGGAACCGCTCGACGACGCGTTCCTGCTCGGACCGGTCGACCCGCACCCTCGGCCGCCGCGCGGCGACGTGCCCCCGGGCGCGATGTGCGGTCTGGCGGACGGTGGCTGCGGTCTTGTCGAGCGCCGCGGCGATCTCCTCGTAGGACACGTCGAAGACGTCGTGGAGCACGAAGACCGCACGCTCGGAGGGGGTCAGGGTCTCCAGCACGGTGAGCATCGCCATGGAGACGCTCTCGGCGAGCTCGACGTCCTCGGCGACGTCCGGGGCCGTGAGCAGCGGCTCGGGGAGCCACTCGCCGACGTAGTCCTCGCGGCGGCGCGCCAGCGAGCGGAGCCGGTTGAGCGCCTGCCGGGAGACGATCCGCACCAGGTAGGCGCGTGGGTCCCTGACCTCCGACGCGTCGACGTCGGCCCACCGCAGCCAGGTCTCCTGCACGACGTCCTCGGCGTCGGCTGCCGAGCCCAGCAATTCGTAGGCGACCGTGAAGAGAAGGCTGCGATGGGTGAGGAAGGGATCGGTCATCAACGCGAGGCTACGTCGCGATGGGCCAGCTCGAAGGCGCATGCACTCGAGAAGCCCTGCGACTCGATGCCCATGGCGACGTTCGACCGCGTGTAGAGGTTCGCGAGGGCGACCTGGGTCGTCAGCTCCACCATCCCCGCCTCGCCCAGCTGCCGGAGCAGCCTCGAGAACAGGTCGTCGGTGACGGTCGGAGGAGTCTCGGTCATCGCCTCGGCGTACTCCATCACGTCCCGCTCCAGCGGGGTGAACACGTCGGAGGTCCGCCACACCGGCACCTGGCTGGCCTTGCGCTCGTCGAGCCCCTCGTTGTGGGCGTGGAAGTAGCCGAAGTCCAGGCACCACGAGCAGCCGACCTGCGCGGCCACCGCCATGTGCGCGAACGACTTGAGGTTCTCGTCGCAGGCGCTCCACTTCTGCGCCTTGCTGCTGACCGCGAGGAAGGTCTTCAGCACCGGCCGGTTGTGGAAGTAGACACCCACCGGCTCGGGCACCTCGCCGAGCAGCTTCTTGCTGAAGCGCTTCACGAGGACACCGAAGACACCGGTGACAGGCGCGGACGGGATGCGGGCGGTGCTGGTCATGTCGTCTCCTTGGTGGGGTCGGTACGACATGAAGACACCGGCCGCCCGGCATCTGTGACATGGGGTCCAAGGACGATGGTCGCTGTCCTGCATCGCCTCGGCGCACTACATTGCGGCCATGCGCCTATCCAGAGCCCTTGCCCTGCTGCTGGTCGTCGTCCTGATGTCACCGTCCGCCGCCTTCGCCGGCGCGACGGCGCCGCAGGACACCCAGCTCACGATCACCGGGCAGCCGAAGGTGGGCATCTACTGGGACGAGATCGGCCCGGAGAGCACACCTGACCTCGTGCGCCACCGTGGGCGGTTGACCACTGCAGGTGGAGCCCCCGTCGCCAACGCGCCGATCGAGCTGCATCGGAAGCTCGCCGGCGGCCAGTGGAAGGTTCAGGAGGGCGAGACCGACGCGGAGGGTCGCTACGAGTTCATCACCCCGATCGTGGGCAATGCGCGCTACAAGGTCGTCTACGACGGCGACGCGGTGTACGAGCCGGCCGAGTCCGGGTTGACGAGGCTCAAGGCGATGCGGGACTTCAACGCCGAGCTCGTGGAGAAGCCGAAGGTCGCGATCTTCAAGGGGAACATCAACCCCGACTGGGAGAACAAGGTCGTGAAGTGGCAGCGCAAGACCTGCAAGACCTGCGCGTGGAGGACCGTCGACCAGGAGAGGTCCGGCGACAACGGCACGTGGAGCTTCAAGGGCAATTATCCTCCGCTCAACAAGAAGTGGTTCTACCGCGCCACGCTCGAAGGCACCGACCTGTTCGTCAAGAGCTACAGCGCGTTGCTCATCACCACGAGAACGCCGGCGAGGGAGCCGGCTGCCCGCACCGCCGTGCGCTGACCTTGCGGTCCGCCACTAGCGTTGCAAACCGGTTGAGGCTGCCGGAGTCACCCGGTTGGGTGGAGGGATGACCGACAAGCAGATCCACGTCTCCGTGGCCGACGATGCACATCGGTTCCTGGCGACCGACCAGACCGTGTGGTTCTCGGAGCTGCCGTCGGCGTCGACCGAGGAGCAGCTGCTCGGGCTCCCTGCGGACCAGCGGTTCGCGGCAGACACCGAGGGGTCCGACCCGTCGACCTATCCGGGCGTCTACGGCGTCTACCCGATGACGCTGGCGGTGCCCGGAACGGGGTCGAGCGTGCACCACGTCCCGTGCGCCGGACTGACCTGGGTAGGAGTGCACCCCGACCACCGGCGCCGAGGTGTGCTGACGGCGATGATGCGGCATCACTTGGAGCAGGTGCACGAGACGCCGGGCCAGCATGTCTCTGCCCTCCATGCCTCGGAACCGGCCATCTACGGCCGGTACGGCTACGGCCTGGCGTCGCTGGAGCTCGAGGTCAGCCTCGGCCGGGGTACGACGCTGACCGCGCCGCACCTCGAGGAGCTGGCCGGCGCGACCACCACCCGGATGGGAGTTCGGACGGACCCCGCCATGCCGGCGCGGCTGCGGGAGTGCCACCAGTCGTTCGCGGAGCTGGGGACGGTCATCGGTGAGGTCGACTACTACGCCCGGGTCTGCCAGGAGCTGCCGGAGGAGCTGCGTGACAAGGAGCCGGGAAGGGTCCTGTTCGCCGAGCGCGGCGGCGCGGACGTCGGCTTCGCGCTGTTCCGGCGCACCCACAAGTGGGAGCGCTCGAGGCCGTCCGGTGAGCTGTCCGTCTGGGCACTCGTCGGCGACCCCGCCGCGCGCCTGGCCCTGCTCCGCCGGCTCGTCGACTTCGACCTGATGGGCACCGTCAAGATCCGTGCGACCGGGGTCGAGGACCCGATGCTGCTCTGGGCCGGGGGTCCCAGATCGACCTCCGACGTGGGGACCTACGACAGCCTGTGGGTGCGGCTCGTCGACCTTCCAGAGGCACTCATGCAGCGCAGCTGGAGCGCGCGCTGCGACGTGGTGGTCGACGTGGCCGACCGGGCTGCGCCGTGGAACGAAGGCAGCTGGCGCATCTCGGTGGACGACTCGGGCACCGCCACGGTCGAGAGGACGTCGAACCCGGCTGACGTGCAGCTGGACGTGACAGCCCTGGGCGCGGCGTACCTCGGTGGAGGGAACCTGGTCACGATGCATTCCGCGGGGCTGGTGGCAGAGCACCGGCCCGGAGCGGTCGCGGAGCTGTGGCGGGCGATGCGCACCGACGTCGTTGCCACGGCAGCGTGGATGTTCTGACCCGCGCCGCCCATCGCCCGACTGCACATCGCGCGCACGTCCCTCGGATCGCATCCAGGGCCGCCCACCTGCCGCGATCGAGCATGTGGGCGATCCGGTGCGCAACCGGCCTTGCGGCTACGGTTCGAGCGAGCCGGGGTCAGCAGGCACGTCGACCGCGTGCTCGCGGAGCGCCTCGAGCGGGACGATCGTGAGCACCTTCTCGTTGGTCGAGGCCAGCACGACCGGTGCAGCCACCCCGTCGTCGTAGGCACGGGCCCAGTTCACCGCGGTCACGCACCAGCGGTCGCCCGGCGACAGCCCCGGGAACCCGTACTGCGGCATCGGGGTGGACAGGTTGTTGCCGATGGCGCGCTGCTGCTCGAGGAACTCCGCTGTCACCACGGCGCAGATCGTGTGGCTTCCCGCGTCCTGCGGACCGGTGTGGCAGTGGCCGTCGCGGAAGAACCCGGTCATCGGTTCCGTGCCGCACGGCTCCAGCTCGTCGCCGAGGACGTTGCGCTCGGTCATGCCGGCTGTGTCAGAACGGGTTGTTCCGGGACCGGTCGGTGGCGCCGCCGGGCTCGGCAGTGCCCTCGTGACCGACGCTGCTGTCGTGTCCGGCGGTGCCGTAGGTGCTCTCGTGACCGACGTTGCCCTCGTGTCCGACAGTGCCCTCGTGTCCGACGGTGCCGTCATGACCGGCGGTGCCGTAGGTGCCCTCGCTCTCGGGCACCTCGATGTCGCCCTCGACCGTGACGTGCTCGCGCTGCAGCTCGGTCTGCAGGGTGTACTCGTCAACGACGGTCTTCTTGCGGACGATGACGCGCTCCCGCACGACGAGCCGCTTGGTGACGACGAGAACCTCCTCGAAGACCGGGATCGAGATCGATCCGTCCTCGAGGGTCTCGACCTCGCCGGAGTCGCCCTCGACCGCGGCGACCCGCTCGGAGGTGTCGGCGTGCTCGATGTTGCGGGGGACGGTCTCGGTCACGGGGTAGGTCTCGACGTGCTTGCGCACCCGGACCCGTCCCGCCTCGGTGGTCTCGGTGCCGGTGTGGGCCTGCTCCTCGTGGAGCGTGACCTCGGCCTCAGCCGGCTGGTGGTGCTGGGTCTCGTCGACAGCCAAGGGGTCGAACCGCTGGGTCTGTTCCCCGGTGAGGGGATCGAACTGCTGGGTCTGGTCGCCCACGACGGGGTCACCTGCGTGGCGTCCTGGGTCCTGGGTCATCGGGTGGCTCCCGGGTTGATGCCGCCTGGGTGTTCACGGACGGCGTGCCTCGTCTCGACGACGGCGACGCCGGAGTGGCGCTCCTTGCGCTCCCCGAGGCGACCGCCGAGCCAGCCTCCGAGGAGTGCCAGTGCGAGGGCAAGCAGCCCGGTGCCGATGGCGGCCGCAGTGAGGGCGTCGGAGTCGAACCAGCTGGGCAGGCCGACGCGCTCGGTGACGTCGTACTTGTCGCCGGCGAGCGCGGCCAGTGCTGCCAGCACCGCTGCGAGGACCACGAGCCAAAGAATCGCCACGAGCCCGTGCAGCCCGCCCTTGTGGCGGGCGATGCGTCCGGCGACCCAGCCGCCGACGAGGCAGGCGAGGAACAGCACCACGAGGCCGGCGATGAGGCCACCGATCGAGAGGTCCTGGTCGTCGACCCCGGTCTGGTAGCCGATGGTGCCGACGGCGGCACTGAGCAGGCTGCTGAGCAGCACCAGCGTGCCGAGTGCGGCCAGGGCACCCGCGATCGTCGCGAGGATGTCGAACTTCCGCGGCTCGGCGCCCACGATGTCGGCATCAGGGTCAGCCCGGAAGACGGTCTGCTCGGTGGGTGGCGCCGGGATGGTGGCTCGCCGGTGGTCGGCGAGCTCCTCCTCGTAGGGGCGAGCGGTGCTGCCCACCTGGTCGTCTTCGCGATGGCTCATGTCCGTTTGGTACCCCCGGCAGTCCTTGCGAAACCGCGAGCGGTCCCTGCGCAGGGCCTGACATCCCGCCGCCGGACCGGTGGTCGCAGGAGGTTGGACCGATGGTTGGACCGGCGTACGCCGGGTAGGCGGTAGTGATCCACGACACCACCGACTGGGAGCGGAGAACCACGATGTTCGGGACACAGGACTACACCACACTCATCGGCCGGACGGTCTACTCGACCGACGGCCAGAAGATCGGCGAACTGCGGCAGGTCTATCTCGACGACCAGAGCGAACAGCTGCAATTCATCACCGTGAAGACCGGACTGTTCGGCACGAGCGAGAACTTCGTGCCGGCGGCCGATGTCAACGCCACCGAGGACGGCGTGACCGTGCCCTTCGAGAAGGACACGGTGAAGAACGCCCCGAAGATCGACGCGGACGGTCACATCGCGCCCGAGCAGGAGCAGGAGATCTACGCCTACTACGGACTGGCGTACGGCGGCCACGGCACAGGTCACCTGGACACCCACGGCACCGGCCAGACCGACACGCACGGCACCGTCGGGCACGACACGTTAGGCACCGTCGGGCACGACACGTCCGGCCCGACGACCGACCACGCAATGACACGGTCGGAGGAGCAGCTCCACGTCGGCACCGAGCGTCACGAGTCGGGACGCGTCCGGCTCCGCAAGTGGGTCGAGACCGAGCAGCAGCAGCTCACGGTCCCGGTCTCACGTGAGAGGGCGGTGCTCGAGCGCGAGCCGGTCACCGACGTGAGCGTGGACCAGGCGCTGTCCGGCAAGGCGATCAGCGAGGAGGAGCACGAGGTCGTCCTCCACGAGGAGCGCGCCGTCGTGGACAAGACCGTGGCGCCGGTCGAGCGCGTGCGGGTGGACAAGCAGGTCGTCACCGAGCATCAGACCGTCGCGGACGAGGTCCGCAAGGAGCGCATCGAGGTCGACGGCGACGTCGAGCCCGGCATCGGCCACGGGGCCAATCACGGCTTTGACCAGGGAGTGGACCCCGCAGTCGACCGCGGAGTCGACCCCCGCAACGACCCCCGCAACGACCCTCGCTGAGGTCAGACCACCGTCCAGGTGTCGCCACCGTTCAGCAACCCGGACAGCGCGAGCGTGCGGTCCTCGGTCCCTGCTGAGGCGGTGGCCACCTGGTCGCGGGCCTGGTCGTCGTACGTCGCGCGCTCCACCTGGCGGAAGATGCCGATCGGCGCCTGGTGCAGGTAGCCCCCGTCGGTCAGCCGCGACAGTGCGAACGCCGTCGTCGGGTCAGGGGAGTGCGCGTCGTGGACCAGCAGGTCCGCCTCGTTCTCCGCGGTCACATCGACGATCTTGACCCCGCCGGTGGCCGCGTCGCGGACGACGACCTTGCCGC
>CADCUK010000106.1 GCA_902805865.1 uncultured Nocardioidaceae bacterium | reverse complement strand
GGTCCGGACGTAGTCCTCGTTGAGCACCTCGGCGGCCGAGGCGCGCGTGATGCGGGCGATGATCGCGAGCGGGATGGTGCCCAGGGCTACGGCCGGGAGCACCAGATGCACCATCGCGTCCCAGGCGGCGTCCCACTCGCGGGTGAGCAGGCCGTCGAGGACGTAGAAGTTCGTGATGTGCGTGGCATCGATGCGGGGGTCCTGACGGAGGCTGGTGGGCAGCCAGTTCAGCCAGTCCGCGAAGACGAGCTTGAGCAGGATCGCCAGGAAGAAGACCGGCGTGACGACGCCGAGGAGGCTTCCCGACATCACGATCGTGTCGAGGGGTCGTCCCTGGTGCCGAGCGGCGAGGTAGCCGACCGGGATGCCGACCACGACGGCAAGGATCAAGGCCGTCACCCCGAGCTCGACCGTCGCAGGGAAGCGGTCGAAGAAGCTCTCGGTCACCGACTGTCCGGTGCGGATCGAGGAGCCGAAGTCCCCTCTCAGCACGGCTCCGAGGTACTTGAAGTACTGCTCGAACAGCGGCTGGTCGAAGCCGTAGCGCTCGGTGACCTGGGCGATCCCCTCGGGGGTCGCGCGCTCGCCGAGCAACGCCCTCGCCGGGTCCCCCGGCAGCGCGCGCACCCAGGCGAAGAGCAGCAGGGTGAGCCCCAGGAGGACCGGGACGAGAAGTGCGAGCCGCTTCAGCACGAACCGCAGCATGGTCGGGCGACCTCCTCTCGACGGGGTGGCGGTGCGAGCCGTTCCTGTCCCCGGGCGAGCGCCCGGGGACAGGAACGGGAGGTGGTCACTCCGAGATCGTCACCGTGTTGAAGACCTCGTCCTGCACCGGGCTGGGCTCGTAGCCCTCGACCCCCGGCGCGAACGCCAGCGAGGGCACCGGGTGCGCGAGCGGGACCCCGGGGAGGAACTCCATGATCTGCTGGTTGATCTCCTGGTAGGCCGGCGTCTGCTCCTCGACCGTCGGCAGGGCCCGGGCCTCGTCGAGCGCCGAGAACAGCTCCGGGTTGTCGAAGCCCCACTCAGGGGTCTTCTGGCCGAAGAACACGCCGAGGAAGTTGTCGGCGTCGTTGTAGTCGCCGGTCCATCCGAGCAGGTGGATGCCGTGGTCCTTGGTGCCCTGGATCTTGTTCAGGTAGTCCGGGTCCCAGCGGTCGCTGGTCGGCTTGACCGTGAAGCCGGCCGCCTCGAGCTGGGAGCGGATGACGTTGAAGGTGTCCTCCGGCTGCGGCATGTAGGGACGGCTGACGTCGCTCGGGTAGTTGAACTCGATCGTCGTCCCGGTCGCCCCGGCTTCCTCGAGGAGGGACTTCGCCTTCTCCGGGTCGTATTCGTACTCGGTCACGTCAGGCGTGAAGCCGTTGACGAGGTCGGGCACGAACTGGGTGGCGAGCTGGGTGCCCTCGGGCATCGAGGCGTCCGCGACCGCCTGCTTGTCGATCGCGTGCGCGATCGCCTGCCGGACCTTGATGTCGTCGAGCGGCTTCACGGCCTGGTTCATCCCGAGGTAGAGGACGTTGAACGCGGCCCGGTCGACGACCTGGAAGCCCTCCTCCTCCAACGACGCGATGTCAGCGGGGCCGACGAGGTCGAAGCCGTCGATCTCATCGTTCTGCAACGCGGTCGCCCTGGCCTTCGGGTCGTCGATCGCGACGAACACCAGGGAGTCGATGGAGGCCGTCTCACCCCAGTAGTCGGGGTTCGCCTTGAGCGTCAGCCGGTCGCCGCGCTCCCACGAGTCGAAGGTGAACGGGCCGGTGCCGGTCGGGTGGGCGGTGGAGTACTCCGTCGTCGTCGGGTCTCCCGCCGCGTCGTCCTGGTACTCCTCGAGCGCGCTCGGGCTCTGCATGGAGAAGGCGGGAAGTGACAGCGCCGAGATGAAGCCGGCGAACGGCTTCGCCAGCTCGACCGTTGCCGTGCCGTCACCAGCGGTGCAGGACTTGTAGACGGCCGCGTCGGCGTTGTCGCCGGTCGCGAAGCCGCGCATCAGCGAGCCGTAGTAGTAGGTCAGGTCCGGGGACTGCGCCGACTCCGGTGCGTTGTACCACCGGTCGAAGTTCGCGCAGACCGCCTCGCCGTCGAAGTCGGTGCCGTCCTGGAACTTCACGCCCTGCTCGAGCGTGAAGTCGTAGGTGAGGCCGTCCTCGCTCACCTCCCACGACTTGGCCAGCATCGGCGCGGGGTCGGCGGTGCCGGGCTCGGTGCCGACCAGGCCCTCGAAGATCTGCCGCGCCACCCGGAAGCTCTCGCCGTCCGATGCGAAGAACGGGTCGAGCGTGACCGGCTCGGCGGAGCCGGCGAACACCATGGTCCCGCCGCCGCCGCTCGACCCGTCGTCACCACTGCTGCCACCGTCGTCGCTGCCGCTCCGGTCGCTCTCCGCGCAGGCTGCGAGCGCAAGGGCTGCTGTCGTCAGTACGGCGGCTTGGAGCCGCCACCTACGGTTCTTGGCTGTACTCAACTTGGGCTCCTCTTGAGGTGGGCGATCCGAGTCGCGGGACCACCGGTGTGGTGACGCTACTGCTCCCGTCGCGGCGTAGGCCATGGCTGACGCAGCTCGACAAGGTCGCGATCCGGCAACGATTCCGACCGCAGAGCCGTGTTTCCGCCCTGGGAAGCGGCTGGGCGTGGGTCCGCGCCGAGCCTCAGATGCTGTGCCGCTCGGCCCACAGAGCCGCCTGGGTCCGGTCGGGCACCCCGATCCGCTGGAACACCGAGGTGAGGTGCGCCTTGACGGTGCGCTCGCTGATCACGAGCCGTCGGGCGATCTGCTTGTTGGCCAGCCCCTGTCGCACCAGGCGGAGCACGTCGGCCTCGCGCGGCGTCAGCTGCGGCTTCTCGCTCGGCCGGTGCCGGGACAGCAGCAGCTCCCGCGCGGCCTTGGGGTGCAGCGGCGACTCCCCGCGGGCCACTGCCCGGACGCCCTCGATGACGTCGTCGGGGTCGGCGTCCTTGAGCAGGTAGCCGACGGCGCCCGCGTCCAGGGCAGCCAGGATCCGGTCGCTGTCGGAGAACGAGGTGAGCACCAGGACCTGCACGTCCGGGTGCTCGCCGACGATCGCGCGGGTGGCCTCCACTCCGTCGGTTCCCGGCATCTGCAGGTCCATCACGACCACGTCGGGACGCGCGGTGCGCACGACCTCCTGCGCCTCGTGGCCGTCGGACGCCGTGCCGACCACGTCCAGGTCGGGTGCGCTGGACAGCAGGTCGGTCAGTCCGCGGCGTACGACGGCGTGGTCGTCGACGAGGACCACCCGCAGCTGCGGGTCGCCCTGCTGCGTGGTGGTCATCGTGCGCTCCCGGAGATCTCGAGCCGGATCGTCGTCCCGGCACCCGGTGCGGAGCGTACGTCGAGGTGGCCCCCGGCCTCGGCGATGAGGCTGCTGAGGCCCCGCAGCCCGAAGTGCTCGGCTCCTCGGCGCTGCTCGGGGTCGAACCCCCTGCCGTCGTCGGTGACCACGAGCACGAGCCGGTCGCCGAAGCCGTCGACGGTCACCGACAGGGTCTCGGCACCGCTGTGCCGCAGCGCGTTGCGCACCGCCTCCTGCGCCACCCGCCAGACCAGCGCCACCGCCTCGTCCGACGCGTGCTCCGCGCCGGTGACGTGCGCGGTCGCCGTGATCCCGGCGGCCGCGGCGCGGGCCAGCAGGTCGTCGAGCGCCGCGACCAGACCGTCGGCGTGCAGGTCCGGCGGGTAGATCTCGACCATCAACGAGCGAAGGGCCCGCAGGCTCGTGCGCAGCGACTCCCCCGCCGACTCGAGCCCGCCTCGAGCGCTGTGGGGCACGTCGGGCGTCCTGGCCAGAGCAGAGACGGCGAAGCTCGCGCCGGCGAGGTCCTGGACGACGCCGTCGTGGAGGTCCCGGGCGATGCGCACCCGCTCGGCGTCCGAGGCGTCGACCGCCGCGCGGAGCAGGTGCTCGCGCTCCTCGGCGGAGCGGCGCAGCCGCCGGGTGAGCGCCCAGAGCAGCCCCGTCGCGACCAGCACGACCATGCCGAGGGCCGTCAGGGTGATCGGCCGGAACTGCGCGAAGATCTGCTCCTGGCGGGTGTCGATCGCCTCGGCCGAGTAGTAGACCTCGAAGAGCAGCGGCTCGCCCTCGGGCGACTCGATCCGCGTGTACACCTCGAGGAGCCCGTTGCTCTCGCGCTCGTAGCCGTTCTCGGGTCGACTGAGGTCGGAGACCTCGGCGTCGGTGGTCCCCTGCGCCAGCACCGCCTGCTCCTCCTCGCCGAGCGGGTAGACGTCGTGGATCAGCCGGGTCTCGTCGGAGTACACGACGCGCCCGTCCCCCGCCCAGATCTTCACGCGGTCGACGTCGCCGACCAGGAGCCGGTCGAGCACCTCCCGGTCGAAGCGGTCGATGGCTCCGGCGTCCCCGGCGACCAGCCCCTTCGGCATCGCGGGTTCGGCGACGGAGTGCGCGAGCACCTCCGTGGTGTCCCGGGCGGTCGCCACCGCCTCCTCGGCGGCGGCCTGCTCGGCGAGCGCGGACGTCCCCACAGCGATGACCACCAACGCCAGCAGCCCCGTCGCCAGGAAGAGGACGACGGGGTTGCGTAGAGCGGTCAGCGGCTGTCTGCTGTGCGGCTGGCGGGACAGGTTCTCGGGCACGGGACTCCTCGGTCGCTGGCCAGTATCCGACGGCGGAGGGGCGACCCGGGTCAGAACCTCAGCGCGCCGTTGCACTTCTCGCCGGACGCAGGGTTGCGGGCGCGGAACCGCAGCGCGTCCTCGCCCTCGAGGTTCACGACGACGCGGCGCACATCGAAGGAGCCGCTGGGTCCCGAGGTGGTGGCCCTGCCGCGCGCGGTGACCGAGCCGTTGTGGAGCATCCGCCACTTCCAGTCCTGGCCGTTGACGTTGCTGTCCACCTCGCCCTCAACCTCGATGCGGCCGTCCTCCGGGCTCGCCTTGAGCTTCCAGTCGGCTCCGGAGCTGCAGCCCCCGCGGCGGATGACGTCGTCGTCGTTGGCGAACGCCGGCGCCGGCAGCGCGATCGCTGCGAGCAGGATCGCGGTGACGAGGCGGGTGGGGCGGTTCATGGTGACTCCTCGAGGGGTGGTTGCCGTGCGAGCAGTCAACGGCCCACCGCGGGCAGCCCGCGACTGTCCGGTGGTACTACGACCACCTGCTCCTCGCAGAACGGCTCAGAGGCTCAGGTCGGCGAGCCCGGTGGGTGTCACACCCGTCAAGGTGTCCAGGAAGATCCGGCGCTCGCTGGGAGCGACCGGCACGTGGTTCTCGACCACCAGCACCAGGCAGCCCGCGGCCTCCGCCGACCGTGCCCCGGTGTCGGAGTCCTCGATCGCGAGGCACTCCGACGGCTCGACCCCGAGCAGCCTCGCGGCGTGCAGGTACGGCTCGGGGTGCGGCTTGCCCCGTGACACGTTGTCCCCGGTCACGACGACGTCGAAGGAGCCCTTCGGCAACGCGGCGAGGACCGGGGCGACGAACCGCTCGTAGGACATCGTCACGAGGGCGCAGGGCATGCCCTCGGCCCGCAGCGCGGCCAGCAGCTCGCGTGCACCGGGACGCCACGGCACGTCCTTCTCGACGTGCGTCACGACGCCGTCGAGCAGGATGTCCACGATCTCCTCCGGCGGCAGGTCCACACCGCCGTGCTCGCGGATGTAGCGCCCCGAGTCGATCAGGTCGTTGCCGACCAGCTGGAGGGCGTGCTCGCGGGTCCAGACACCGCCGTGCGCCTCGACGAGCTCCTGCTCGACCTGCATCCAGTACGGCTCGGTGTCGACCAGGGTGCCGTCCATGTCCCACAGGACCGCGGCAAGGTGGTCGGCCACCGGGTCAGTCCTCCGGCTCGTAGCCGAGGTTCGGCCCGAGCCAGCGCTCCGCCTCCTTGAGCGTCCATCCCTTGCGGCGGGCGTAGTCGGCGACCTGGTCCTGGCCCAGCCGTCCGAGCGTGAAGTACTGCGACTCGGGGTGGGAGAAGTAGAAGCCGCTCACGGCCGCGCCGGGCCACATCGCCATGCTCTCGGTCAGCTCGATCCCGGCGTTCGCCTCCACGTCGAGCAGCTTCCACAGGGTCGCCTTCTCGGTGTGGTCCGGGCACGCGGGGTAGCCGGGAGCCGGTCGGATGCCGGCGTACTGCTCCTTGAGCAGGCCGGTGTTGTCGAGCTGCTCGTCGGGAGCGTAGCCCCACAGCTCCTTGCGCACCCGCTCGTGCAGCCGCTCGGCGAACGCCTCGGCGAGCCGGTCGGCGAGCGACTCCAGCAGGATCGCGTTGTAGTCGTCCAGCGCCGCCTTGAACTCCCTTT
>CADCUK010000105.1 GCA_902805865.1 uncultured Nocardioidaceae bacterium | reverse complement strand
GTCTCACCGGGGCCACGGCCACCGATACCGGCACCACCGGCGACCCGGCCACCCGCCTGGCGGGACAGGTTCCCACCCCAGCCACGCAGCCGCTGCTTCATGTAGCTGAGCTGCGCGAGCTCGACCTGTGCCTGGCCCTCACGTGACTTCGCGTGCTGGGCGAAGATGTCGAGGATCAGCGCGGTGCGGTCGACGACCTTGACGCGGACCTTGTCCTCGAGGTTCCTCAGCTGGCTCGGCGCGAGCTCGCCGTCGCAGATGACGGTGTCGGCGCCGGTGTGGTCGACGATCTCGCGCAGCGCTTCGACCTTGCCGCGACCGATGAACGTCGCCGGGTCTGGCTTCTGCCGTCGCTGGTAGATCGCCTCGAGCACCTCGGAACCGGCCGTCTCGGCCAGTGCGGCCAGCTCGGCGAGCGAGTTCTCGGCGTCCTCGGTCGTGCCCTCGGTCCACACGCCGACGAGCACCACGCGCTCCAGCCGGAGCTGGCGGTACTCGACCTCGGTGATGTCCTCGAGCTCGGTGCGCAGCCCGCCGACCCGCTTGAGCGCATAACGGGCCTCGAGGTCCCATTCCCCGTCAGTGCCTGCCTCGGGGTCCTCGTCGGTCCACTCGTCGGTGGCGTCGGCGTAGCCCGACTCCCAGTCGTCGTCGAGGTCGGCCTCGATGTCCCCGGCGATGTCCCCGGCGATGTCACCGTCGAGGTCGCCGACGGGATCACCGTCGAGATCGATGGTGTGCTCGAGCTCGGGCTCGTGAGGGTCGTGCTTCTGCGTGGTCATGTGCCTCCAGGGTTGCACTGAACAGTGCCACTGGGTTCAACGCCCAGCGAGCCATTTTCCTTCCGCCACGAGCACGGCCGGTCCGGTCATCAGTACCCGATCCTCGTCGGTCCACCGGATCCGCAGGGTGCCGCCCGGCACGTCCACGACGTACGCCGATCCGCGACCCGCTCCGTCGGCGACCGCGCTGGCCACCATCACCGCGCAGGCCCCCGTGCCGCAGGACCGGGTCTCCCCCGAGCCGCGCTCGTGGACCCGCATGGCGACATGTCCCTCACCCCGGCGTACGACGAACTCGACGTTGACCCCGTCCGGGTAGACGGTGTGGTCGTAAATCGGCTCCTCGAGGAGCGGGCCCGCCTCGGCGAGGTCGTCGACGAATGCGACTGCGTGGGGGTTGCCCATGTCGACGTGCGCGGCCTTCCAGGACCGCCCTGCCGCCTCGACCTCCGTGGTCCCGAGCAGCGCGGGCGAGCCCATGTCCACGGTGATGTCGCCGTCAGAGGTCCCGCCTTCGAAGGTCAGCACCTTGGTGCCGGCGCGGGTCGCGATGGGCAGCGGTGAGGTGGGGTCGGCGCCCTCGCGCTCGACGAGGTACCGCCCCAGGACCCGTACGCCGTTGCCGCACATCTCCGAGAGCGAACCGTCCGCGTTGCGGTAGTCCATGAACCACCGTGCCTCGCCACGGGCGGCGACGGCGGCGGGATCGTCGGCGGCGTCGGTGCGGACCACCCGGATCACTCCGTCGGCACCGATCCCGGCCCGGCGGTCGCACAGCCGGCGCACGAGCTCGGGGCTCGGCTCCCCTGCCCGGCCGTCGGCGTCGGGCAGCAGCACGAAGTCGTTCTCGGTGCCGTGTCCCTTGAGGAACTGGATGCCGTCGGCCATCTCAACAGGCTACGGCCCGCGCGATGCATCGCTGCATCACGCGGGCCGTCGCAGGTTGTCGTGCGGTCAGAGGCCGGTGCGGCCGGTGCCGGTGGTCCCGGGGCCGGTGGTCCCGGGGCCGGTGTTGCCGAGCCCGGTGGTGCCGGTCGTGCCCGTGGTCCCCGTCGTTCCGGGGGTACCGCCCGTCCCGGTGATCCGGGTCTCGTCGGTGTACGCGCGGTCGTGACCGGTGGTGTGGTCGGTGACGTGACCAGTCGTGTGACCGGTGGTGTGTCCGGTGGTGTGCTGGGTCTCGCGAGCCACGACCGGGGTCACCTGACGGAACGAGTCGTGCTCGATGTCGCCCTCGGGCTCCTTGGCGAGCAGGAACGAGCCGAGGGTCCACAGCAGCGCACCCAGAGCGCCGACCCAGAGACCCCACGAGGTGGTGACGTTCGGGTTCTCCTCACCGTTGGCACCCGCGTACTTCACGGTCTCGATGGGGTCGATGAAGAAGAAGATGATCCAGAGCAGCGAGGCGAGGCCGACGGCGAACGACGCCAGCGAGAGGCCGCGGTGCTGGTTGCGGTCGGCGCGCTTGGCCGCGTAGAGCAGCGCTGCGGCGAAGCCGAGACCGAGGAGGCCCATGAACGGGATGAGGCTGTCCGCCTCGTAGCCGCTCGAGAAGTCCTGCTCAGCGTCTCCCGAGCCGAGGCCCACCCAGTCGAGCCACATCGACACGAAGAGGATGAGGGCGCCGAGGGTGGCGATGTAGGCGCCCATCGGGTTGGCGCGCCTGTGGTCGTCGTGCTCGTTGCGGTTGTTCCCAGGGGTGTGGGACCCAGAGTCGGTCCGAGATGTTGTCATGACCCTGCTATACCCAGGGGCAACCGGTGTACCTCACCCCAAGGGGTGCAAATCTCGCACTTCGCCGTCAGGCGGGTGGCGCGGGCGCGATCAGCGCCATCCGGTCCAGACCTCTGTCGAAGTCCTTGCCGATGAGCTTGTCCATGTCGAAGAACTTCTGGGTGAGCCGCATGACGAGCGGCCGCGGGCCGGTCATCCGCCAGGTGACCTCGGTGCGCTCCCCGGCCGGCTGGAGGACGAACGTGGCGGTGTTCTTGGACTTGAACGGCTTCTCGAACGTGAGGTCCACCTCGATCAGGGAGCTCGGCTCGGCCCGCAGGATCTCCATCCGCCCCGCCCCTGCCTTCCGGTTGCCGGACCACCCGTAGACCGCGCCCACGCCGGACTCGGCCCCGGTGTAGGAGCGGTGCAGGTCCGGGTCCACGTCCTCCCACGGGGACCACCGGGTCCACTGGCGGAAGTCGGCGATCAGGGGGAAGACCCGCTCGGCAGGTGCATCGATCGTGCGGCGGCGCTCGACGGTGTACAGGGAAGCCATACGTCTTTTCTACCCGTTGCAGCGGCCCTGCGGGCCTGCGGGCGCGCCGGAACGCGGTTCTGTCGGTGGGTCGTGTGACCGTAGGACCATGGACGAGGTGCTGATGCTGAAGGGGACCGTGGCGCTCTGCCACGCGTGCGGTGACGACCGGATCCTGCTGCCGGTCGACGACGACTGCTTCGAGTTCTGCTGCACCGACTGCGACACCGCCGTGGTGCTCGTGCAGCTCAGCTCCGAGGAGCTGTCGGGCCTCCGGCTGGCCGGCTGAGGACCACCGCGACCGCGGACTCGACGACTCCCGGGTCGTCCCAGTCGACCCAGTGGATCCGCGGGTCCTTGCGGAACCAGGCGTCCTGCTTCCGGGCGAAGCGGCGCGTGCCGTTCACGGTGGCCTCCAGAGCCTCCACCTCGGTCATCTCGCCGCTGAGGTGCGCCAGCACCTGCTGGTAGCCCAGGGCCCGGCTCGCCGTCCGCCCCTCTCGCAGGCCGCGCTCGGCCAGCGCACGCACCTCGTCGACGAACCCCGCGTCCCACATCCGGCGCACCCGCTGCTCGATGCGCTCGTCGAGGACTGCGCGGGGACAGTCGATGCCGATCTGCACGGTCGCCGGGTCGACGTACTCCAGGGCCGGCAGCGAGGCGCTGAAGGGCCGGCCGGTGAGCTCGATGACCTCGAGGGCCCGCACGATGCGACGACCGTTCAACGGCAGGATCCGGCCGGCAGCCTCGGGATCGACCTCCGCCAACCGTGCGTGCAGGGCTTGGGGACCGACCTCGGCGAGCTGCTCCTCGTAGCGCGACCGCACCGCCGGGTCGGTGCCCGGGAACTCGAACCGGTCGAGAACCGCCCGGGTGTAGAGCGCCGAGCCCCCGACCAGGACGGGCACGACGCCGCGGGCACGGCAGTCCGCGATGGCCGACCGTGCCCAACCCTGGAACTCCGCGACGGTGGCCGGCTCGGAGACGTCCAGGACGTCGAGGAGGTGGTGCGGGATCCCCCGCCGCTCGGCGACGCTGAGCTTGGCGGTGCCGATGTCCATGCCGCGGTAGAGCTGCATCGAGTCGGTGTTCACCACTTCTCCGCCGAGCGTCTCCGCCAGCGCGAGCGACAGGTCCGACTTGCCGACTGCCGTCGGGCCGACCACCGCGACGACGGGCAGCGCTGGGGTCATGGGCGCGATCCTCCCAGAGCGCTGCGCGGCTGCGCCGGGCACGTTCCCGGACCTGGGTGGATAGGTTGCGGAGATGACCCGGTTCCAGGTGATCCCTGCGGCGTACCTGCTGCTGACCCGCGGCTCGGGCGAGGATCTGGAGGTCCTGCTCCAGCTGCGGGGACCGGGGACGAGCTACCTGCCCGGCCACTGGGCCAGCGGAGCCGCCGGCCACGTGGAGTACGGCGAGTCGGTCTTCGTGGCCGCTGCCCGGGAGGCGGCCGAGGAGCTCGCGGTGGGCGTGGAGCCTGCCGACATCGTCCCGTTGTGCGCGGTCCAGCGGACGCTTCCTGGCTGCGAAGACCCGGTGGAGCAGCGCGCGGACTACTTCCTGACGACACGGCACTGGACCGGTGAACCGACCATCCAGGAGCCGTCCAAGTGCGTCGAGCTGCGCTGGTGCCGACCCTCCGCCCTGCCCGACCCGATGGTGCCGCACGAGCGGGTCGTGCTCGGGCTGCTGGCCGAGGGCGCGGTGCCGCCGATCGTCAGCATCGGCTTCTGAAGCCCGCTCGACGGGTGTGGCCCGGTTTGTCGGTCCGGCCACCGGGCAAGGGTTCTGGGAAAGCCGACGTACGGTCGGCCGTCGGAAGGAGTCGAAGATGAGCACCGACCCGAGTGACCCGCTGGCGCCGAGCACCGAGCCCGAGGTCCTTCCGTCGAGCACCCCCGACGGTCCCCAGACGATCCCGGCGCCCTCCCCGGACGAGCCCAGCCCGCAGGCGCAGCCGGGCCAGCTCGACGAGGCGACCCGCGGCTCCAACCCGAGCAGCGGAGGGCCCGCCGGGCTCTCCGGCGACCTCGGGATCAGCAGCGAGCGGACCGGACCGGCCGGGCCGGACCCCCGCGGCTCCGACATCTCCGGGACCGGCAGCGCCGGTGGGTCGGTCAACCGCACCGACGGCGGGAACGACACCACGCCGACCACCTTCGACGCCCCCGACGTGTCCCAGCACGAGGTGAACCCGATGCCCGACGGTGCCGAGACCATGACCGGTGCGGGGAACACCCCGACGGGGCAGGGCAACCCCGGTGACATCGACCGCACGGTCGGCGAGCCGATGCCCAACCCGATCCCCGACGAGAAGCTGCGCCGGGGCAACCAGTCCGACGTCAGCCGGGCCAAGTGACAACAAGTGACCAGGAGCGAAGCCATGGGAGACGATGACGACGTGACCAACGAGCTCGGCGACCTGCCCGAGGCGAAGACCGACGACATCGACCGTGCGCCCGGAGGAGCCGACGCCACCGTCCTGGAGAGCGACACCGGCGCGAGCGTGATCACCGCCGACCCCGACACCGAGCTGCTGGACGACAACGTCGGCGATGACAACAGCACGGGGAAGCCGGTCACACCGGACCAGCCCCTCTCCGCGCAGCAGGAGGAGGAGAAGGTCCCCGACGCGATCCAGGAGCCCGAGCAACCGGAGTCCGCCGAGCAGGAGACCGACAACACCGACGGCGAGCAGGCTCCCTCGGGCTGAGTCAGCGGCAGCCGGCGGCGGGCTCGAGAGGCGCGGGCACGCCGACGGTCGGGAGTCCGAGGAGCACCCCGGACGGCTCGGCAAGACCCTGTCGGGCCTCCCAGGCGTCACCGGAGCGCGTGCGCCGCACCGACTGCACGGGCGCGTCGGAGACCAGGTGGTGCGGGGCGGCCTTGGTGACCACGACGGTGACGAGGTCACCTGGCCGGACGGCCCCGACAGGTTCGACTGCCGAGGTGCCGTCGAAGTGCACGAGCCGGTTGTCGCGTGCCCGACCGGTGAGCCGGTGCGTGGCGGCGTCCTTGCGCCCCTCCCCCTCGGCGACCATCAGCTCGACCTCGCGACCGACGAGCTTCTTGTTCTCGTCCCAGGCGATGTCGTTGACCAGCTCCACGAGCCGCTCGTAGCGCTCCTGGACGACGGCCTTCGGCACCTGGTCCTCAAGCACCGCGGCCGGCGTGCCGGGGCGCTTGGAGTACTGGAACGTGTAGGCGCCGGCGAACCGCGCCTGCTCGACGACGTGCATCGTCTGCAGGAAGTCCTCCT
>CADCUK010000104.1 GCA_902805865.1 uncultured Nocardioidaceae bacterium | reverse complement strand
AACGGCCAGACCCGCATCAGCCGCAGACGCCAATAGGCGACCTGAAGTAGGAACCTTCAGCGGACGCAGGCCAGCACAGGCCAGCACAGGCCAGTGTCAGGGCCGCTGCAGGAACTCCTCGAGCTGCGCCAGTGACGCGTTGAGCCCTACCTCGTGATCCTCGGCCCTGATGCCGGACGGGACGTCGTCGGCGCGGATCTTCACAAGGGTCCCGTCGTCGTGCGGGCCGAGCGTCCACGTCATCATCATCGTGCCTGCAAAGGCGGGATCCTCGGACACGAAGTCCACGGCCTGGATCAAGCGCTCCTCCGGAACGAGCTCCAGGAAACGGACGTCGACCACGTCGGAGTCCGGCGTGGCCTTGCCCTTCGCGTTCACGCCGTCGTCGTAAGTGAGGACGAGCCGGTAGGAGCCGCCCGGCCGTGCGTCGTACCGCTCGAACCTGCCTGTCATCCCGTTCGGGGGCAACCACTGCGCCAGCGCCTCGGGGTCGACGAGCGCGGCGTAGACGTGGCGGGCGTCCGCGCGTACGACGCGTGAGGCGGTATCGGTCCGGGACATGTGCTCGGGATGGCGAGGTGAGTGCCGGGTCAGGGAGCGATGCCGACGTACTTGACCGACAGGTACTCGTCGATGCCCTCGGGTCCACCCTCGCGTCCGAAGCCGGACTGCTTCACGCCGCCGAACGGCGCCGCCGGGTTCGACACGATGCCCTGGTTGATCCCGACCATGCCGAAGTGCAGCGCCTCGCTGACCCGGATCGTCCGGCCGAGGTCGGTCGTGTACGCGTAGGCGACGAGGCCGTACTCGGTGTCGTTCGCCATCGCGACCGCCTTGTCGTCCTCGGAGAATGTCGTGATCGGCGCGACCGGCCCGAAGATCTCCTCGCGCGTCAGGTCCGCGTCGGCTGGTACGTCGGTCAGCACGGTGGGCTTGAAGAAGTAGCCGGCGTCGCCCGTGGTCTCCCCGCCGGTGACCACGGACGCCCCGCGCTTGCGTGCATCGTCGACGAGCTCGCCGACCTTGTCCAGCGCCTTCTGGTCGATGAGCGGACCGACGGTCACGTCGGTCTCGGTGCCGCGTCCGACGACCTCGGCCTCCATGCGGGCGGCGAACTTCGCTGCGAACTCGTCGGCGACGTCCTCGTGCACGAGGAACCGGTTGGCGGCCGTGCAGGCCTCGCCCATGTTCCGCATCTTGGCGAGCATCGCCCCATCCACTGCCGCGTCGAGGTCGGCGTCGGGGAAGACCAGGAACGGGGCGTTGCCGCCGAGCTCCATCGACACCCGCAGCAGCTGGTCAGCCGACTGCTTGACGAGGCTCTTGCCCACCGGCGTCGAGCCGGTGAACGTCAGCTTCCGCAGCCGCGGGTCGGTGATCAGCGGCTCCATCACGTCGCCGGTGTTGCTGGTGGCGATGACGTTGAGGACCCCCTTCGGCACGCCGACCTCGTGCAGCAGGTCGGCGAGCGCCAACATGGTCAGCGGCGTCTGCTGGGCGGGCTTGAGCACCATCGTGCAACCGGCCGCGATCGCCGGACCGATCTTGCGGGTGCCCATCGCCAGCGGGAAGTTCCACGGCGTGATCATCAGCGTCGGACCGACCGGCTGCTTCATCGTCATGAACCGCGCCTTGCCGTCCGGCGACGTCGACCAGCGGCCGGCGATGCGCACAGCCTCCTCGGAGAACCACCGGAAGAACTCGGCGCCGTAGGTGACTTCGCCCTTGGACTGAGCGAGTGGTTTGCCCATCTCCAACGTCATCAGCAGAGCGAACTCGTCGGCGCGCTCGGTGATGAGCTCGAACGCCGACCTGAGCAGCTCGCCGCGCTCGCGCGGAGGGACCCTGGACCACTCGTCCTGGGCGGCCACCGCGGCGTCGAGCGCAGCCTTGCCGTCCTCCACGGTCGCCGAGGCCACGCTGGCCAGCGTCTTCCCGGTGGCGGGATCCTCGACGTCGATCGTGGCGCCGTCCGAGGACGACCGCCACTCACCACCGATGAACAGCCCGGTGGGGGTCTTGCCCAGAAGCTCCTGCTCGTTCATGCGCTCATCCTCGTCGTCTCGTCTCGGTCACCGTGCTCCGGCACACCCATCACCCCCATACCCAGTGGGCGGCACACGATCGCTCAACCGAGCACCTTCGCAAAGGCGTCCTCGAGGATGTCCAGCGCCTCGGTCAGCAGGTGGTCCGGGGCGACGAGCGGCGGCAGGAACCGCAGGACGTTGCCGAAGGTGCCGGCGGTCAGGGTCACGAGCCCTTCGCTGTGGCAGTGCTTGCTGATCGCGGCGGTCGCCGTCGGGTCCGGCACCAGGTCGGCGTCACCGGTGGTCAGCTCCACGGCGAGCATGGCGCCCCGTCCACGGACGTCCGCCACCGCGGCGTACTTGCTGCGCAGCTGCTCGAGCCGCTCCATGAAGAGCCCCTCGATCGAGCGCGCCCGGCCGCAGAGGTCCTCCGACCTCATCGTCTCGATGGCGCCCAGTGCCGCGGCGCAGGCGACCGGGTTGCCGCCGTACGTGCCGCCGAGGCCGCCGGCGTGCACGGAGTCCATCACCTCGGCGCGGCCGGTCACCGCCGCCAGCGGCAGCCCGCCGGCCATCCCCTTGGCGGTCGTGATGAGGTCGGGCACGACGTCCTCGAACTCGCAGGCGAACCAGTCGCCGGTGCGGCAGAAGCCGGTCTGGATCTCGTCGGCGATCAGCAGGATGCCGTGCTCGGCGCAGAAGTCCGCGACCTGGCGCAGCCACCCGAGCGGGGGTACGACGAAGCCACCCTCGCCCTGGATCGGCTCGACGATCACCGCGGCCGTGTTGCTCTCACCCACCTGGCTGTGGACCGTGTCGACGAACGCCGCAAAGGCCTGCTCCGCGCATCGCTCCGGTCCGCCCGGCCAGCGCAGCGGGTAGGCCATCGGCGCTCGGTAGATCTCCGGCGCGAACGGGCCGAAGCCGTGCTTGTAGGGCATGTTCTTCGCGGTCAGCCCCATGGTGAGGTTCGTGCGGCCGTGGTAGCCGTGGTCGAAGGCGACGACCGCGGACCGGCCGGTGAAGGTCCGGGCGATCTTGACGGCGTTCTCGACCGCCTCCGCGCCGGAGTTGAAGAGTGCGCTGCGCTTCTCGTGGCCACCGGGGGTCAGCTCGGTGAGCGCCTCGCAGACCGCGACGTACTCCTCGTAGGGGGTGACCATGAAGCAGGTGTGGGTGAAGTCCGCGACCTGGTCGCGCACTCCCTGCACCACGGCAGGGGCCGAGTTTCCTGCAGAGGTCACCGCGATGCCTGAGCCGAAGTCGATCAGGTGGTTGCCGTCGACGTCGACGAGGATGCCTCCGCCGGCCCGCTCGATGTAGGCAGGGAGCCCGACACCGATCCCGGAGGAGACCGCGGCGGTCTTGCGGGCGTGGAGCTCCTGGGAGCGGGGCCCCGGGACGGGGGTGACCAGCCTGCGCTGCTGGTCGACGGAGAAGTCGGCGGTCATGTGCCCATCGTTGTTTCCGCAGGTCCTTCTGTCCAGACCCCGCGGGGTCCGTGGCGGAACGAACCTCGAGACGACGGAATCCGTCGCCAAAAGCACCAGTGGCCCCGACGGCGTGCGTCGGGGCCACTGGTTCGTGTCATCGGAGACCGGAGGTCTCAGACAGCAGGGGTCACATCATGCTCGGGGGCATCATGACCTGGTCGATCAGGTACACGGTCGCGTTGGCGGTCTGGACGCCACCGCAGATCACGGACGCGCCGTTGACCTTGAGGTTGTCACCGGAACCGGTGACCTCCACGTCCTCACCCTGGACCGAGGTCTGCTTGCCGGTGATGTCGGCCGGAGCGATCTGGCCGGGGATCACGTGGTAGGTCAGGATCGTCGACAGGAGGTCGGCGTCCTTCGAGAGGGTCGTGATGGTCTTCTTCGGGATCGCGGCGAACGCCTCGTCCACCGGGGCGAAGACGGTGAACTCGTCACCGTTCAGGGTGTCGACCAGGTTCACGTCGGGGTTCAGCTTGCCGGACACCGATGCGGTCAGGGTCTTGAGAAGCGGGTTGTTGCTCGCGGCAACGGCGACCGGGTCCTGGGCCATGCCCTCGACCGAGCCGGCGCCGTCCGGAACGGCCTTTGCGTAGTCGGCGCAACCGGCACCCACCAGGGTGCCCATGTCCTCGGCGGGAGCGCTCTCGGACTCGGCGGGGGAGGGCGTCTCCTCGGCGGGCGACTCGGAGGTCTCCTCGCTGGCGGTGTCGCTGCTGGTGGTGCTCGCCGGCTCGTCGGAGCCACAAGCTGCAGTCAGGCTGAGGGCGGAGGCCACGGCAACCGCGGCGGCGTACTTCTTCATGGGTCGCATTTCCTTGCAGTCCCTTCGGGGTGTTCTCGTCGGGGCTGAACCCCTTGTCTGTAATGGGATTCGCGCCCACCCGCAGTCCGGATTGGTCTGCGGGGGAATATTTCTCAGGTGACGGTGACGTTGGTGCTGTCCCAACCGGTCGATCCGTTGGGCGCGATGGGCGCACGTGCGCCGGTCTGGGTGTTGCCGTCGGCGTCGGTCGCGCGGACCTCGATCGTGTGGCTGCCGGGCGTGGCGTCCCAGTAGTAGACCCACTGCCGCCATGTGTCGATCGAGTCCTCTGCGCCGAGGTCGGCCTCGACCCACTCCTCGCGGTCGATCCGCACCTCGACCTTGGTGATGCCGCGTGACTGGGACCAGGCAACACCCGCGATCGGCGTCCGGCCGGCCGTCACCTGCGCAAAGGACCTGGGCACATCGATCCGGCTCGACGTCTTGATCGGCGCCTCGGCGTCGTAACCGCGGGTGGTCCAGTAGGCCTTGAAGTCGGCGAACCGGGTGACCTCGAGGTCGACCAGCCACTTGGTGGCCGAGACGTAGCCGTAGAGGCCAGGAGTCACCATCCGGGCCGGGAAGCCGTGGTCGAGGGGGAGCGGCTCGCCGTTCATGCCGATGGCGACGAGGGCGCCGCGCTCGGGGTCGTTCAGCACCGACAGCGGCGTGCCGATCGTGAAGTCGTCGGCGCTGGTGGACTTGACCGCGTCGGCACCGTCCTGGACGCCGGCCTCCGCGAGCAGCTCGTGCATCGGTACGCCGAGCCACGTCGCGTTGCCCAGCAGGTCACCGCCGACGGGGTTGGACACGCAGGTCAGCGTGATCCGGCTCTCGACGAGGTTGCGCTCCATCAGGTCGGCGTAGGTCAGCTCGATCTCGTTGTCCACCATGCCGTGGATCCGCAGCGTCCAGCCCTCGACCGGGACGTCGGGGACCTGCAGCGCGGTGTCCACGCGGTAGAACTCGTCGGTCGGGGTGAGGTACTCGGTGACGCCGTCGACGCCGACCTCGACGTCCTGGGGCACCGGCGGAGCGGTCTTCGCGGGCTTCGGCAGGTTGATGCCTGCGCGGGAGGCGGTCGCGGCCAGCTCGCCGAAGCTGCGGGCGACGACGGCGCCGGCAGCGGCGATGCCTGCCACGGCGGCGGCCGCGAGGAGGAACGTACGCCGTCCCGGCCCGGCGGTCTCCGCGTTGGCGGGATGGGCGCCGCCTTGCTGGGAGACCTTCGTCGACTCGTCAGCGTCGTGACCGCTCGCGGCCAGGCTCCTGCGGAGCAGGCTCAGCAACGCGACCAGGGACACCAGGCCGACCACCACGAGCACGGCGACCGGCACCAGCCTGAGCGCAGGTCCGGCGGTCGCGGCGCGGTCGGTGAGCGCGGCGGCGGCGGCGAGCGCGCTCAGCCCGAGGAAGATGCCGACGGCCAGCTTCGGCCGCCGGACGCCGACCGCACCGGCGACGATCGCCAGGAGCGCGATGGCGGCGATGACGCCGCCGATCAGCACCGGCTTGTCGGCGGTGCCGAACGTCTCGATCGCGAACTCCTTGAGCGGTCGCGGCGCCCAGTCGACGGCGCGGTTCCCGACGGAGAGCAGCGGACCGGTGACGCCGGTGACCAGCGCGGTCGCGGCCTCGGAGGCGGCGACGGCCGCGGTTCCCGCCAGCAGACCGGCAAAGCCGCCGACGAGAGTGGGGCGGGACGGTACGAGTTTCGGCATACGGGGTGTTCGTCGCCGAACCCCTGCCGGATGGGTCGAGAAGGCCTCAGCGGCGCTTCATCGGGTCCCGCTGCAGGGCTTCCTGCTCGAAGGTCTTCGGCCGGTCCACGAACGTGAACCTGCCGAGCGGCCAGACGATCGCGAACACCTTGCCCACGACGTTCTGCACCGGGATCGTGCCGTTGCCGCGCAGGTCCTGGTGGTAGCGGGAGTCCTCGCTGTTGGACCGGTTGTCGCCCATCACCCACAGCCGGTCCTCGGGCACCCGGACGTCGAACTGCTTCGCGGACG
>CADCUK010000103.1 GCA_902805865.1 uncultured Nocardioidaceae bacterium | reverse complement strand
AGTCACCACCCGGCCGCCTCCGAACACGTCGATCGTCTCGTTCCCCTCGGTGTTGTCGTAGACGACGACCACGTAGAACACCTCAGCGGCGTCCGCGGCCTGCCGGTACTCCTCCGCCTGGGCCACCAGCGGGTGGTCGTCGTCAGCGGGTGCCTCCGCCGTGATCGTCGCGCCGGACCTCGTCGTGCCAACCCACTTGGCGTCGTCCTCGATCTCATCGGTCGAGCTCGCGGCGGGCACCTGGGCGGTCGCGTCGTCGCTGGTCTCCGTGCCGCAGTTGGCCAGCCCGAGGACCAGCAGTGCACACGCTGCGGCCACCGGACGACGTCTTCGCATGAGTCCCTCCCCATCGAGTCCGCCCTTGCCTGTCCCCACTCCCGGCAGTTTCAAGCGCCGGCGAGGACGGCACCGAGACCCGGGTGGCACGATCGTCGCCGTGACCACCCCGAGCAGCGTCGTCGTCGTCGACGGGGCCAACGTCGTCGGCTCCCGGCCGGACGGCTGGTGGAAGGACCGCGCCGGCGCCGCCCGACGCCTGCACGAGCAGCTGATGCTCGCGCCGCTGGAGTACGACGAGGTGGTGCTCGTCCTCGAGGGCGCGGCCAAGGGCGGCGTGAAGGCCGGTCGTGACAGCCACGTCGTCACCGTGCACGCCAAGGGGCAGGGTGACGACACCATCGTGACCGAGGCAGAAGCGGCCGCCGGGCGGGGTGCCCGCGTCCTCGTGGTGTCCGCCGACCGTGGCCTCCAGGCCCGGGTCGAGCAGGTGGGTGCACTCGCGGTCGGTCCGAGCTGGTTGCTCGACCGTCTGTGACGCCGCCCCGTCAGCCGTAGCATCTCGCCATGTCCGACTTCCCGTACGCCGACCGCTTCCCCGTCAACCGGACGCTTCCGCAGACCGGCCGCTCCCAGGACGAGGTCCTGGCCGAGCTGCGGGCGATGGCGAGCGAGGAGGACCAGTTCTGGGAGACCGGCAAGTGCTCGGGGACGATGTACTCCGGCGACCACGAGCACTACCGCTTCCTCAACGAGGCCTTCTCGATGTTCGCGCACGTGAACGTGCTCCAGCGCGACATGTGCCCCAGCGCCACGCGGTTCGAGGGCGAGATCATCGCGATGGCGCTGGACCTCATGCACGCCGACGCCGTCGAGGACGGCACGCCCGCCGGGATGGTCACCAGCGGCGGCAGCGGGAGCATCCTGCACGCCGTGCTGGCCTACCGCGAGCACGCCGCCCAGAACCGAGACAGCCAGCACCGCGGGATCACTCGTCCCAACTTCGTCAAGCCGGAGACCGCTCACCCGGCGTTCGACAAGGCGTGCCACCTGCTCGGGGTCGAGCTGCGCACGGTCCCCGTGGACGCCGACTCGACCCTCGTGGACCCAGCCGCCGTGGCTGCCCAGGTCGACGACCAGACGATCGCGATCCTGGGCTCGGCCTGCAACTACGGCTACGGGACGATCGACCCGATCGCCGAGCTCGGGCAGGTCGCCCTCGAGGACGGCGTCGGGCTGCACGTCGACGGCTGCCTGGGCGGGTTCATCCTCCCCTTCGGCAAGGAGCTCGGCTACGACGTACCGCCGTTCGACTTCCGGGTGCCCGGTGTCACGAGCATCTCCGCGGACACCCACAAGTACGGCTACTCGCTCAAGGGCACCTCGACGCTGCTGTTCCGCGACAAGGCCTACCGCAACGCGCAGTACTTCCACCTCCCCGGCTGGAGCGGCGGCAAGTACATGTCGCCGGGGATCGAGGGCTCCCGCTCCGGTGGCCTGCTCGCCGCGACCTGGGCTGCGATGGTCCGGTACGGCCGGCAGGGCTACCTCGACTACGCACGCGAGATCTTCGCGACCGCCGACCGGATGAAGGCGTCGGTGCGCAGCCACCCGGAGCTGCGGATCCTGGGCAGTCCCACGTTCTGCTTCAGCTTCACCTCGGACGCCTTCGACATCTACCTCGTCAACGACCACCTGCGGTCGCTCGGCTGGCGGCTCAACGGCCAGCAGTACCCCAACGCGATCCACCTGGCCGTCACGCGTCCGCAGACCCGGCCGGGTGTCGCGGACCAGTTCGAGGCAGACCTTGCCGACGCGGTCGAGCACGCGAAGAAGCAGCATGCAGCGGGAGCAGGGGCCGAGAGCGGCGCGGTCTACGGCGGCGTCGCGGGCGGGCTCACCGACGAGGTCGAGGAGTTCATCGTCGCCGTGATGAGCGACATGCTGGACACCCAGCAGAGCGTCCCTCCGGCCCCGGGACCCGCGTGAGGCGGGGCCGGGCGTGACGCGCTACGTCCTGGCAGTCGACCTCGGCACCGGAGGCCCGAAGGTCGGCCTGGTCTCCACCCGTGGCCAGATCGTCTGGTGGGAGCACCACCCCGTCACCACGACGTACGGCGACCACGGCTCGGCCACCCAGGACCCCGAGGAGTGGTGGCAGCTGATCGTGGCCGCCACCCGCCGCGGGCTGGGCGAGTCGTCGGTGACCGGGGACCAGGTCGTCGCGGTCGGGGTCACCGGCCAGTGGGCCAGCACCGTGCCGGTCGACGCGAGCGGCCGCCCGGTCGGCCCCTGCCTGCTCTGGACCGACACCCAGGGCGCCGAGCACTCCCGACGGGCGGTCGGCGGGCCGGTGCAGGGCTACGACCCCCGGAAGCTCGCCACCTGGGTGCGTCGCTCGGGCGGCGTCCCGTCGCCCACCGGGGCCGACCCGGTCGGGCACATGCTGCACCTGCGCCACGACCGTCCCGAGGTCGCCGCCCGCGCCCGGTGGTACCTCGAACCGGTCGACCACCTCACGATGCGGTTCACCGGCGTCGCCGCCGCCTCGCACATGTCGATGACCGCAGCGTGGCTGACCGACAACCGGCGGCTCGACGTCCTGGAGTACGACCCACGGCTGGTCGCCCTCTCCGGGGTCGAGCCCGACAAGCTGCCGCCGCTCGTGCCCTCGGGGTCCGTCGTCGGACCGGTGCAGCCGTCGGTCGCGGCCGAGCTGGGGATCTCCCCCACTGCCCGGGTCGTCACCGGGATGCCCGACCTGCACGCGGTGACCGTGGGGTCCGGGATGGTCCTGGAGGGCGAGACCCACGCGTCCATCGGCACCTCGGCCTGGATGAGCTGCCCGCTGCCGCGCAAGAAGACCGACGTGTTCCGGCAGACCGCCACGGTGCCGGGCCCCGGCGACCTGGCCGGGTCCGCCTACTTGATGGGCAACAGCCAGGACAGCGCCGGCCGTTGCCTGCAGTGGTTCCGCGACAGCATCGCCGCCGGCGCGGGCGGCAGCCCGGTGTCCTACGACGACATCACCGCGCTCGCCGCCACGTCGCCGCCGGGCTCGCGCGGAGTGCTCTTCACCCCCTGGCTGACCGGTGAGCGCAGCCCGGTCGACGACCGTTCCGCCCGTGCCGGCTTCCACAACGTATCGATGGGGACGACGCAAGCGGACCTCTCGCGCGCGGTGCTCGAGGGCGTCGCGTTCAACCTGCGGTGGCTGTTGGAAGCGGCGGAGCACTTCACGGGCAGCAGGCTGGACCCGCTGCGCCTCGTCGGCGGTGGCGCCCAGTCCGAGCTGTGGTGCCAGATCGTGGCCGACATCTGCGACCGCGTCGTGCATCGGGTGGCCGACCCGTTGCTGTGCGGGCTCCGTGGCGTCGGGATCGCCGCCGGGTTGACGCTCGAGGACGTTGCCCTGGAGGAGGTCCGGTCACTGGTCCCGGTGGACGGCGAGCACAGACCGGACCCGGCGACCCGTGCGACGTACGACCGGATGTTCGCGGAGTTCCCGAGGCTCTACCGATCGCACCGACGGATGTTCGCGCGGCTCAACCGCTGAGCTGCGCGGACGGACGGACGATCCCAGTCCGGTACGGCGTTTCGCGACCCGGGGCACGGGTACCCGGTGGGGACCCACCCCCACCGTTCGAGGAGTCTTCGTGGATCCCAGCAAGCCCGTCAAGGCCGTCAAGGACGCCGTCGAGAGCGTGGCCGAGAAGGCCGCCGACCTCATCACCCCGAAGGTCCCTGGGACTCCCGGCAGCGCACCGGCGACGTTGGAGGAGCCCACGACGCCCAAGCCGCCGCTGCCCCCGAAGAGCGAGCAGGGCCAGCCGGACACCCGGACGCCCACGGGGGCCGAGACCGGCGCTCCCGCAACGTCGGCCGCCCAGCAGGGCGCGTATCTCACCACCGCGCAGGGCGCGCGGCTGCGCGACACCGACCACTCGCTCAAGGCAGGCCCGCGTGGGCCGATCCTCATGCAGGACCACCACTTCCGCGAGAAGATCACCCACTTCGACCACGAGCGGATCCCCGAGCGGGTCGTGCACGCGCGCGGCACCGGCGCCCACGGCGTCTTCGAGGCCTACGGCAGCGGTGAGGAGATCTGCCGCGCCGGCTTCCTCGCGAAGGGGAAGAAGACCGACGTCTTCGTCCGGTTCTCCACCGTGCTGGGCAACCGCGGCTCCGCCGACACCGTCCGGGACACCCGGGGCTTCGCGACGAAGTTCTACACCGACGAGGGCACCTTCGACCTGGTCGCCAACAACATCCCGGTGTTCTTCATCCAGGACGGCATCAAGTTCCCCGACATCATCCACGCCGCCAAGCCGCACCCCGACCGGGAGATCCCCCAGGCCCAGAGCGCGCACGACACCTTCTGGGACTTCGTCTCGCTGCACACCGAGGCCCAGCACCACGCGATCTGGAACATGTCCGACCGCGGGATCCCGCGGTCCTACCGGATGATGGAGGGGTTCGGCGTCCACACGTTCCGGCTCCTGAACGAGGCCGGCGACACGGTGCTGGTCAAGTTCCACTGGAAGCCCGTGCTCGGCGTGCACTCCCTCACCTGGGAGGAGGCGCAGATGCTCGCCGGCATCGACCCCGACTTCCACCGCCGCGACCTCTACGACGCCATCGAGGCGGGCGCCTACCCCGAGTGGGAGCTCGGCGTGCAGGTCGTCCCGGACACCCCCGAGGAGACGTTCGCCGGGATCGACCTGCTCGACCCCACGAAGATCATCCCCGAGGAGCTCGCTCCCGTGCAGGCGCTCGGCCGGCTGACGCTGAACCGCACCCCCACGAATTTCTTCGCCGAGGTCGAGCAGGTCGCCTTCCACCTCGGCCACCTCCCGCCCGGCATCGACGTCACCAACGACCCGCTGCTCCAGTCGCGGCTGTTCTCCTACCTCGACACCCAGCTCTCCCGGCTCGGCGGACCGAACTTCGGGCAGATCCCGATCAACCGTCCGCACGCGCCGGTCAACGACCTGAACCGCGAGGGGTTCCACCAGCACGCGGTGCACGGTGGCGTGGCGCCGTACAAGCCGAACTCGCTGGACGGGGGCAACCCGTTCCCGGCCGAGCCGGAGTCCGGTGCGTTCGTCGACGTGCCGGTCCGGGTGGCCGAGGCGACGAAGGTCCGCGCCAACCCCGCCTCGTTCGACGACCACTTCAGCCAGACGCGGATGTTCTGGCTCTCCATGTCGCCGGTCGAGAAGGAGCACATCATCCGGGCGTACACCTTCGAGCTCGGCAAGTGCTACGAGCAGGCGATCAAGGAGCGCCAGCTGCAGTGCCTGGCCAACATCGACCCCGTCCTCGCGTCCGAGGTCGCCACCGGACTGGGGCTGCCGACGCCGGAGCCCACCGTGCCGCTGGCCGAGGTCACCACCAGTCCGGCGCTGTCGCAGGTCGGCGGCTCGTGGCCCCCGGACGGCCGGATGGTCGGCATCGTCGTCGACCCCGACGAGGACCTCGACGCCGTACGAGCGCTGCGGCAGACGATCTTCACCGCCGGCATGGTGCCCCTGCTCATCGCACCGCACGGCGGGATGGTCGGCGACCTCCCGGTGCAGCGGACGTTCTCCACCGGCCGTTCCGTGGAGTACGACGTCCTGCTGCTGGCCGGCTCCCCCAAGCCCGCACCGGACGCCCTTCCGGCCCGCGAGTCCGAGGCGGCCGCTGCCGCCAGCGCCACCGTGGACCCGCGCGTGCTGCTGATGATCGAGGAGTGCTGGCGGCACGCGAAGGTCATCGGTGCCTGGGGGTCGGGCGCCACCGCCGTCCAGCAGTCCGGCGTCACCGGGACGCCCGGCGTGGTCGTCGGCGAGGAGGCAGCCGGGGTGTTCACCGAGGTGCAGTCGCTCATGGCCGGTCACCGGGTCTGGGACCGGTTCCCCTCCTCGGTGGCGTGACTCAGCGGCGGCCGCTCCGTGCCTTGAGGTAGTCCGCGACGACGTACTCGCCCAGCCGGCCGATGTCCGGGGTGAACACCCGGCCACCGGACCGGCGGGCGATCGCGTCGACGAACCTGGCCAGACCTGGGTCCTCGCCGAGCATGAAGACGTTGAGGGTGGCGCCCCAGCGGACCACCTCGTCCACCTGGGCGACGGTGGCCCGGATC
>CADCUK010000102.1 GCA_902805865.1 uncultured Nocardioidaceae bacterium | reverse complement strand
CCTCCCCCTGCAGCACGTGCAGGTACGTCGTCTCCCAGGCGTCGACCTCGCAGCCGAGGCCCTGCAGCCGCCGCAGGTACTCCTCCGGGCCGGCGGACCACGGGACCGGCACCCCGGCCAGGTGGCGGGCGTAGCGGGGCTCGGCGGCGAGCTCGCGGCGCAGCTCGTGGCTGGGCTCGCCGAGGTTGCCGGGGACCTGCAGGGCGAGCCACCCGCCGGGTGCGACGACCTCGACCAGCCGGGCGAGCAGGTCGAGGTGGTCGGGGACCCACTGCAGGGTCGCGTTGCTCACCAGGACGTCCACCGGCTCGTCGGGCGCCCACTCCCGCAGGTCGCCCCGCTCGACGCGGACGCCCGGCACCCCGGCGGCTGCGGCCACCATCTCCGGTGAGGAGTCGATCCCGACGACCTCGGCGCCGGGCCACCGCTGCGCCAGCAGCGCGGTGAGCGTCGCGGGTCCGCAGCCCAGGTCGACCACGTGCCGGGGACGCTCCGCGCCCACCCGCGCGAGCAGGTCGTGGAACGGCCGGCCGCGCTCGTCGGCGTGGCGCAGGTAGCGCTCGGGGTCCCAGCGGTGCTCCACCCGGTGATGCTCGGTCCGGCGTCTCTCGATGTCAAGATTCTCGACCGGTAGGGTGCGGCGGGTGCAGGACGAGGTGGACCGGCTGGTCGGGGCGTGGCGCCGGGAGCGTCCGGACCTCGACCTCGGCCCGATGGAGGTGCTGAGCCGGGTCAGCCGGCTCAGCCGGCACCTCGACGTGGCGCGGCGGGCGGCGTTCGCCGAGCACGGCATCGAGCAGTGGGAGTTCGACGTGCTCGCGGCGCTGCGGCGGGCGGGACCGCCGTACCAGCTCTCGCCGGGGCGGCTGCTCCGCGAGACGCTCGTGACCAGCGGGACGATGACCAACCGGGTCGACCGGCTGGTGGCGCGCGCGTTCGTCGAGCGGCTCCCCGACCCCCGCGACCGGCGCGGGGTGCTGGTGCGGCTGACCGACCGCGGGCGCGAGACCGTCGACGGCGCGCTGTCCGGTCTCCTGGAGCACGAGCGCCGGCTGCTGTCCGCGCTCAGCCCGGAGGAGCTGCGCGAGCTGGCCGGACTGATGCGCCGCCTCGCGGTGTCGCTGGAGCCGACGTCGGACTGAACGCAGCCTGCTGCGGCTACTCGGCGAGCTCGGCTGCCGCCAGCCACTCCTCCTCGAGGGCGTCGCGCTCCTCGGTGACCGCCCGCAACCGCTTGTCGAGCTCGGCGAGCTTCTCGAAGTCGCTGGCGTGGGAGACCAGCTGCGCGTGCAGCTCCTCCTCCTCGGTCTGCACCCGGGCCAGCTGCTTCTCGACCCGCGCCATCGTCTTGCGCGCCTCCCGCACCTCCGCCGAGCCACGTCGCGTCGCTGCGTCGGTCGGAGCTCCGGTCTGCGCCCCGGCGGCCGACGGACCCGGCACGGCATGGGCGGCACGGCGACGCTCGAGGTACTCGTCGACGCCACGCGGGAGCATCCGCACCGAGCCGTCCCCCATCAACGCCCAGACCGAGTCGCAGGTCCGCTCGAGGAAGTACCGGTCGTGGGAGACGACGACCAGCGTGCCGGGCCACCCGTCGAGGAAGTCCTCGAGCACGTTCAGCGTCTCGATGTCGAGGTCGTTGGTCGGCTCGTCGAGGAGCAGCAGGTTCGGCTCGGTCAGGAGCAGCCGCAGGATCTGCAGCCGTCGCCGCTCCCCTCCGGAGAGGTCACCGACCCGGGTGGTGAGCCGGTCACCGGTGAACCCGAAGCGCTCCAGCATGGAGCTCGCGGTGATCTCACCGGTCGCGGTGCGGGTGACCCGGCGCAGCTCCTCGACCGAGGCCAGCACGCGCAGCTCGGGGTCCACCTCCGTCACTGCCTGGGTGAGGTGCGCCAGGGCGACGGTGCGACCGATGCGCACCCGGCCGGCGTCGGGCTCGAGGTCGCGGGACAGCAGCCGCAGGAGCGAGGTCTTGCCGGCACCGTTGACGCCGACGAGCCCCACGCGGTCGCCGGGCCCGAGCCGCCAGGTCGCGTGGGAGAGCAGCACCCGATCACCTCGGCGGAGGTCGACGTCCTCGACGTCGACGACGTCCTTGCCGAGCCGCTGGGTCGCGAACCGCTGCAGCTCGAGCCGGTCCCGCGGGGGCGGCACGTCCTCGATCAGCGTGGTCGCCGCGTCGATGCGGAACTTCGGCTTCGACGTGCGCGCCGGCGGTCCGCGCCGCAGCCACGCGAGCTCCTTGCGGACCAGGTTCAGCCGACGGGTCTCGGAGGCGGACGCCTGGCGCTGCCGCTCGGCCTTGGCCAGGACGAAGGCGGCGTAGCCACCCTCGTAGACGTCGACGGCCGCGTCGTGGACCTCCCACGTCTCGTCGCACACGGCGTCGAGGAACCACCGGTCGTGGGTCACCACCACCAGCGCGGTCGTACGCCGTGCCAGGTGCCGGGCGAGCCAGTCGACCGCCTCGACGTCGAGGTGGTTGGTGGGCTCGTCGAGCACGATCAGGTTGTGGTCCTCGAGCAGCAGCCGGGCCAGCGAGCAGCGTCGCCGCTCGCCGCCGGAGAGCCCGTCGACCGCGCGGTCCAGCGGGACGCCGGCGAGCAGCACCTCGACGACCTCGCGCGTCGCGACGTCGGCAGCCCACTCGTGGTCGGGACGCTCCCCCAGCACGACCTCGCGCACGGTGGCGGAGGCGACGAGCTCGTCGCCCTGGGTCAGGTAGCCGAGCCGCAGCGTCCGCGTCTGCGACACCCGACCGTCGTCAGGCTCCTCGAGGCCGGCCAGGATGCGCAGCAGGGTCGTCTTGCCGTCACCGTTGCGTCCGACGACGCCGATCCGCTGATCCGCCCCGACGCCCAGACTGACCTCGTCGAGCAGCGGCCGCACGCCGTACGACTTGGAGACCCGCTCGAGGTTGACCAGGTTGGGGCGGTTCACCGACGGCGTGCTCATCGGTGCCCGCCGACGACGCGGGCGCCGTGCACCGGCCCCTTGACGATGAGGCCCGGCTCGGTGGCGAGCTCGTACTGCAGCCCCTGGTCCACACGCTGGGCGTGGGTCGGGCTGTCGCAGAGGAACACCGTGGTGGGACCGCTGCCGCTGACCAGCGCACCGTGCGCCGATGCCATCCGTCCGGCTGCCAGCAGCTCCTCGAGCTCCGGGCGGAGCGACAGCGCGGCGGGCTGGAGGTCGTCCTCGAGCGCGGCGCCGAGCTTCTCGGCGTCACCGGCACGGAGGCCGGCGAGCAGCTCGTCGGGGATCTCGGGCTCGGCGATCCGGCGGCCGGCGCTCAGCCGGTCGTGCTCGCCGTAGACCGCGGGCGTCGAGAGGCCGCCGGCACCCGGCACGACGACCCACCAGTACTCGCCGCGGGTCATCACTGGAGTGACGACCTCTCCGCGGCCGGAGCCCATGGCCGTCCCACCGACGAGGCAGAAGGGCACGTCGCTGCCGAGCCGGCCGGCGAGCTCGAGCAGCTCGTCGCGGGGTGTGTGGAGGTCGAAGAGCAGGTCGGCGCCGACCAGCGCAGCAGCGGCGTCCGTGCTGCCGCCGGCCAGTCCGCCGGCGACCGGGATCCGCTTGCGGACGTGCATCGCCACGGTCAGCTCCTCGCCGTGGTGCTCGGCGAGCATCCGCACCGCGCGCATGGCCAGGTTGGTCTCGTCGGCCGGGACGTCGGTGATGTCGACGCCGTCGCCGGACACGGTCAGGTCCGGGGCGTCGGCGGGACGCAGCACCACCTCGTCGTACAACCCGATGGCCTGGTAGACGGTGGCCAGCGGGTGGTAGCCGTCCCCCCGCACGGGACCCACCCCGAGGCAGAGGTTGATCTTGGCCGGGGCGGTCACCCGCACCTCGGCGGTCACGTCTCGAGTCCTTCCGCGATCCGGGCGAAGGCGGTGATGTCGAGCTGCTCCCCGCGGGCGGAGTGCGGCACACCGGCGCGTTCGAGCGCTGCCTCGACCTGCTCGACCGGGCTGACGGCGCGGAGCGCCGCACGAAGGGTCTTGCGGCGTTGGGCGAAGGCGGCGTCGACGACCGCGAACACCTGCTCCCGGGAGGCCGTCGTGGTCGGTGGCTCGCGGCGCTCCCACGCGACCAGCCCGGAGTCGACGTTGGGCGCCGGCCAGAAGACGTTGCGCCCGACGGCGCCCGCCCGACGTACGTCGGCGAACCAGGCGGCCTTGGCAGAAGGTACGCCGTAGGTGCGCGACCCCGGCGGCGCCGCGAGCCGGTCGGCGACCTCCGACTGCACCATCACGAGCCCGCGCTCCAGCGTCGGGAGCAGGCCGAGCAGGTGCAGCAGCACCGGCACCGAGACGTTGTACGGCAGGTTGGCCACCAGCGCGGTCGGCTGCGGACCCGGGACCTCGGTCAGCCGCATCGCGTCCGCCTCGAGCAGCGTGAACCGGTCGACGTGCGCAGGTGCGTGCTGCGCGATGGTCGCGGGCAGCGCCGCGGCCAGCTCGCTGTCGATCTCGACCGCGACGACGCGGTCCACGGCGTCGAGCAGCGCCAGCGTCAGCGAGCCGAGACCGGGGCCCACCTCGAGCACGACGTCGGCCGGGCCGACGCCGGAGGCTCGGACGACACGTCGGACCGTGTTGGGGTCGATGACGAAGTTCTGTCCCCGCTGCTTGGTGGGCCGGATGCCCAGCTGTGCGGCCAGGGAACGCACATCCGCCGGCCCGAGAAGTCTCGGACCGGCGGATGCCGCGTCGTTCTGGCTCATGTGTCGCGAGCCTAGGGCGTTGCTCGGGACGTCAGTACCCTGCCCCGCAGTGCGGCCACGCACCGTAGCCGCCCTCGGCGGCGGCGACGCGCTCGGCGACCGCGATCTGTGCCTCGCGGCTCTGCGTGTGCGGGTAGCCGGTGCCGCCGTACGCCTGCCAGGTGCTCAGGCTGAACTGGAGGCCGCCGTAGTAGCCGTTGCCGGTGTTCGTAGCCCAGTTGCCACCGGACTCGCACTGCGCGATGGCGTCCCACACAGTGCCGCCGGAGGAGTACACGGGCGCCGCCGGCTCGACCGGCTCCGGCTCGGGCTCGGGCTCGGGCTCCTTGGTGCCGACCTTGACCAGCGTGTTGACCGGGGCGACGTAGTCGCGGACGCCGACGATCTTGCGGCCGACGAGCTTCCCGTTCTCGTAGCGGAGCTGGTAGGTGACGTCGCGGCGGCCGGCGCGGCCCTCACGGACGGTCTCCTGCTTGCCCTCGTACATGGTGTCGTCGTAGGTGGTCTCGGTCGAGAACGAGATCGGCTCGTCCTTCACGTCCTTCTTCACCACGCGCACCTTGGTGACGGTGACCTTGTCGCGATCGTCGAGGCGCTTGCGCGGCGCGGGCTTGACGATGTCGTCGCGGTCCACCTTGACGCCCTGCTCCTCCAGCGCCTGGCCGACGGTCATGACGGCGACCTTCGAGGTGACCGGCTTGGCGCCGGCGATGGCGAAGGTGACCTTCTTCGGGGTGGCGATCGTGAGCCGCATGCCGCTGCGGCTGATCTCGGCGCCGCGGCTGGTGGACAGCTCCGCACCGGCGACCCGCAGCCCGATCTGGTCGAGCGCCGTGGTCACGTCGGTGGCGGTGACCCAGTGCCGGGACTTCTCGCCGTCGAGGTTGATCTCGAGGGGGCGGCCGAACTTGACCGCGATCCTGGTGCCGTCGTCGACGGGGGTGTCCAGGTCAGGGGCGACGACGTCGTGCTTGCCGACCTCGACGCCTTCCTGCTCGAGGACGTCCGCGACGGTCTTCGCGTCGGTGCTGACCTCAGCGGCGGTCCCGTCCAGCGAGAGGGTGATCGTGCTCTTGTTGAGGAGCAGGTAGCCGGCCGCGGTGGCGACGAGCGCCAGCGTCACGGCGGTCACAAGCGCGGCCAGGGCCGCCTTGCTTCGGGTGAGGGTCGCGAGGAGCTGCACGCGTCTCCTATGTTCGTGCTGTCCGGGCGGCGGCGCGACAACAGCAGGGCGCCGGCCCCGAAGGCCGGCGTCGTCGTATGACTCCCACGTGTTGTCGCCATGGAACGACCGCTCCCGGCTGACCCAGGGACGCTAGCAACGGGCCCCATGGAGGCCAAATCACGACCTGTACGTTTGAGGTCGTTTGGCTGCGCTTGATGGGCTGATCGCCTCACGAGTGGTGAAGCAAATCACGATTCGGGACCAATGGTCTGGTCCGATTCAGGCCTACCAGCCCCCGCCGAAGGCGGCGAAGGTGTTCTCCTCGACCGCACGGCAGAGCGCCGAGAGGTCCTCCCCGCGGTGCTCGGCCATGAACCGCACCGTGTGCGGGACGAGGTAGGACGCGTTGGGCCGCCCGCGGTAGGGGGTCGGTGCGAGGAACGGGGCGTCGGTCTCGACGAGCAGCCGGTCCCGGGGGACGACCAGGAGGGCCTCCCGCAGCGCACCGGCGTTCTTGAACGTCACGGTGCCTGCGAACGACAACCAGAAGCCGCGCTCCAGGCACGCCTCCGCGAATGCCGCGTCACCGGAGAAGCAGTGCATGACGACCCGGTCGGGGGCGCCTTCGTCGTCGACCACCCGCAGCACGTCGGCGTGGGCGTCCCGGTCGTGGATCACGAGGGTCTTCCCCAACCGCTTGGCGAGGTCGATGTGCAGCCGGAACGAGTGCTCCTGAGCGGCACGTCCCTCCTCACCGGTGCGGAAGTGGTCGAGCCCGGTCTCACCCACCGCTCGGACCCGCGGGTGCTGCGCGAGCTCCTGGATCTCGGCCCAGGTGTCGTCGAACGTGCCGGCCGCGGCCAGTCGCGGCGCCTCGTTGGGATGCAGCGCCACGCCGGCGACGATCCCGGTGAGCTCCTCCGCCACCCGCACCGACCAGCGCGCACTCTCGAGCTCGCAACCGATCTGGACGATCCGCGGCACCCCGACAGCCGCTGAGGCCGACAGCACGTCCTCTGCGGTGAGCACGTCACTGCCGTCGAGGGCCATCTCGAGGTGGCAGTGGTTGTCGACCACCGGGTGGGGCAGCGGCTCGGGCGCCGGGGGACGCTCGCTCATCGGTCAGCCTCCTTCCCCTGAGGACGGTGGACGGCGTCGTACACCTCTCGTTTGGGCAGCCCCGCGCGCTGGGCGATCGTGCGGATCGCGTCCTTGCGGGAGCTGCCGGCCGCCTCCTCGGCGGCGACGAGCTCCGCGAGCTCCCCCGGCCCCGACGGTACGACGGCCGGGCCGGTGCGTCCGGAGACCACGACCGTCACCTCGCCGCGGACGCCGTCGGCCGCCCAGCGGGCCAGCTCGGCCAGCCCCCCGCGGACGACTTCCTCGTGCGTCTTGGTCAGCTCGCGGCACACCGCCGCCGGCCGGTCCTCGCCGAGGGCAGCGGCCATCGCGGTCAGCGCCGCCTCCGTCCGGTGCGGCGCCTCGAAGAACACCATCGTGCGCGGCTCCTCGGCGAGCTCGGCCAGCCGACGGGAGCGCTCGCCGCCGCGCCGGGGCAGGAACCCCTCGAAGCAGAACCGGTCGACCGGCAGCCCGGAGACGGCGAGTGCGGTGAGGACCGCGCTGGGCCCCGGCACGGCGGTCACCCGCACGTCGGCCTCGACGGCGGCCGCGACCAACCGGTACCCCGGGTCGGAGACCGACGGCATGCCCGCGTCGGTCACGAGGAGCACCCGGTCGCCGTCCTCGAGCGCCTCCACCAGGCCGGCGGTCCGGCTGGCCTCGTTGCCCTCGAAGTAGGAGACGACGCGACCCTGCACGGTCACGCCGAGCTCGGTCGTGAGCCGCTTGAGCCGGCGGGTGTCCTCGGCGGCCACCACGTCGGCCCGGGCGAGCTCCTCGGCCAGCCGTGAGGAGGCGTCCGCTGCCCGGCCGATGGGGGTCGCCGCCAGCACCAGCACGCCACTGCCCGGTTGTCCGCTCACGTCCACAGTCTCCCTGACCTAGGCTGACGGCCGTGACCGCCGGCCCTGCGACCGAGCCCGCTCCGCGGCGTACCCGGGCCCTCTCGACCACGGCCGACGGCAGTCCGCTGCCCACCGCCCGGCGACGACTGGCCGGACCAGGGCTGCCGGGGGACCGCGTCACCGGGTGGCTGGTCACCGCAGCGGTCACCCTGCTGGCCGGTTTCCTCCGCCTCTGGAACCTCGGGACGCCGCACCAGTTCGCGTTCGACGAGACGTACTACGCCAAGGACGGCTGGTCGCTCTGGCAGCACGGCTATGCCCAGAACTGGGTCGAGGACGCCGACAAGGCGATCCTGAACGGGCGGTGGTCCCCCGACCTGCAGACCGGCGACCCGACCATGGTCGTCCACCCCGATGTCGGCAAGTGGCTGATCGGGCTCGGCGAGCAGCTGCTCGGCTTCGAGCCTCTCGGCTGGCGCATCGCGAGCGCCGTCGTCGGCACGCTGATGGTGCTGGTCATGGTGCGGCTGGTGCGCCGGCTCACCGGCTCGACGCTGCTCGGCGGGGTGGCCGGGCTCCTGCTCTGCCTCGACGGCCTGCACTTCGTGCTCTCCCGGCTGGCCCTCCTGGACATCTTCGTCGCGTTCTTCCTCCTCAGCGCGGTGTCGTGCCTGGTCGCCGACCGGGACTGGACCCGGGCCCGCCTGGCCGCTTCGGCGGACCCGACCAGGCTGCTCCTGTGGCGGCCGTGGCGGCTCGCCGCGGGGCTGTTGTTCGGGTTGGCGATCTCGTGCAAGTGGACCGCGCTGGTCCCGCTCGCCGGCTTCGGGCTCCTCGTCGTGCTGTGGGACACCGGCGCCCGGCGCTCCCTCGGGGCGCGGCATGCCTTCCTGCGCTCCGCGCTGGTCGATGGCGTCCCGGCGTTCCTCTACCTGGTCGGCGTCGCCTTCGTCGTCTACCTCACGTCGTGGGCCGGCTGGCTGGCCAACGCCGACGTCTACGAGGCCGCGCTGGCGCGGAACAACTACGGGACCTACTGGGGCGACTACACCAAGAAGGATCCCGACGGCTTCTTCCCCTCCTTGTTCCAGGGGCTCCGCAGCCTGTGGCACTACCACCACGACGTCTGGGCGTTCCACACGATGGGGCTGGACGACGCCACGCACTCCTACCAGTCGGCGCCGCAGAGCTGGCTGGTGATGCACCGCCCGGTGGTCGTGGCCACCGAGCTCGACATCCGTCCCGGGGTCCAGGGGTGCGAGGCGCCGTCGGACAGCACCTGCATCCGGGAGGTGATCCTGCTCGGCACGCCGATCCTGTGGTGGGGCGGGGTGCTGGCCCTCTTCCACGCCGTGTACGGCTGGCTCGCCCGACGGGACTGGAGGTACGGCGTGGTGCTGGTCGGCCTGCTGACGACCTGGGTGCCGTTCTTCCGGGAGGCCGACCGGCCGATCTTCTCGTTCTACGCGATCGCCACGCTGCCGTTCATGATCATCGCGATCTGCCTGCTGCTGGGCCGGTTGCTCGGTCCGGAGAACGCCTCGACCAGGCGACGGATGGTCGGCACGATCACCGCAGGGACGTTCGTGGTCCTCGTCGTGCTGCACTTCGCCTGGCTGTGGCCGGTGTACACCTACGACCTGTTGAGCACCCCGGAGTGGCTCGACCGCATCTGGTTCCGGTCCTGGATCTGACCGGCCACGGCAGCACGCGCCATGATGGGCAGCCATGATGGGCAGGTGGACGACCTCGAGACCCTGCGGCGCTGGGAGGACTTCGGCGCGACGTGGGAGGTCCTCTTGGCCCACGTCGACCACAGTGCGCACGACACGGCAGGGTGAGGGCATGCACTTCATCGGCGTGGACCTGGCGTGGGGCGAACGACGACCCACCGGGGTGGCGGTCCTCGACGACGCCGGACACCTCGTGCACGTCTCGGCCCAGGTGACCGACGACGACATCTGCTCGGCGGTCCACGACTACGTCCAGGGCGACTGCCTGGTCGCGATCGACGCGCCCCTGGTCGTCGCCAACGCGGCCGGGAACCGTCCCTGCGAGGCGGCGCTGAACCGCGACTTCGCGAAGTTCGACGCGGGGGCGCACCCCTCCAACACCGGGAAGCCCGAGTTCGCCGGCGGTTCCCGGGGCGCACGGATCGCCGGCACGCTGGGGCTCGACATCGACCCGCAGTCGAGTGCTCGGCGGCGCGCGATCGAGGTCTACCCGCACCCGGCGACGGTCGCGCTGTTCCGGCTCGGCCGGACGTTGAAGTACAAGCAGAAGACCGGCCGCCCCTTGCCGCACCTGAAAGCCGAGCTGCTGAGGCTGGTCGGGCTCCTCGAAGGGCTGCAGGCAGCCGAGCTGCCGCTGCGCGTCGCAGGCCACCCGGCGTGGGACACGCTCGTCGCCCGGACCCGTGCTGCCACCCGGAAGAGCGAGCTGCGCCGGGTCGAGGACCAGGTGGACGCGGTCGTCTGTGCCTATGTCGCGATGTTCGCCGAGCGCCGGCCCGATCTCACCCACGTCTACGGCGACCTGGCGACCGGCTACATCGTGACCCCGGCGCTTCCCGAGGGGCTCGAGCCGGCACCGCGTGACGAGCGGACCGCGGCCGAGGAGGACCGGGTCCGCCGCGCGGTCAGCGCGTACGCCGAGATGCAGCCCGAGCTGCGTGAGGCCACCGAGCGCTACATCGCCCTGCTCACGAACCTGCTCGACGACGCCGGCATCAACTACCTCAGCGTCACCGGGCGGACGAAGAGCGTGGCCTCCTTCGCGGCGAAGGCGGCGCGGCTCGACGGCGACCAGCCGCTCTTCCCCGACCCGATCACCGACATCGCGGACGTGATCGGGGTGCGGGTGATCACCTACCTCCGCGGCGACGTCGACGCCGTCGCCGACCTGCTCGGCGAGCAGCTGACCGTCCTCGACGACCGCGACATGGGTCAGGAGACCGCGAGCGAGGGGCGGTTCGGCTACGCCAGCAGGCACCTGTTGCTCCGGCTGGATCCCGAGCGCAGCCACGCGTCGGCGTACTCCGCGGTGGGCGAGCGGCGGGCCCAGGTGCAGGTCCGCACCGTCCTCCAGCACGCGTGGGCCGAGTTCGAGCACGCGACCCGCTACAAGGGCGAAGTGCCCGAGGAGCACGTTCCTGACCTCGACCGGCGTTTCGCGCTGGCCGCAGGGCTGCTCGAGCTCGCCGACCGCGAGTTCTCGTTGATCCACGACCGGCTGCAGAGGACGCCCGTCGACTCGCTCCCCGAGACCGACGACAACGACCCGCGCATCGACCCGCAGGACCTGGCGACGTTCCTGGCCGAGCGCTACGCCGACGCGGGATGGTCACGCAGCGACCACTACGGGTGGATCGCCGGGCTGCTCCTGGAGCTGGGCATCACCTCGCTCGACGAGCTCGACGACCTGCTGGTCACCGTCGACTCGGCCGAGCTCAACGACCGGATGGGGTACCGGCACCCGCCGACCGCGGTGCGGAGGCTGGACGACGCGCTGCTCGCCGTCTACGGGACGGGGTACGTCCAGCTCCACGGGAACGCGCACCGCACCGCACTGCTGAGCGCCCGCCTCGACAAGCTCAAGGCTTGACGCGACGGGCGCTCGACAGGTTCTGCTCGGGTCCGGGACCCGAGGGGGGATCAGCGGTGGGCGACCCGGTCCACCTTGTTGTGGTAGCGCTGGCCGACCTTGCCGCCGAGCATCGCGGCGAGCAGGCTCAGCACGAGCACGGCGAGAGCGGTGATGATGCCGCCGGTGCTGAGCTGGTCGGTGGACAACGGGATGCGGGGCAGGTTCACGCGGTCGAGGATGTTGTACTCCGAGCCGAACACCGCGCCGAGGCCGATCGCGAGCAGCGTGACCAAGAGGCCGATCAGCCAGACGGCCAGCCCCTGCTTGGCGCCGTCGAACCGCGACATGCGGCCCGCGACGTAGCCGCCGGTGTAGTAGGCGATCGCGAGCACGACCAGCAGGACGACTCCGGCGACGATGCCGATCGTGCCGGCCTGACGCTCGGCCTCGGACTGCGTGATGTTGCTGCTGGATCCGATGGCGGTCGCGATGGCGCCGGCGATGCTCGTCAGCAGGATCGTCAGCGCGATGGCGACGAGCCAGCCGAAGAACGCGGCGCCCCAGTTGATGCCACCGAAGCGGTCCTTGGCCTCGTCGTGGCCGCTGGGGCGGTGCGAGGTCTCGGTGTGTCCGGACGTCTCCCGCACCGGCATCGCGCCGTGCGTGTGGGTGTCGTGGGTCGGCGTCTCCTGGACGTAGGCGGGTTGACGGGTCGTCGCGCCCGTCGCACCGGTCGTCGCGCCGGTGGTGTGGCCGGTGGTCGTGGGTCCGGTGGTCGTGGGTCCGGTGGTCGTGGGTCCCGTGGTCGTGTGACCGGTGGTGTCGTGGACGTGGGTGTCGTGGACAGCCTTGTCGTTTCGGACAGCGTCACTCGTGCTGCCGCTCGTGGGCTTGTCGGAACTGCCCGACAGGGGGTTGAAGCGTGCCATGGTGGCTCTCCTCAGCTCAGTGTGTGTCGTGAGTCACGACAGGTATGAGATACCCGGCCCCGACCCGGGCGAAACCGGACACGGCACGCGCGTGAGGGAGGTGGGGCAGGTGGGCATAGGTCGAGAGTGACCACCCAGCAACGCGGCGTCGCCTTCCCGGCGAGCGAGGACGGACGGCGCAGCACCACCTCCGTCGGGCGCGCGACCGTCGCGGAGGCGTTGAGGACCGCGGACCCCAACGGCGCCGCGCACGCCGAGCGCGAGACGAGCTGGCGCACCGGCTACCTCCTGCACTTCCGTCGCCTCGTCGAGGCCGGGCTGGCATCCCGGGAGGCCGCCTTGTCGATCGCCGGCACCGGGTTGTCGACGCTGCTGTCGCAGATGACCGTGGTCGACGAGGACGGCGAGCGGCCCCTGGAGCAGTGGCGGACGACTGCGTCGAGCCGGACGTTCGACTGCGTCGAGATCGATGGGGACGAGGAGGCGGAGACCGAGCTGACCCTCCCCCTGCACGGGTCGAGACTCGGCGGTGACGCCCTGCGAGCACAGCTCGACAGGTGGGTCGACCGCGGTGCGATGGAGCCGTCCGCCGCCGACGCCGTGCGCCTGGTGATGGACCACCCCGAGTGGCTGCGCCTCGAGGGCCGCACGGTGGCCGTCCTCGGTGCGGGCGCCGAGATGGGTCCGCTCCAGTCGTTGCTGCGGTGGGGCGCACGGGTCGCAGCGGTGGACCTTCCCCTCCCGGACGTGTGGGAGCGGCTGGCCAGGACGCCGTGCGCCGGGACGATGCTCGTCCCCGTCCGCGCCGGCGGTCCTGCACCCCTGCCCCGGCGGGCCGGCACGAACCTTCTCGAGGAGGTCCCGGCCCTTGCCGAGTGGTTGGCGGCGCTGGACGAGGAGTCCCTGGTCATCGGCAACTACGTGTACGCCGACGGCGCCGACAACGTCCGGGTCTCGGTCGCCGTCGACGCGCTGACGACCCGGTTGATGGACGAGCTCGACGACGTGGCCCTCGCCTTCCTCGCGACGCCGACCGACGTGTTCGCCGTACCGGCCGACGCGGTGGCGCACGCCACCCGGAACTACGAGACCAGGTCGAGGGCCGGACGGGTCCTGGGGCGGCCGCTGCGCACCGTCAGCGGCGGTCGGCTCTTGCAGCGTCCCTACGTGCCTGATGCAGACCCGGGTCTCAACGACAGCCTGGTCCCCCAGCAGGGGCCGAACTACGCGCTGGCCAAGCGGCTCCAGCGCTGGCGGGCGACGGTGGCGCGGGCGCAGGGCGCCACGGTGTCGATGAACGTCGCGCCCCCGACCCGGACCCGCTCGGTGGTGAAGAACAGGGCGCTGGCCGCGGCGTACGCCGGTGCTCACCGGTTCGGCGTCGAGATCTTCGAGCCGGCCACCTCGAACGTGCTGATGGCTGCTCTGCTCGTGCACGACCTGAACACCGGCGGAGGTCCGCGGCAGGAACACCCGTGGCAGGACGAGGCGCATGGCGCCGTGCACGGCGGGCTGTGGCGGGCGGGGTACGCACCGCGCAGCGCGCTGGGTCTCGCGGCCGTGCTCGGCTACGGCTCGGCCCGCGGTTGACCACCCTGCCCGGGCGGACCTGAACCGTCCGATTCCGCCACGGTCTGAACGCCCGGAATCGGGCTACATTACAGCCATGCTGCCTCGGGTGACCCTTCGCGCACCACTCCTCGTCCTCCTGCTCTGCGGCCTGCTCGCCGCGACGCTGGTGTCGGCTCCGACCCGCGCGAGCGGCGAGGAGTCACCGGCTCCCCGGGCCGCTGGCGGTCCGTTCGCTCTCGACCTCGCCGGCCAGTGGCGGTTCAAGGTCGGCGACGACCCCGACTGGTCCGACCCCGGCTTCGACGACTCCTCCTGGGAGCAGGTGAAGGTGCCCCAGGAGGGTGGCCAGCCGTACTTCGCGAACAACGACGGTTACGCCTGGTTCCGGCTCGAGTTCAACCTGCCGGCGAACGCCAAGGGGACCCCGCTGGTGGCCTCCCTGGGCGGGATCGATGACGCCGACCAGACCTTCCTCAACGGCGTCAAGATCGGCAGCACCGGCTCGATGCCTCCGAACGAGGACAGCCAGTGGTTCGAGCAGCGGCTCTACCCGGTCCCCGCGCAGGCGCCCAACTACGGCGGCCGGAACGTGCTCGCCGTCCGGATGAACGACTTCACCGGCGGGGGTGGTTGGTACCGCGGCCCGGTCGGCCTGTTCTCCAAGGCGGCGCTGCGCAGCGAGCTCTACGGGCTCGACACCTCCCGCGCCACCAAGGCGGAGCGCGGCGCCGTGCGCAGGAAGCTGGAGCGCCAGGCACGTGCTCTCGAGAACGGCAGCTTCCGCGCCTACCGCCGCACGCTCGCCGAGGGGTTCTTCCACGACGGCGACACGTTGCGCCGCCGCATGTCGGACCTGCGGGTGTTGTCGAAGGAGTACGGACCGCTCCGCCTCCGGGACACCGAGGTGCAGATCGTCCGCGACGACACCTCCTCCGCAGTCATCGCCGACACCAACCGCAGCATCATCGGCCGGGACGCCCAGGGCGAGCGCGTCGTGGTGCAGGAGCTGAAGCAGGACTTCCTCTACTTCTCGGGTCCCCGGTTCAAGGAGCGCGGCAACCGCTCGCGCTTCTTCATGGACTCGGTGCGCTCGGAGCTCGAGGACAAGGAGCGCGACTTCGCGGTGTACCTGCCGCCGTCGTACCTGAAGAACCCGAACCGCTCCTACCCCACGGTCTACCTGCTGCACGGCATCAACGGCGGTGCGGCCGAGTGGGACACCCGCAACATCGACGGCCGCATCGACGAGCTGATCCGCAAGCGCGGCATCGAGGAGTCGGTCGTGATCATGCCCGACGGCGAGTCCCTCTGGTACGTCGACAGCTCGGAGTCGCCGTGGCGGTCGATGTTCGTCGAGGAGATGCTGCCGCTGGTCGACAGGTGGTACCGCACCAAGGAGCGGCGCGGGATGCGCGGCTTGACCGGTGTCTCCATGGGCGGCCACGGCGCCTTCACCATGGGCTGGGCACACCCGGAGCTGTTCGGGTCAATCGCCAGCCACATGGGTGCGCTCGACCTCCCGCCGCTGGCGGGCACCAACGAGGACCGCGCGAAGAACGCCGACCAGACCCCCAACGTGCAGGTGAACGCACGCACGCCACAGTTCCTGAAGCAGTACCACTACTTCTTCGACGCCTGCGAGGAGGACGACTTCAAGTTCGACGACGCGGCCCGCACGATGGACGCCCAGCTCACCTCCAAGCAGGTTCGCCACCGGACCGTGATCTACCCCGAGGGCCGGCACAACGACGAGTGCTGGGTGCCGAAGCTGTACAAGTCGTTCCACCTGCACTCGGACAGCTTCCGGGCCCACACCCCCCTGGCCGACCGCGACTGATCAGGTCAGCCGACGCCGGGGCCGGTCAGGCGAGGAGCAGGAGGAGTCCCGCCCCGACCGGGGCGAGCAGCACGGCGACGACGAGCAGCGGCGCCACCCCTGCCGGGGCCATCTCGGCGTTGGCGCGCATCGCTCGCTCGACGCTGCGCCAGCGGACGTAGCCGGCCAGGCCCACGGCCGAGCCGACCACGACGACCGCCATGCCGAGCGACAGCCGGGCCGCCTCCGGTCCGCGGGTGAGGAACTCGATGATGCCGAGCCCGGCCACCTGCAGCGCGAGGGCGGTGCGGACGTAGGCGAGGAACGTGCGTTCGTTGGCGAGGAGGTAGCGGTAGTCGACCGGTTCCTGTGGGGCCACGACCGCACGCTACCGCCCCCCGCCGTACTTGACCCCGTCGCTACTTGACCTCGGCCCGGCGCAGCAGGACCATCCCGGCGACGAGCGGGAGCACCAGCCACAGCCCGGTGGACGTCGCGAGGTTCGCCCACTGCTCCGCGCTCGGCGTCTGGTCGAACAGCACGGCGTGGGCGTAGTTGAAGTCCACCCAGGGACGGACGTCGGCGAACCAGCTCTGCGTGGCCGACAGGAGCTCGGCCAGCGGAGGCAGCACCAGCGCGTACACGAGGTAGGCGACGATCGCCGCGGCCGAGCTGCGCAGCAGCAGCCCGAAGGCGAAGCCGAGCAGCATGCCGAGCACATTGGCGAGCGGGATCGCCCAGAGCTGCGTGGACTCCATGTCCCACACGGTGTCGGTCCCGTTGACGGTCGAGCCGATGAGGTTGCCGACGGCCCCGACGCCGAAGGCGACGCCGATCGAGACGATCGCGACCAGGACGGTCGCCACACCCTTGGCTGCCATGACGCGGCCGCGGTTCGGCACGAGCGTGAACGTCGTCAGCCCGCTCCGCTGGCTCCACTCGCTCGTCACGGACAGGATCGCCACGATCGGGAGGATGATCGTCATCGGCACCCCGATGGCGGCGGCGAAGTTGTTGTAGGTGACGGCGTCGTCCGGGGCGAAGAGCACCACGGCCGCCGAGGCGAGCACGGCGGTGATGACGATGCTCGCCATCAGCCAGAATCCCGACCGGGTGTCGAACATCTTGCGCAGCTCGACGCCCACGACTCGCGTCATGGGGATCGGGGCTGTGGTCCTCCCGGCGGGCCGGGGGGACGGCGTCCGGGTCTTCTCGACTGCGATGGCGGTCATGCCGCTGTCCTCTCGTGGTTGTGGTCCTGCTTGTTGTCCTGGTTGTGGTCCCGGTCGTCGTTCGCGGTGAGCTCGAGGAACATCTCCTCGAGACCCGCGCTCTCCGCCGAGCGCAGCTCGGTCAGCGGGACGCCGGCCGCGAGGGCGACCTCGCCCACGGTGGCCGGGTCGGCGTCCACCCTCAGCGCACCGTCGCCGGCAGGCTGCACAGGGATGCCGCGGAGCTCGAGGGCGTGCGCCAGCTCGGTCCCGCGGGTGCGCACCAGGGTCCCTGCCGCCTGCAGCAGCTCGCTCTTCGTGCCCTGGGCGACGATGCGCCCTCCCCCGATCACCACGATGTCGTCGGCGATGACCTCGATCTCGTGCAGCAGGTGCGAGGAGAGCAGCACGGTGCCGCCGCGGTCGGCGAACCCGCGGAGCAGGTCGCGCATCCAGCGGATGCCGCCCGGGTCGAGACCGTTGGCCGGCTCGTCGAGGATCAGCACGTCCGGGTCACCCAGCAGCGCGACCGCGATGCCGAGGCGCTGCCGCATGCCGAGCGAGTAGTTGCGGACCCGACGGTCTGCTTCCTTCGAGGTGAGGCCGACGAGCTCGACGAGCTCGTCCACGCGGCTGGCCGGGAGGCCCATCGTCCGCTGCGCGACCGTGAGGATGCCACGACCCGTGCGACCGGCGTGCTGGGCCGAGGCGTCGAGCAGCACGCCGACCTCTCGCCCGGGATTGGGGTGCTCGGCGAACCTCCGGCCGGACACCGTGGCGGAGCCGGAGGACGGCGGGGTGAGCCCGACGATGATCCGCATCGTCGTGGACTTGCCGGCGCCGTTGGGGCCGAGGAAGCCGGTGACCCGGCCCGGCTCGGCCGTGAAGGAGACGTCGTCGACGGCGGTGAAGCCGCCGTACTGCTTGGTGAGGGACTCGACTGTGATCATGCACCGAGCCTGGCGGTGCGCGCCCGTCCGGCACATCGGGGAACCGACTGAACGGGCCCCTGTCCCGACCCTGGGATGCACTCAGGGTCGACCCCGACCACCCGGGGCGGACAGCCGCCGCCCCGGTGGTCGGATCAGTCGGCGGGGGTTCCCACCACCACGTTGTCCACCCGGGCGCCGTCCTTGCCGTCGGTGTCCGCGCACAGCGGGTTGGGCTGGAACGAGCAGATCTCGTCGCTCTGGAAGCGGAACCTGAACTCCAGGTCCCCTCCGGGCGAGTCGAACGGGATGCCCACGGTCGCCCAGTCCGGGTATTCCGGGAACTGCCCGGAGTAGGAGCCGAGCGAGGTCCAGCCGGTGTCGCCGACCTTGCGCCACTGCACCGTGACCTCGTCGAACCCTGCCTCGGTGTCGAGGAGCATGCCGAACTGGAGGACGGCAGCACCGGCGTCCGTCGTCACCGGCGGCGACAGCAGCTCGGAGTCCTGCGCGTCCCCGTAGCCACCAGAGCCGGCGACCGACCACGAGAACCCTTCGTCGTCCGTGCTCCCGTCCTCGCCTTCCCCGGGGGTCCCGTAGGTCCATGGGACCGGGATGCCTGCCGGGTCGCCGGAGGGCGCACTCGTCCAGCCCTGGGTGCCGTCCTCGAAGTCGTACGACGCGTAGGGGTCTCCGACCCGCACCGGCTGCTCGTCAGGGTCGGCCGGCGGCGTCGGCGGCTTGACCGAGCTCGCGAAGTCGTAGCTCCACACACCCGCACCGTAGGTCGCGATGATGACCCGGTGGTTGCTGCCGGGCTGCAGCTGGATGCTCGAGATCGGCACCGCCGGGAGATCCTGGAGCGGTGCGTAGCGGGGGGCCGAGGACGTCGTCCCCTTCAGGTTGGTGGCGAACGCGCCGACGTCGGTGCCGACCAGGAGCTGGCCGCCCCGGACCTCCACCCAGGTGGCAGGTGCGTCGGGCAGGTTCCCGCTGACGTCGATCCAGGTCTTGCCGGCGTCGTTGGAGCGGAAGACGTGGCCCTCGCCGATGCGCTTGTTCACGTCACCCACGGCGCCCGGCGGCAGCCACCGCCTGGTGTACCCGCCGAGCGTGACGAAGACCCGCTTGGGCTTCTTGGGGTCTGCGGCGATCGAGGTGATGTACCTGTTGGGCAGCCCCTGGAGGATGCGCTCCTTGCCGACCTCGCCGTTGGACTGCCGGAAGTAGTGCCACCCCTTGCTGGTGCCCGACTCCCGCGGCTCGGCGCCGCCCACGTTCGTGGCGATGCCGTTGGTGAAGACGTGGTCCTCGGGCCGCTTCTTGTTCAACGTGTCGCAGTTGCCGCAGTAGCCGACGTACACCGCGTCGCCGACCACGTCGATCGCGCTCATCGAGTTGTTCGGCTCGTCCGTCGAGCTCTCGGAGTCCGGGTCCCCGTGGCGGCTCTTGGTGCCCAGGTCGAACACCTTGCGCCACTGGGTTCCCTCGCCGATGCCTGAGGAGGTCTTCGGTCCCTGGAGCGTCTCGACGACCTCGCGGCCGGCGACCACGAGGTGGTCCGCGTCCAAGGGGTCCATCGCGAACGGGGTGTTGAACTTCGGCGCGGTCAGGCCCGGGTCGATGCTGCGCCACGAGCGGCCGCCGTCCTCGGTGACCGAGATCGCGCCGTTGACGTACTCCTCGTAGGAGACCAAGGAGTTGTCCGGGTCGACAGCGGTGTAGAAGCCGTCCCCGCCGTAGGTCTCGAATTGCTTGCGGGTCTTCGGCGAGATCACCATGTTGCCGTTGTCCTGGAGCCCGGCCCAGACCGTGCCGTCCTTGCTGACCGAGGCGAAGTAGGGCAGCAGGGTCCGGAACCCGTCGTTGTCCCCCTCGTACCAGTGGGTGTTGTCGAGCGCCCCGTCCTCGTCGCTCTCGAACCGGTAGCGGTAGGCGCCACCGTCGTTGCCGACGACCAGCTGAAGGCCGTTCGCGACGTCCTTGTCCTGGATCCAGATCGCGGCCTGCTGGTCGGGGTGCGTGGTCAGGTTGTCGGGGTCTGTGGGCTCCCGGTCCGTCGGGCAGGCGGGCAGCCCGAGAGAGAGCAGGAGGCACGACTCTCCGGCGAAGTACTTGCCGACGACCCGGAACTTCGTGGGACCGACCAACGGCTGCCCGTCCCCGGTGGGAGCGGTCTCGTTGGCCCAGACCTCCTCGAGGCCGAACACCAAGCGGGTCGGGGCGTTCGTCGCCGGGTCGGTCTTCGACGGGTCGGGCTGGATGTGCAGGTTGTACCAAGCCTGCACGCCGGGCTGGAAACCCAGGGCGGTGCCCGTGCCGAACAGGGCCGACCCGGTGGTCGGGTCCGCGGTCAGCGACGTACCGCTGGCCATCTCGGTCCAGGTCGCGCCGAAGTCGGAGGAGACGTAGATGCCGTTGAGGACCGTCGTGCCGACCGGCTCGGGGACCGGATCGCCTTCCTCGTCGACGTCCGGCGCGTCGATGCCGGCGACGCCGGCCTCGTTGAGCAGCTCCGCGTCCTGGACGATCGCGTAGAGGTAGTCGTGGTCCTGGTCGGGACCGACGGTGGCGCCGAGCTCGATCCGGCCGATGTTCTTCTGCGGCGCGAACCCTGTCGCCTCGAGCTTCTTGAAGGTGCCCCGCTCGCCGGTCTCGGAGCGGTAGACCCCGTTGCGCGGGGACTGCACGCTGCCGTCGTCGTCGGTCATGTTGACGCGGTCGCCGCCTCGCCAGCCCACGGTGGCGACCACGGTGTGCTTCGCGGTGTCGGTGCCCTCGCCGCCGGGGGTGGCGACGACGACGTCGGTGACGACGTTGGCCAGCGCGCACTCCGGGCGCTTGGCAAAGTTGCTGACGCCGGCGCAGCTCTTGCCGCCGTCCTCGACCTTGCCGGTGGGGAGCTTGACGTTGCGGTACGAGCGGCCACCGTCCGTGGAGCGGTAGAGGCCCATCTGCGTCGCTGCGTAGACACGGCGCGGTGCTGCCGGGTCGACCGCCAGCTTGAAGCCGAGACCGCCGTTGGGCACCCCGGTGGCGCGCTTCCAGGTCTTGCCCAGGTCCGAGGACCAGTAGGCGCCGGCGCCGGTGAAGGCGTTCGACCCGAACGTCGGGTCACCTGTGAGCGCGAGCAGCGTGCCGTTGCGGGCCGAGGTCCACTCGACCGCCCCAGTGACGGTCGTCGGCAGGTTGCCGGTGGCGTTGCGCCAGCGCAGCGACTCGGTGGGCTCGGCCGGCACCTGGCTGGCCACGTCGTCGGTGTACCAGATGCCGCCGGTGCCCACCGCGGTGAAGAGTCGGTTCGCCTTCGGGTCCCAGGCGAACGAGTCGACCCGCCCGGAGTTCTCCACCAGACCGAGGCCGTTGACCTCGTCGAAGCGCTTGTCGTTCACGATGAGCGGCCCGCGGCCGTAGACCTTGCCCGTGCCCCCGGTCCCGGCCACGGATCCCGGCGCCATCGAGGCCCGCTGGCGCACGGCGGCGGAGAACGCACCCGGGGCGTAGCCGTCAGGCAGCGGCGCCATCCGCGGGATCGACCTCTCCGAGGCCAGCATCGCCAGCTCGTTCAGCGACTCCGGACGCTTCCGCGGCACGCACCACTCGTCCCACTCCTCGGTGGGGACGCCCTGCGACTGGGGCAGCTCCCGCGCGAGCTCGTCGGTGAGCTCGGTGCTCACCCCGGCGCCCTCCTCGGCCATCCGGAGCTGGAACTCCGCCATCTGGGCCGGCTCGCCTTCCCGGGTCATCTCGCCCACGACCTCGCGAGCCACGCTGCTGATCGTCACGAAGCCTGGGGCGCAGTCGCCCGCGGAGACGGAGGAGGCGGAGGTGTCGGAGGTACGGGAGTCCTGGGATGCGACCTGGGAGACGACCACGCCACTGGCGACGAGGACGACGGCAGTGCCGGCGATAAGGGTGCGACGCATGAATCCTCAACGAGGTTGGAGGGCCGGGGTTAGGGGGACACTAGGCGAGCGTCCGTACCGGGTCGAGAGGCAGGGGCGAAATCTTCACTTCCCCGTGACCGGCGGCAGCCCCTCGCCGTCCTCCGGCCCGACGAAGACGCTCAGCAGCGACCCCACCTGGCACTGCGCCTGGGCCTTGACGAAGACGCGGCTGTCACCAGCCCCGTAGAGGACCTCCGCCTCGTAGACCTCGTCCTCGAGGGCGTACAGCTCGAGCCCGGGAGCCGCGGCGTAGGACTTGCGCACCTGGATCGGCGTCAGCGCCACGTATCCCCGCACGCTGACGAGCTCTCCGAGGTCCTCGACGCCGGTGACCACGGTGTCCTCGGGGAGCACGAGGTCGCCCGCCGCGTCCTCCACCACGGCGTCCTCCGCGGCCTCGGGCGGTGCGGAGCACTCCGGCAGGTCGGTGAGGGGCCCACCCTTCGCCGGCGGCTGCGTGGAGGTGACGGCCGGGACCGCTGCGGTCTCCCCGCTCCCGCCTCTCCCGCCGCCGCCTCCGCAGCCGGCGACCATGGCCACCAGCACGACGGACGCGGCGGCTCCGCTCACCCGGACCGGCCGGCACCGCCTCACCGCAGGACCCGCCATCGTCGTACGAGGAGGACCTGGGCGGCGACGAGCACCAGCGTGAAGCCGATCAGGGCGAGCGTGACCATCGCGGAGTAGCCGAACCCGAGGAACTCAAAGGCCTGGTCGTAGATGTAGACGGGCAGGTAGAGCGTCGCTCTCGCGGGCCCCCCGTCGGTCAGCAGGTACGCCGGCACGAAGCTGGCCTGCAGCATCAGCACCGTGTCCCGCACGGCGAGCAGCACCAGGACGGGAGCCAGGATCGGCAGGGTGATGTGCCGGAGCTGACGGGCCGGGCCGATGCCCTCGAGGGCCGCAGCCTCGTACAGGCGGGGGCTGATCGCCCGCCGGGTCGCCAGCACGACCACGAACGCCTCCCCGATCGGGAAGGCGAGCATCATGACCACGCCCACCCTGGCCCCCCAGGGTGAGGAGAGCCAGGCCGGCTCCGGCAGCCCGACCGCGCCCAGCACCTGGTTGAGCGGTCCGTAGACCGGGTTCAGCACCCAGAGGAAGAGCAGTGCGAGCGCGATGTCCGGCACCACCGTCGGCAGGTACGCCGCCACCCGGTACCACCGGCCTCCGCGCCGCGGGGCCGCCAGGAGCAGAGCCACCCCCACGGCGGCGACCAGCCGCAGCGGCACCGCCATCGCCACGTGGAAGGCCGAGGCCCGCAACGACGCCGCGAAGAACGGGTCGTCCACCAGGCGGCGCAGGTTGTCCAGGCCGGTGAAGCGCCCGCCGCTCAGCCCGGTGAAGTCGGTGAACGCGTAGCGCAGCGTCAGGACCGCCGGCAGCAGGACCAGGAGCAGCGTCCCCACGGCGTAGGGCAGCAGGAAGAGCCAGGCCGACCGAGGGGCCGACCGTGGGGTTCTCGCGCGCTCGACGCCGACCGAGTCGCTCATCGACTGCGGTCGCCGGCCTCGTGGAAGACGTGCCGCCGGCTCTCGTCCACCGCCAGCACCACGCGGTCCCCCGGCCGGTACGGGCTACGCGGGACCGTGCGCACCGCGAGCCGGGTCGCGTCCCGGCACCGCACCAGGAGCACGGTCTCGCTGCCCAGCGACTCCACGACGCCCACCTCGGCCTCGATCCGCCCTGCTGGGACGTCGCCGGTGCTGCTGGGGTCGAGGTGGAGGTCCTCGGGTCGCACTCCCACCACGGTGCCCGGCTCGCCGCCGAGCACCCCGCCTCCGGGCACGAGGTTCATCGGTGGACTGCCGAGGAAGCCGGCGACGAACAGGTTCGCGGGCTCGTCGTACACCTGGGCGGGAGTGCCGACCTGCTGCAGCCGTCCCTCCGCGAGGACCGCGATGCGATCGCCCATCGTCATCGCCTCGGCCTGGTCGTGGGTGACGTAGACCGTGATCGCGCCGATGCTGCGGTGCAGCTCCACGATCTCGGTGCGCGCCGTGGCCCGCAGCTGGGCGTCGAGGTCCGACAAGGGCTCGTCCATGAGGTACGCCGTCGGCGCCCGCACCATCGCCCGGGCCAACGCCACCCGTTGCCGCTGCCCACCGGACAGCTGGTCGGGGTAGCGGTCCAGGAGCCCGTCGATGCCGAGCCGCTCCGCGACGGCTGCCGTCCGGCGGACGGCCTCGTCGGAGGCCTCACGACGCACCCGCGGGCCGAACGCGATGTTCTGCCGCGCGGTCAGGTGCGGGAAGAGCGCGAGGTCCTGGAAGACCATCGCGACGTCACGCCGGTGGGGCGGCAGCCCCGTGATGTCGCGGTCCCCGATGAGGACCCGACCCGAGGAAGGGGTCTCCAGACCGGCAAGGACACGGAGGGCGGTCGACTTGCCGCACCCTGACGGGCCGACGACCGCCAGCAGCTCGCCGTCGGCCACGGTGAGCTCCAGGTCGACCAGGGCCTCGACGTCGCCGTACGACTTGCTGACGCGCTCGAACCGCAGCGTCACTGGCCGGGTCCGGCGAACAGCGGCTCGGTGGTCTCCAGCAGCAGCTCGATGCCCTCGTCGCGCTCGAGCCGCCCGTAGTACAGCTCGGTCAGGATCGAGTCGGCCTCCGACTCCACCCGCGCCCACGACGCGGTGTGGGGGACGGAGCGGATCGTGGGCACGACATCGGTGAAGACCTTCGCCTGTGCCGGCGGCTCGTCCGGCCGCAGGAACGCCTCGGAGTCAGCGACGTCCGTCCGGGAGGGGACCGTCCTGCCGGAGCGGGCGAGGATCTGCTGACCTCCCACGGAGTTGGCGAACTCCACGAACTGCCACGCCTCGTCCTCGCGTCCGCTGTCAGCGAGGCAGTAGGCGTCGCCGTGCAGGATCGTGGCCGGCTCGCCACCGGGCGCGACGGGGAGCGGTGCCACGTCCCAGGTGAACTCCTCGATGGTGCGCAACGTCGGCACCGACTTGCGGCTGTTGAGGTACATCCCGAGGGTGCCGGACAGGAAGCGGGACTCGCTGTCCTGCGACTGCTCCTCCCGGTCCGGCGGAGCGACACCGTGCACGGTCTGCAGGTCGAGGAAGAAGTCGAGCCCCCGTCGCGCCGGACCGGTGTCCAGCGCCAGCCGCGTCGGGTCGATCGGGTCGTCGACCACCTCACCGCCGGCCGACCACACGAACGGCGCCACGCGGATGAGGCTCGCCTCGGTCCCGACGCCGTAGCGCCCCTCGCCGGTCAGCGCCTTCGCCGCGGCCAGGAAGTCGTCCCAGGTCCAGCCCGCCCGAGGCAGCGGGACGCCGGCGTCCTCGAAGAGGTCGACGTTGTAGTAGGTCACCAGCGACGACACGTTCTGCGGCATGCAGGTGAGCTCCTCCCCGTCGAACCGGAAGGCGTCCAGAGCTGCAGGCGCGAACTCGTCCTCGGAGATCTCGGAGCTCTCGTCGAGGAAGGGCTGCACCGGCGCGAGGACGTCGGAGCCGGCGAACTGGCCGTAGTTGCGGTAGTTGACGAGGAACACCTCGGGCGGCCGCCCGGACGCGAACTGCGTGGTGAGCTTGGCCATCAGGTCGTCCTGCTCGGCGACCGGGCTGAGCGCCACGTCGATGTCGGGGTTCTCCTCCTCGAAGGCCTTGACGAGCTCCTCGTAGCCGGCGGTCTCGACCGGGTCGCCGAAGAGCACCAGACGGATCGGCTCGTCGCTGTCGCCGCCGGAACCGGCACCCGAGCCGCACCCGGCTGCCAGGCCGAGGGCCGTGACCAGCACGGCCGAGCAGCCCACCAGCCTCCGGGGGCTCATCGGCGCCCCTGTCGCAGGCTGCGCAACGGGTCGTCGAGGAAGATCCTCTGCGCGAGCAGGAAGACGAGGACGGGCGGCAACGTGGCGATGACGGCTCCTGCCATGAGCAACGGGAAGTCGGTGGGGTTGAGCAGCTGGAGAAGGCGGAGGCCCAGCGGCAGCGTGTACCGGGACGGGCTGTCGATGTACAGGAGCGGGTCGATGAAGTTCGACCAGTAGACACTGAAGGCGAGGACCGCGACGGCGAGGGTCGCGAGCCGGGCCTGCGGCATCGCCACCGACCGCCACAGCCTCCAGACCGAGGCTCCTTCCAGCCGTCCCGCCTCGAGCTGGGTGTCAGGGACGCCGGTGAAGCTCCAGAGGTAGATCAGCACGTAGAACGGAGTGGTCGCAGCCAGGGCCGGGGCGACCAGCGCCAGCAGGGAGTCGGTGAGCCCGACCGTGTCGAACACCTGGAAGCGCGTCGTCCACACCGCCGTGACCGGCACCAGCAGCAGCCCGAGGGTGACCAGGACGGCGATCCGGCGGGGGCGCTTCGGCAGCAGCCGCATGCCGAAGGCCGCCCAGGAGGCGACCAGCACGGTGACGAGCACCGCGAGCGACACCACGATGCCGGAGTTGAGCAACCAGGTGCCCAGCGGCACGAGCTCGGGGAGACGGCGGTACGCCTCCAGGGTCGGCGCCGAGGGTACGACGTCCAGCCCCGTCGGCGGGGCGAGCCCTGCCGGCCTCAACGACCCGGACACCATCACCAGCAGTGGGAGCAGGAAGAACGCTGCCACCAGGACAGCCGGCACGTGGCGGCGGAGGACGGTGCGGAGCACGCCCAGAGTGTAGGTCCAAGCCGGCGGCCCCGGACCCGAGCCGCGGGACGGGATCAGCCGGTCGCATCGACCTCCTCGTCGGGTGCCGCGTACTCGACGTCGTCCTCGGCCTCGAACGCCCGGACCACGATCACCATCTCGCGCGGGGTCAGGGCGCCCGCCGTGCGGAGCAGCAGGACACCCTCGATCGCGAGCGGCCGCTCGACGCTCAGCTCGACGCCCGTCGCGCACCCGACGGACCCCAGGACCTCGGCCAGCTCGTCCGGGTCGTCGAGCGGCGTCGTACCAGCGCGGAACTTCACGATCACCCCGCTCGTGCCCGGTCGTGAAGCGAGCGGCTCGACGCAGTCCTCCCGCAGGGCGCCGACCAGCACCCAGGCCGACGTCAGCACCAGCGCGGCGACGAGGACCAGCGCGGTGAGCACCACGAACGGCCGCTTGCGGGCCGGGCCTGCCTGGTCCCCGGTCACCGGGATCCCTGGGTGGAGCTGAGGGGATTCGAACCCCTGACCTTCTCATTGCGAACGAGACGCGCTACCAACTGCGCCACAGCCCCGGGTGCGTCAGCCGGAGCGACGCGACAAGGAAGATATCACCCGCGCAGAGCGGCTCAGGACCCGACCGCCCGCTGCGGGAGGTCGTCGGGAGGAGAGGAGGTCGCGGCGTCCGCGACGAGCGCGCTGGACGCTGCGTCGTGCCCCGAGCTGGACACACCGGGCGCCTGGAGGTCGATCGTGCGCACGGAGCGGGAGGCCCGTGGCTTGCTGACGTACGTCGGCAGGGTGACCGGGAGCGGGTCCCACAGGGAGCCGGAGTCCGTGGTCGGTGTGACGTCGTCGAGCAGGCCGAGCGGGAACGAGGACGTGTCGTCGAGACCGCTCACGACCGCGAGCTGCGCTTCGACCGACGCCTCCTCCACGACCTCCACGGCCGGGAGCTCGGTGGCGTCCGGAACGGTGTCCTGGTCGACCGCTGCGTCGGTGGTCGACTCGGCCGGTGACGTGCTGGCCAGGACCTTGAGCTCGAGCAGCTGGGCGTCCCAACGGGCGTGCTCCCTGCGCACCAGGACCCGAGCAAGGACCAGGAAGCCGACCGTGAGGACGACCGGGATGGCGACGGTCCACAGTGGCAGCTGCCCGAGGGCGGCCGCGACACCGACGCCGACGCAGGCGACGAGGAGGAGCAGGAGGATCGTGCGACGGCGGCGGGCCGCAGCAGCTGCGGCCTTGCGCTGGGCGGCGATCCGGGTCCTCACCCGTTCCTTCGACAGGGGGGCGCGGGGCGGTCGGGCCTCGGTCGTGGGGGCGGCCGCCACGCGCTCGGCCCTGGGGGCCGGCGCCCGTGGCGGGGTGCGGACCAGACGAGCCTCTCTCTCGCTGACCACCTCACGGCGTGCCAGCACTCGCATGCCGTCCGAAACCCTGTCAACAGAGCGGGTCTGAGCAACCTCGTCGTGCTGCCGGAGTGCTTTGGGGAGGAGGACGACGGCCCAGACGAGGGCCAGTGCGACGAAGATCAAGCCAGACAATTCCACGGGACAAACGTTAAGGACCACCGAGCCACCCGCGGCGCAGGGTGGCCGGTGTGTCGCTTGTAGTCTCCTGTTACTGGTGTGATTCCGGGTGCTGGCGGCGTTCGCGGGACAGGTAGCGCTGCACGAGCCCCTCGGGGACGTCCTCGCTGGTGAGCGCGAAGAGCCGGTGGTCGCGCCAGTCCCCGTCGATGTGCAGGAACCTCGGGGCGTAGCCGATCTCGGGGAACCCGAGCTTCTCCACCACGCGCAGCGAAGCAGCGTTCTCGGGCCGGATCGCGATCTCGATCCGGTGCAGTCCCAGGGCGGAGAAGCAGTGGTCCACGGCCATCGCGACGGCCAGCGGCACGTATCCCTTGCCCGCACGGCGCTGGTCGATCCAGTAGCCGATGCTGGCGAACATCGCCGAGCCGCCCACGATGTTGTTCACGGTGACCTGGCCGGCCAAGGCGTCGTCGACGACGAGCGCGAAGGGCAGGCACCTGCCCTGCTTGGCCTGCCGGCGGAGGTCGCGGACCATGCCCCGGAAGGACACCGGTCGCCCGGGGCTGCCCGGTGGTCGGGTCGCCTCCCACCGGACCAGCCACGACGCGTTCCGCGCGCGCACGTCCTCCCACGCCCGGCGATCGGACGTCGCGATGGGCCGCAGGGTGACGTCACCGTGGGAGATCCGGACGGTCTCCCACGGCATCGCGCCCCAGGATGCGCTCAATGGTCGCTCCCGACGATCTGCTCGACGGCGTGCCGCAGGAGCGGTACGACGACCTCCAACCCGTCCTTGACGCCGCCCCGGGACCCGGGGAGGTTGACGACGAACGCGTCGCCACTGATCCCGGCGAGCCCGCGGGACAGGGCAGCGGTCGGCACGCCTTTGGCCAGCCCGTGGGCACGGATGGCCTCGGCGACTCCTGGGACCTCACGATCGAGTAGCGGGCGGGTGACCTCGGGAGTCAGGTCCGTCGGGGTGAGACCGGTGCCGCCGGTGGTCAGCACCGCACGGGCCCCGCCGTCGATCGCCGCCCGGATCGCCTCGCCGACCGGCTCGCCGTCGGGCACCACGAGCGGAGGCTCGACGGTGAACCCCGCCTCCTGCAACGCGGCCACGATCAGTGGGCCCGTGGTGTCCTCGTAGACACCCGTGGCTGCACGGTTCGACGCCACCACGACAGCCGCCCTCATGACGGAACCTCGTCCCGGCGCCAGTCCCCGCTCTTGCCCCCGGTCTTGGACTCGACACGGATGTCGGTGATCGTTGCGCTCTTGTCGACCGCCTTGACCATGTCCACGACGGTGAGCGCGGCGACGGAGACCGCGGTCAATGCCTCCATCTCGACGCCGGTGCGGTCACTCGTCCGCACGGTCGCCTTGATCCCGACCGCCTCGTCGTCGACCTGCAGGTCCACCGTCACCCCGCTGATCGCCAGGGGATGGCACAGCGGCACCAGGTCGGGCGTCCGCTTCGCGGCCATGATCCCGGCGACACGGGCGACGCCCAGCGCATCCCCCTTGGGCACACCCTCGCCTCGCAGCAACGACACAACAGTCGGGCTGACAAGAACTCGCCCCGTGGCCACAGCCTCACGCGCGGTGACGTGCTTGCCGGAGACGTCGACCATCCGGGCAGCGCCGGACTCGTCGACGTGCGTCAAGCGGTCGGACCCCGGGCCGCCCATCAGAACTCCTTGTCGAGCAGCAGGACGTCGACGTAGCTGTCCATCTCCACGACCTCTGTCTCTGCAGGAACCACGATGATCGCGTTCGCCCACGCGAGGTCCCCGAGCAGGTGCGAGCCGTGCCCTCCGATGGGCGTCACGGTCCCGCCACCCTCGTTGGGCGCATACGTCGCACGGACGTACTGCTCCTTCCCCCGCGCGGACCGGAACGTCTCCCCCGCCCGCAGCCGCAGCTTCGGCCGACGGTAGGGAACCCGCCCCATCATCCGGCGCAGCGCGGGCATCACGAACAGCTCGAAGGAGACGTACGCCGAGACCGGGTTGCCGGGCAGCGCGAAGATCGGGGTCCGGTCCTCACCGACGTGGCCGAACCCCTGCGGCTTGCCGGGCTGCATCTTCACCTGACCGAACCACACGGTCCCGAGGTCGCTCAGCACCTCCTTCACGACGTCGTACTCCCCCATGCTGACGCCGCCACTGGTGATCACCACGTCGGCGCGGACGAGCTGGTCCGACAGCGCGTCGGCGAACTCCGCCGGGTCGTCGGAGACGATGCCGACCCGGTAGGCGATGGCTCCGGTGCTGCGGACGGCGGCGGCCAGCATGAACGAGTTGGCGTCGTAGATCGCGTCGTGCGCGAGCTTCGATCCGGGCTCACGCAGCTCGGCACCGGTCGACAGGATGACGACCCGCGGCCGCGGGCGGGAACGCACCTGCGCCCTGCCCACGCTGGCCATCAGCCCCAGCTGCCGCGGGCCGAGCACCGTGCCGTCCGCGAGCAGCAGGTCCCCCTCCACGACGTCCTCGCCACGGCGGCGGACGTGCTGCCCGGGCTGCGGCTCCTTCATGACCCGCACCGTGGCCGAGCCGC
>CADCUK010000101.1 GCA_902805865.1 uncultured Nocardioidaceae bacterium | reverse complement strand
CGGTGATCCCGCTGGGGACGCAGATCACCAGCCGCGGCTTGGCGAAGTAGCGCCGCCGGTGCACCTGCTGGATGAAGAACCTGAGCATCTGCTCGGTCGAGTCGAAGTCGGCGATGACGCCGTCCTGCAGCGGCCGGATCGCGGTGATGTTGTCCGGCGTGCGGCCGATCATCCGCTTGGCCTCGTGGCCGACGGCGAGGATCTCGCCGGTCGTGGCGTTGAGGGCTACGACGCTCGGCTCGTCGAGGAGGACTCCCTTGCCACGCACGTAGACGAGCGTGTTGGCAGTCCCGAGGTCGACGGCCATGTCGCGACCGATGAAGCTGTTGGCCATGCTCTCCCGCCACTCCCGTCACACGCCTGTGTCGTCGGAAGCGTATGCAGCGGGGGCCTGTCAACCCGGGAGGACACGCGGCCCGCCCTGCGGTCGTTGATGGCGGGGTTTCGAGACGCTCGCTCCTCAACCACCGTGCCTGGACTGCTAGCCCAGGTCAGGGAACCAGATGCCGATCTCGCGCTCGGCCGACTCCCACGAGTCGGAGCCGTGCACGAGGTTCTCGCGGTTCGACAACGAGTAGTCGCCGCGGATCGTCCCGGGCGCTGCCTTGCGACCGTCGGTGGCGCCGTTGATGCCGCGCACGACCTCGATGGCCTCGTCACCCTCCAGCACCATCGCGACCATCGGGCCCGACGTCACGAACTCCCGCAGCGGCGGGTAGAAGTCGCGCTCCACGTGCTCGGCGTAGTGCTGGTCGGCCAGGTCGCCGTCGATGGTCCGCAGCTCGAGCCGCACGATCCGGAGGCCGCGGTCCTCGAACCGCCGGACGATCGCGCCGACCAGGCCGCGACGCACCGCGTCGGGCTTGAGCAGGACGAGGGTGCGCTGGCCGGCAGGACCGGTCGATGCAGACGGAGCAGACATGGACAGAACCCTAGTGCGCGGCACCCGGCTCGCCGACGGGCAGGTGCTCACCCAGGAACTGGAGGGTGCGGTCCCACGCGGTCGCGGAGGCATCGGGGTCGTGGAGGAAGAAGTCGTCGTTGTCAAAGGCGTGGTTGGCGCCCTGGTAGGTCTCGAACCGGACCGGGGAACCGCCGGCGGTCACGGCCTCACGGATCCGCGCGACGGTGTCCGCCGGGATGTAGTCGTCGGCGAGACCGAAGTGGTGCAGGCTCGGCGTGGTCACCATCGGCGCGAGCTCGAGCATCCCGGGCAGGCCGGATCCGTAGTAGCTCACCAGGCAGTCGGGGTCGGCCACCGCGGCGACGTGGAAGGCCAGCCCGCCGCCGAAGCAGAACCCCAGCGCGCCTGCCTTCGCGTCGTCGGCGTGCCCGCGCAGCGCCTCCAGGGCGGCGGTCGCGTCGGCCACCGTCTGCTCCCAGTCCAGCGACATCGCGCGCCCCATCGCCACGTCGACCACGTCCGGTGCGGACTCGTCGAGCGGTGGGAGCGCCGGATCGAGTCGCCAGTAGAGCTCCGGGGCGAGGACGACGTAGCCGGCCTCGGCAAGGGCAGCTCCGCGCCTGCGGATGTAGCGGCTCACGCCGAAGATCTCCTGCAGCAGCAGGATTCCGGGGCCGTGTCCACCTGGCGGCGTCCACAGCCGGGCAGGCATGTCGCCGTCCGGCGTCGGGAGGGTGGTCGGGGAGCTGGTGTCGTCGCGCGGCTCGGTGGTCACGGCACGAGACTAGGGCGTCTCCTGCGCCGTGCGCTCGGCTCGCTCCTGGTCGATCCTCGCGCCGAGGAAGTAGGCGCCGCCGTACAGGGCGAGGAAGACCGCGCCGAGGGCGAACATCGCGGTGATGACGAACCCGAGCACGATCGACACCACCTGGACGGCCCAGCCGAGCGCGAGTCCGACCGGGCGTCGCATGAGCCCGGCCGCGAGCACGCACAGGACGGCCAGTCCCAGACCGATGCCGATGCCCACCGCGGCGCCGACGTCGGTGACCGAGGGCAGCGTGACGCCGACGAGGAAGAGGACCACGGCCTGCAGCCCGAGCATCCCCGAGCACATCGAGCGCTGGATCGACCTCATCAGCGGCTGCCCGCCCGGCGCAGCAGGTGCCGCGCCTCCCCGACCGTGACCACCGACCCGGTGACGAGCACCCCGCCGGAGCCGATGGACTCCCCGAGCGAGCCGCCGGTCTCGGCCAGCGTGACCGCCTCCTCGATCGCGTCGTCGAGCCGGGGGGTGACCCGCACCCGGTGCTCGCCGAACAGGTCGATGGCGACCTCGGCGAGCTGCTCGGCGGTCAACGACCGGGCGGACGAGCTCTGCGTGCACACGATCTCGGAGAGCACCGGCTCCAGCTCGGAGAGGAACCCTTCGACGTCCTTGTCGGCCATCATCCCGACGACGCCGACGAGCGGGTCGAAGGTGAACGAGCTCCTGATCGCCTCGACGGAGGCAGCGGCACCGTGCGGGTTGTGGGCGGCGTCGAGCAGGACCGTCGGTCCGCGCCTGACCACCTCGAGGCGTCCGGGCGAGGTGACCTCGGCGAACGCCTCCCGGACCATCTCGTCGGACAGCGCGTCGTCCCCGGTCAGCAGCTCGGCGGCGACGAGCGCGAGCACCGCGTTCTGTGCCTGGTGGGCGCCGTACAACGGCAGGAACAGCTCCTCGTACTCGGCCCGCAGCCCGCGCACGGACATCACCTGACCGCCGACGGCGGCGGCCTGGTTCACGACGCCGAAGTCCACGTTCTCCCGGTAGACGGTCGCCCCGACCTCGCGCGCCCGCTCGGCGATCACCGCCATCACGTCGTCGGCCTGTTCGGCCACCACCACCTGGGCACCGGGCTTGATGATGCCCGCCTTCTCCACGGCGATGTCGACCGGGCGGACCCCGAGGTACTGCGTGTGGTCGACCGCGATCGGCGTGATCACCGCAACGGATCCGTCGGCCACGTTGGTGGCGTCCCACGAGCCGCCCATCCCCACCTCGAGGACGGCGACGTCGACCGGTGCGTCGGCGAAGGCGGCGAACGCCATGCCGACGACGGTCTCGAAGAACGACAGCGGGTGGTCGCTGTCGGCGTCCACCAGCTCGAGGAACGGCGCCACGTCGGCGTACGCCTGGACGAAGCGTTCCTCGCTCAGCGGCTCGCCGTCGACGCTGATGCGCTCGGTCATCGACTCGACGTGCGGGCTGGTGAACCGGCCGGTCCGCAACCCTCGGGCCCGGATCAGCGTGTCGATCATCCGGGAGGTGCTGGTCTTGCCGTTGGTCCCGGTGAGGTGCACGACCGGGTAGGCCCGCTGGGGGTCTCCGAGAAGCTCGGTGAGAGCTTGGATGCGGTCGAGGCTGGGCTCGAGCTTCGACTCGGGCCACCGGCCGAGGAGCGCAGCCTCGACCTCGGCGTACGACGGGGTGGCGGGCGTGCCGGAAGGGGAATCAGTCATGTCCTGACGAGTCTACGGGCGTTCCCTCCACCGCCCGGAACTCGTTACCGACCACCCCGGCGCCGCACCTAGGATTCGTCCCATGACCGACACCCAGAAGCCGGACCTGTCCACGACGACGCCACGCGCCGGCGTCGTCGTACCGGACCCGGCTTCGGTGCCGGACCAGCCGGCACGGGTGCCGGACAGGCTAGCTTCGGTCCCGGACAAGCCGGCCCTGGAGGGGCTCGAGGCGACGTGGTCGCAGCGCTGGCGCGAGCAGGGCACCTATTCCTTCGACCGGTCGAAGGGCCGCGAGGAGATCTACTCGATCGACACGCCTCCGCCGACCGTGTCGGGGTCGCTGCACGTCGGCCACGTCTTCTCCTACACCCACACCGACCTCGTCGCGCGCTACCAGCGGATGCGCGGCAAGGAGGTCTTCTACCCGATGGGTTGGGACGACAACGGGCTGCCCACCGAGCGTCGGGTGCAGAACTACTTCGGCGTCCGCTGCGACCCCTCGCTCCCCCACGACCCGGACTTCACCCCGCCGGCCAAGCCGGACCCGAAGCGGCAGGTGCCGGTGGACCGGCCGAACTTCATCAAGCTGTGCGAGCAGCTGGTCCAGGAGGACGAGCAGGTCTTCGAGTCGCTGTGGCGCACGCTCGGGCTGTCGGTCGACTGGGAGCAGACCTACACGACGATCGGCCCGGAGTCGCAGACGATCTCCCAGCGCGCGTTCCTGCGGAACTTCGCGCGCGGCGAGGCCTACCTGCAGGAGGCGCCGACGCTGTGGGACGTGACGTTCCAGACCGCCGTCGCGCAGGCCGAGCTCGAGGCCCGCGAGTACGCCGGCGCCTACCACCGGGTGGCGTTCCACCCGGTCTCGACGGGGCTCGACCACCAAGGCCCGGTCCACATCGAGACCACCCGGCCGGAGCTGATCCCTGCGGTCGTCGCGCTGATCGCGCACCCCGACGACGAGCGCTACCAGCAGCTGTTCGGCACGACCGTGACCAGCCCGGTGTTCGGCGTCGAGATCCCGGTCCTCGCCCACCCCGCCGCGGAGCCCGACAAGGGTGCCGGCATCGCGATGTGCTGCACCTTCGGTGACCTCACCGACGTGCAGTGGTGGCGCGAGCTCGACCTGCCCGTGCGCACGGTGATCGGCCGCGACGGCCGGCTGCACCGCGAGACACCGGCCTGGCTCGAGGCCGAGCCTGCCGCCGCGGCGTACGCACAGCTCAGCGGGAAGACGACCTTCAGCGCCCGCGAGGCGATGGTCGCGATGCTCCGCGAGTCCGGCGACCTCGTCGGCGAGCCGACCACCACCCAGCGGATGGCGAACTTCTACGAGAAGGGCGACAAGCCGCTCGAGATCGTCTCGACCCGGCAGTGGTACATCACCAACGGCGGACGGGACAAGCCGCTCCGCGACGACCTCGTCGCGCGTGGGTCGGAGATCGTGTGGAGCCCGCCGCACATGCGGCACCGCTACGACAACTGGGTCGGTGGCCTCAACGGTGACTGGCTGATCTCCCGGCAGCGGTTCTTCGGCATCCCCTTCCCCGTGTGGTACCCGCTCGACGACGAGGGCGAGCCGGACTACGCCCACCCGCTCCTGCCCACCGAGGCCGAGCTGCCGGTGGACCCCTCTACCGATGCCCCGCGTGGCTACGAGGAGTCCCAGCGCGGCAAGGGCGGCGGCTTCGTCGGGGACCCCGATGTCATGGACACCTGGGCCACGTCCTCGCTCACACCGCACATCGCCGGCCGCTGGGAGAGCGACGACGACCTGTTCCAGCGGGTCTTCCCGATGGACCTGTGCACCCAGGCGCACGACATCATCCGGACCTGGCTCTTCTCCCGCGTCGTCCGGTCGCACTTCGAGCACGGCGTCGTGCCCTGGTCACACGCGCTCGTCTCCGGCTTCGTCGTCGACCCGGACCGCAAGAAGATGAGCAAGTCCAAGGGCAACGTGATCGTGCCGACGGAGATCCTCGACAAGTACGGCGCCGACGCAGTGCGGTGGCGGGCCGCCATGGCTCGCCCGGGACTGGACTCCCCCTTCGACGAGACGCAGATGAAGGTGGGACGCCGGCTGGCGATGAAGGTCCTCAACGCCTCGAAATTCGCCCTCGGCGGCGTCGGCGCCTCGTCGTTGTCGGTCGGTGACGTCACCGAGCCGGTCGACCGGGCGATGCTGGCCGGGCTCGCATCGGTCGTCGACCGCGCGACGGCGGCGTTCGAGGCCTACGACTACACCACGGCGCTCGAGGTGACCGAGCGGTTCTTCTGGACCTTCTGCGACGACTACGTCGAGCTGGTCAAGGAGCGGGCCTACGGGGCTCGCGGCGACGCGGCCGCCGCGTCGGCGAAGTCGGCGCTGGCGATCGCCCTGCACACGCAGCTGCGGCTGCTCGCGCCGTTCCTGCCCTACGTCACCGAGGAGGTGTGGTCGTGGTGGCAGGAGGGCTCGATCCACCGCCACCCGTGGCCGACCGCCGACGAGGTGCGCGCCGGCGACGCCGACCCGGCCGCCGTCGACGCCGTCTCCGCTGCGCTGGCCGGGCTCCGCGGCGTCAAGTCCACCGCGAAGGTGTCGATGCGGACCGAGCTGACGTCGGCGACCGTGACCGGTCCCGAGGCCGCGGTGCGGCTGGCCGAGCAGGCTGCGGAGGACCTCAGGGCCGCCGGCAAGATCGTCGGCGAGCTGACGTTCACCGGCACCGACGACCTCGAGCTGACCGTCACCGCCGACATCGCGTCCTGACGACGCCGAGCTGACGCCGGTCTCCCGTTGGGGAAGCCGGCGTCAGCTCAGGGGTCAGCCCTCGGTGGCCTTGGACTCCTTGGCCTCCTTGGAATGCTCGGCGTCGGTCGCCTCGGTGCGGTCCTTGGGATCCTCCGAGCCTTCGTCGGCGGCGTCCATCGGGTCCAGGTCGCCTGAGTCCTTTGAGTCCTTTGAGTCCTTGTCGCCGTCGGACCCCGAGTCGTTGTTCGCGGCGGCCGTCTCGCCCTCC
>CADCUK010000100.1 GCA_902805865.1 uncultured Nocardioidaceae bacterium | reverse complement strand
GCGATCGGCGCGGACGGAGTCGGGACGGTCATCGCGAGCGCGGTCGGCGGCTCGCCGACCACGACCTACGCGGAGAACATCGGCGTGATGGCGGCGACCCGCGTCTACTCGACCGCGGCCTACTTCGTCGCAGCGGCCGTGGCGATCATCTTCGGGTTCTCGCCGAAGTTCGGCGCGGTGGTCTCGGCGGTGCCGGGCGGGGTCCTCGGCGGGATCACCGTGGTGCTTTACGGGATGATCGGGCTGCTCGGGGCGAAGATCTGGACCGAGAACCGGGTGAGGTTCAGCAACCCCGTCAACTTGGTGCCGATCGCCGCCGGGATCATCATCGCCATCGGGGACACCACACTGCGGGTCACCGACGACTTCCAGCTCTCGGGCATCGCGCTCGGCACGATCGTGGTGCTGGTCGCCTACCACGTCGCTCGCCTCGTGGCGCCGGCCGACCTCAAGGACGAGGACGTCAACCTCATCATCGTCGACCGGCCGGGAGTCCAGGAAGAGCGGACGGACGACTCCGGCGGGCGGGGCGACAGGACGCCGTGAAACCGGCTCCCTTCGAATTCGTCCGCCCAGCCTCCTTGGCCGAAGCCTTGGAGGTCCTGGCGGCGAACCCGGACGCCAAGGTGCTGGCCGGCGGGCAGAGCCTCATCCCGCTGCTGTCCATGCGGTTGGCTGCTCCCGGCATGCTCGTCGACATCAACGGCATCGGCGAGCTGTCCTACGTGCGGTCCGACCGGGAGGGCGTCCGGGTCGGCGCCCTCGCGCGGCACGCGGAGGTCGAGGGCGACGCCCGGGCCCGGGAGGTCCAGCCCCTGCTCGGGCTGGCGCTCCGCCAGGTCGCCCACCCGACGATCCGCAACCGGGGCACCACGGTCGGTTCCGTCGTGCACGCCGACGGCTCGGCGGAGATCCCGGTGGTGCTGGCCCTTCTCAACGGCCGGGTGGCCGTGGCATCGTCATCCGGCCGGCGCGACATCGCGGCGGCCGACCTGTTCCTCGGGCCGATGGAGTCTTCGTTGAAGCACGACGAGATAGCAGTCGAGGCGTTCTTCCCTGCCATCGAGCACGACGCAGGAGTCGCGTTCGACGAGGTGGCCCGCCGGAACGGGGACTACGCGCTGTGCGGCGTCGCCGCGCACGTCCGGGTGTCCGGGGGTCGGATCGTCTCGGTGCGTACCGGATACCTGTCGGTGTGCGACGTGCCCACGGTCGTCGACCTCACGGCTGCCTTCCCGGACGGGGTGGTCACGCCGGCGGCCCTGGACGACGCCGGCGACCTGGCGGTCGCCGCGCTCGACCCGGTCTCCGACATCCATGCCTCCGCGGTCTACCGCTGCCGGCTCGTCCGGACCCTGACCCGGCGCGTGGTGGTGGCCGCGCACGAGCACGCCATGAGCCGCGTCGGGGCAGAGGTCTCATGACAGGGGTCTCATGACAGGGGTCTCATGACAGGGGTCTCATGACAGAGCCGCTGCACGACGTACGCCTCTCGGTCAACGGTGTCGTGCACCAGGTCGCGGTGCCTGCGCGCAGGTTGCTCAGCGACGCGCTGCGCCACGACCTCCGCCTGACCGGGACCCACGTCGGCTGCGAGCACGGCGTGTGCGGGTCGTGCACGGTGCTGGTCGACGGTCGGCCGATGCGCTCGTGCCTGATGCTGGCCGTGTCCGCGAGCGACTACGAGATCACCACCGTCGAAGGGCTCGCCGACGAGGACGGGTCGCTCGGCCCGGTGCAGCAGGCGTTCAAGGAGTGCCACGGGCTGCAGTGCGGGTTCTGCACACCGGGCTTCCTGACCACGATCACCGCTGGGCTCGAGGAGAACCCTTCGCCGACGGCGGAGGAGGCGCGGGAGATGATCGCCGGGAACCTCTGCCGGTGCACGGGCTACCAGAACATCGTCGCCTCGGTGCTGCGGGCGGCCGAGCTGAAGGCGCCACAGCCGTGACCACGAAGATGATCGGCGAGAAGGTCCAGCGCGTCGAGGACGAGCGCCTGCTGCGCGGCCAGGGCCGCTACGTCGACGACCTGGTCCCCGGTGCGCTCGAGGTGGCTGTGCTGCGCAGCCCGCACGCGCACGCGCGGATCGTCGAGCTCGACCTCGACCCGGTCCTCGACGTCGAGGGCGTCGTCGCGGTCTACACCTACGACGACCTGAGCGGACCGATGGCCGAGCCGCTGCCGCTGCTGATCCCGCACCCTGCGCTGACCCAAGGCCGCACGCAGTACGCGCTGGCGAAGGACGAGGTGAACTACGTCGGCGAGGCGGTCGCGTTCGTCGTCGCCGAGAGTCGGTACGTCGCCGAGGACGCGCTGGCACTGATCCGCGTGACGTACGAGGTGTTGCCCCCGGTCGTCGGTGTCGACGCCGCTCGCCGGGCCGACCGGCTCGTGCACGACGACGTGCCGGGCAACGTCGCTGCCCGCATGGAGCAGTCGGTGGGCGACGCGGCGGCGGCGATCGAAGCGGCTCCGCACCGGCTCTCCCTGGACCTCACCGTCGAGCGGAGCGCGTCGATGCCGATGGAGGGCCGCGGCACGGTCGCCCGCTGGGATCCCGACACCAAGCGGCTGCACGTCTGGAGCTCCACCCAGACCTCGACCGGCCTGCGCGCGGCGGTTGCCGCCAAGCTGGGGCTGGACCTCGTGCAGGTCGACGTGATCACCCCGGACGTGGGCGGCGGCTTCGGCGTGAAGATCATGCACCCGTGGCCCGAGGAGCTCCTGGTCCCGATGGCGGCCATGGCGCTCGGGAGGCCGGTGAAGTTCACCGAGGACCGCCGCGAGCACTTCATCTCCAGCGCCCACGAGCGGGGTCAGGTCCAGCACGTCGACGTCGGGTTCGACGACGAGGGTCGCCTGCTCGGGCTGTCGGTCCAGTTCTGGCACGACAACGGTGCCTACACGCCGTACGGGCTGATCGTGCCGATCATCACCTCGACGCAGCTGCTCGGTCCCTACAAGCCACGCGCCTACAGCGTGGTCTTCGAGTCGCTGTACACGAACACCGTCATCGTCACGCCGTACCGCGGCGCCGGTCGGCCGCAGGGCGTCTACGCGATGGAGCGCACGATGGACGCCATCGCGGCGTACCTCGGCAAGGACCGCACCGAGGTCCGTGCGACGAACTTCATCCAGCCCGACGAGTTCCCGTACGACCAGGGGCTCACGTTCCAGGACGGGCGACCGCTGATCTACGACTCGGGCGACTACCCGGCGTCGTTGGAGAAGCTCAAGGCACTCGTGGGGTGGGACGAGTTCGAGTCGTTCCGACAAGAAGCGCGTGCCTCGGGTCGTCGGGTGGGGATCGGGCTCGCCTGCTACGTCGAGGGCACCGGCGTCGGGCCCTACGAGGGCGCGCACATCCATGTCGAGACCTCGGGGAAGGTGAAGGTCGCCATCGGGCTGACCTCGCAGGGGCAGGGGCATCAGACCGCGTTCGCCCAGGTCGTCGCCGACGAGCTCGGCGTGCCGTTCGAGGACGTCGAGGTCACCACCGGCGACACCCGACGGATGCCCTATGCCGTCGGCACGTTCGCCTCCCGGGCGGCGGTGATGAGCGGATCGGCGGTCGCCCTCGCGGCACGGCAGACGCGCGCCAAGGCGCTGCGGATCGCCGCGGAGGCGCTCGAGGTCTCCGAGGAGGACCTCGAGATCGTGGACGGCCAGGTGCAGGTCAAGGGTGCGCCCGCCACCAAGGTCGCGCTCGGCACGATCGCGGTGCTGTCCAACCCGTTGCGCTACGCGTTCGACGAGGCGTCGAAGCTCGCCACGCAGTTCACGGTCGGCGACACCAGCAAGCCGCCGATCGCGGACGACGAGGAGCCCGGGCTGGAGGGCAAGGACTTCTACTCGCCGGAGCGCTCGACGTTCGCCAGCGGGATGCACGCGGTCATCGTCGAGACCGACCCGGACACGTGCGAGATCAAGGTCCTGAAGTACGCCGTCGTGCACGACTGCGGCAACCTCATCAACCCGCTGATCGTCGAGGGACAGATCCACGGCGGGGTCGCGCAGGGGATCGGCGGCGCGCTCTACGAGCGGATGGCGTACGACGAGCACGGGCAGCTGCAGAATGCGTCGTTCATGGACTTCCTCATGCCGTACTCGACCGAGATGCCCGCGACGATCGACATCGACCACCTCGAGACGCCGTCGCCGCTGAACCCACTGGGGCTCAAGGGAGCGGGCGAGGCCGGGGTCATCCCGTCGGCCGCGGTGTTCGCCTCGGCGATCGAGGACGCCGAGGGGTTCCCGATCCACGCCATGCCCATCTCGCCGTCGGAGCTGTACGACCTCCGCCTTCAGCACGGTCACGAGGAGCCTTCATGAAGATCGCCGGAGAGGCCACCCTGCAGGCGCCGGTCGCCGCTGTGTGGGACGCGCTGCTGGACCCCGCGGTGCTGGTGCGCAGCATCCCGGGCTGCGAGCGGCTGGAGGCGACCGGTGAGAACAGCTACGCGATGACCGTCACCGTCGGGGTCGCTGCGATCAAGGGCACCTACGCCGGCACGTGTGCGTTGACCGAGCTCGAGGAGCACCAGTCGCTGCGGCTGACCGGTGAGGGCGCCGGGGCGCCAGGCACGATCTCGGCCGACGTGGGGGTCCGGTTCTCCGACAACGGGGACGGCACGACGACGCTGACCTACGACGCGGACACGGTCGTCGGCGGCATGATCGGCGGGGTCGGTCAACGGATGCTCACCTCGGTGAGCCGGCGGATGGCCGCGGAGTTCTTCGGCGCACTCGAGCAGGTGATCACCGGGGAGGCGCCGGTCGCCGAGGCTGCCGAGCGTTCGGCCGGCGCCGAGGGTTCGGCGGGCGCCGCTGCACCAGCGCCATCGGGCGTGTTCACGGCACCACCTCGTCCGGCCGCGGATGGCCAGCAGGCGTTCCTGCGCGGAGTTGCCGTTGGTGCCGGGCTCGTGACGCTCGGGGTCGTGCTGGGCTCGCTCGTCGGTCGACGGCGTTGACGCTCGACCACTTCTCGTCCGCGGTCGCGATGGCGGCGGCGGTGCGCTCGCGGGAGATCTCCGCCCGCGAGCTCCTCGAGCTGCACCTCGACCGGATCGCGTCGGTGAACCCGTCGGTCAACGCGATCGTGTCGTTGGACGAGTCCCGTGCGCGGGACGCGGCTGCCGCCGCCGACTCGGCGCTGGCGGCCGGCGAAGCGGTCGGGCCGCTGCACGGGTTGCCGATCGCCGTGAAGGACACCCACGAGATGGCGGGCTGGCTCACCACCTACGGATCGCCCCTTATGGCGTCGCACGTCCCTTCCGCCGACGAGCTCCTCGTCTCACGGATCCTCGGCGCTGGAGCTGTCGTCGTGGGCCGCAGCAACGTGCCTGAATTCGCCGCCGGGTCGCACACCTTCAACCCGCTGTTCGGCACGACCCTGAACCCTTACGACCTCGGCCGCTCCGCCGGCGGCTCGTCCGGCGGTGCCGCCGCGGCGCTGGCGACCGGCATGGTGCCGCTCGCCGACGGCAGCGACATGGGCGGGTCCCTCCGCAACCCGGCCTCGTTCTGCAACGTCGTCGGGCTGCGCCCGTCGCTCGGCCGGGTGCCGCAGTGGCCAACGACCAACGCCTGGGAGACGACGTCCGTCGGCGGTCCGCTGGCGCGGTCGGTGTCGGACCTGGCGCTGCTGCTGTCCGCTCTGGCCGGGCCCGATCCCCATGTGCCACTGGCGCTCGCGGAACCGGGGTCAACGTTCGCGCCACCCTTGTCCGGCTCGCTCATCGGGTTGCGGGTCGCGCTGTCCGTCGACCTCGGAGGGGCGTTCGAGGTGGACTCCGCGGTGGCGGCGGTGGTCGAGTCGGCAGGGTCCGTGTTCGCCGCCTCCGGTGCAGTCGTCGGGTCGGCGTACCCCTCGCTGCCGGAGGCCGAGGACACGTTCCGCACGCTCCGAGCGTGGATGTTCCAGGCCCGCTTCGGGTCGATGCTGGCGGAGCACCCCGACGGCTTCAAGCAGTCGCTGGCCGACAACATCCGAGCGGGGGAGCCGCTGACGGGTGCAGATGTCGCCCGGGCGTATGCGCAGCGCACCGCGTTGGGCGAGCGGATGAGGTCGTTCTTCGACTCGCACGACGTCCTCGTGATGCCGGTCAGCCAGGTGCCACCGTTCCCCGCCGACCAGGAGTTCCCGACCGAGATCAACGGCAAGCCGATGGAGAGCTACCTCGACTGGATGCGGTCGGCGTACTTCATCACCGTCACCGGCTGCCCGGCGATCTCGGTCCCAGCCGGGTTCACACCGGATGGGTTGCCGGTCGGGATCCAGATCGTCGCGCCGCACAACCAGGAGCGGCGGCTGCTGGAGGTCGCCTACGCCTTCGAGCAGGCCACGCGCTTCGGCGACCACCACCCGCTCGTCGGTGGTTGAGGAGCGAGCGAAGCGAGCGTTGGTCCCTGAGGAGCGAGCGAAGCGAGCGTCTCGAAGG
>CADCUK010000099.1 GCA_902805865.1 uncultured Nocardioidaceae bacterium | reverse complement strand
GTGCTGCTCATCGTCTTCGGCCAGCACCTCGCCCTCGTGGTCCCCGGCATCGTGCTGTGGGGGCTGGGAGCCTCCCTCGGCTTCCCGGTCGGCGTCAGCGCGGCCGCTGACGACCCGAGCCGCGCCGCAGCCCGGGTCAGCGTCGTCTCCACCTTGGGGTACGCCGCCTTCTTCGCCGGTCCGCCCGTGTTCGGCTTCGTGGCCGAGCAGGTCGGCACGCTGCAGGCGCTGCTCGTGGTCGCCGTGGTGCTGATCCCGTCCGCGCTGGTCGTGCCGAGCGCGCGGGAGCCACGGTCGGTCGACGGCTGACCGGTCGAGGGTCAGCGCCCCTCGAAGTCGTCGACGAGCCGCTGGGCTATGGCACGGAGCTTGACGTTCCCGTGCGAGGACTCCCGCACGAGGTAGGCGAACGCCCGGTCCTCGTCCATGCTGTAGCGCTCCATGACGATCCCGATCGCCTGCCCGATGACCTTGCGGGTCTCGAGAGCCTCATTCAGGGTGTGACGCTCGCGGGCGTTCTCCATCGCGATCGCCGCATGGGTGGCGAACAGCTCTGCGGTCGCTCGAACCTCCGGAGAGATCTCCTCGGAGACGGTCGAGTAGAGGTTCAGACCGGCGACGGTTCCTTTCGGGTCGACGGTCAGCGGCACGCCCACCTGCGACCGGACACCCAGCCGCACCGCGGCGGCGGCGTACCTCGGCCAGCGCCGGTCGGCGCCGACCCTGGGAGCCAGGACCAGCTCCGACTGCCGCAGCGCGGCGACGCAGGGACCTTCGTCGAGCTCGTACTGCGTCGCGTCGAGGGAGTGGACGAGCTCACCGGCAGCCGCTCGGGTCCTCAGCCGGCCGTTCCTGGACAGCGTGGAGACCCCGACCTGGTCGAACGCCGGCATCACGTCGCGGGCCGCCCGAGCAACGGCCTGGAGGGTCTCGTCGAGCCCTTGGCCCTGGCTCTGGGCGAGGACACGTGCTGCGTTGGCAACGACGCGACCGATGTCGGAACTCGAGGTCAAGGGAGCGCTCACGGAGAGATGGGACGAGCCAGCCAGGTCCGAGTGGGCCGGAGAAGATCCCGGCTGACCTGGTCCGCCTGGCCGACCTCTCGACCCTGCGCGAAACGTGGAAACCCTACAACGACGGGGGCGCTGCGTGCTGGCAGGGGGCGCCTGAGCTCAGCCGTCCCGGGGAGACTAGGCCGAGCGGACGTGCTTGATGGCCCTGGCTGCTTGCAGCTCGGTGATGCCGGCCCTGGCCGCGGCATTGCGAAGGCGCTCGCGTGCGATGGGGATGTTGATCCCCTGGCTGGCCGAGATGATGCCGAGAGCGATGTTCAGGTCGCTTCCCTCGCGGACGCGTGCCGGGGCCTCCATCGCGGTCTTCGCGGTCCAGAAGGACAGGTCGGCGTTCGCCACGGCGAGCCGTGCCGCTGAGCCCACCGCGTGGGCGATCGCCTCGTGCTTGCCGACGAAGGCGTCGACAGTTGCGGCGTAGAGGTTGACACCGCCCAAGGCGTGGGTGCCGTCCATGATCGGCAGGGACAAGCTGCTGGCGACACCCGAGGCCGCGCTCGCCTGCGCGTACAGCTGCCACCGGGCTTCGTCGAACAGGTCCTCCACGATGACCTCGACCGGCTCGGCGCGTTCCATGTCCTCCAAGCAGGGGCCACCGTCGAGGTACTGGGCGGCGTCGAGTGCCGCCACCTGCTCGGCACTGGCGACCAGGGTGAGCGTCAGTCCACCGCTCACCAGCCCCAGGCTCAGCCCGACGAGCTCCGGGACAAGCTCCCGCACCCGGTTCGCCATCGAGTAGAGCTCGATGCCGAGTGATGCCTCCCCCTGCCGGGCGAGCTCGCGTAGTGCTTCCGCGGTCTCGGGCAGAGGCTCCATGAGGACCACCGGTCTCAGCCGGCGTTGCGCTGGTTGACGAGCTCTTGTGCGATTTCTCGCAGCTTGATGTTCGACTGCGACGACGCACGGACGAGGAAGGCGAATGCGCGGTCCTCGTTCATGCCGTAGCGCTCCATGACGATGCCGATCGCCTGCCCGATCACCTTGCGTGAGTGAAGGGCCTGGTTGAGCGTCTCGCGCTCGTGTGCGTTGCTCAGAGCAATCGCTGCGTGGGCCGCGAACAGCTCGGCGGTCGCCTCGGCCTCGGGGTCTATCTCCTCGGAGGTGGTGGAGTAGAGGTTCAAGCCACCGAGCGTCCCCTCCTCGTCGAGGTACAGCCGGACCGCCAGCTGGGACCGGAGACCGGCCTCCACAGCACCCGGCACGTAGTGCGGCCAGCGTTGCTCGTGCTTGATGCGGGGCACCGAGACGATCTCGGCCTCACGCAGGGTGTCGACGCAGGGCCCCTCACTCAGCGTGTACTGCAGGTGGTCGAGGTGGTGCACGAGCTCGCCGGTGGCGGCTCTGGTGACGACGTCGCCGTTCTTGCGGAGCGTCGAGATGCCGACCTCGTCGAAGCCGGGGACCGAGTCCCTGGCCACCTCGGCGATCGCCTGCAGCGTGTCGTCGAGGCTCTGCTTCTGGTGGATGGTCCTCGCCGCGGCTGCGATTGCATGCCCGACGTCGGGTCTGGTGTCCATGGGGAGCTCTCACGTGCCTGAGGGGATGACAGGCGGACAGAGAGAGGCCGGAACCGGACGCTGAGGACCTGTCCCGCAAGCCGATGGTCTCGACCCTGCGGGGACTGATTTTGCAGCCTACACCCCGGCGCCGGGAGTCGCGGTCGGCGAGCGCGAGGCCGAGGTCAGCCGTCGAGGTGCTCCTCGGCCCCGTCGGGGTGGACGGGCGGTTCGTCCGGCGTACCGACCCCTGCGAGGGGGTCTCCACCGGCCGTTCCCGCGTCGAGCGACGGGTCGTCGAAGGCCCCGCTCGAGGGGACCTTGTCCTCCGGGTGCGCGCGCTCGGCGAGATCCGCCACGTCCGGCGTCTGGTCAGCGTCTTGCGAGGAGTTGGTCATCGGTCCTCCGACAGTAGGGTTCGCTGGTCGGTACCCAGACGCAGCCGAGTGACGCGTCGCACCTCGCCGGACCGTTTCTGGACCAAGGGCGCGGGTACCGGATGACGGGGGCGAGGCAGACGGCCGACCCGCAACTCGTGGATCGGAGTGTTTCTTGCTGGACCTTCCGCGCTCAGCGGTGCTCGATCTCGACGGCCCCGTGCACCTGGCCGACTACGGCGGCGACCCGGACGCGCCGTTGATGCTCTGCCTGCACGGCCTCGGCAACTCGCACGTGAGCTGGCGGGGGTTCGCGGCGCAGCTCACCGACGAGTACCGCGTGCTTGCGGTCGACATGCCCGGTCACGGCCGCTCCCCGCGAGCCGGACGGTCCGCCGGTGTTCCCCAGAACCGCGTCGTGCTCGACCGCATCCTCGGAGAGCTGGATGCCGGCCCGGTGACCCTGGTCGGCCACTCCATGGGCGCCACGCTCGCGATGCTGCAGGCTTCGGAGCGCCCCGAAAGTGTTGCAGCGCTGGCGTTGCTTGCACCGCCCACGCCTCGCGGGCGTGCTGAGCTCGTGTCGCCTGCACTCGCACCCAGGGTGGCGCTCTGCACCTGGCCGTGGCTGGCACGACAGTCCTTGGACCGCAGGCTGCACAAGCTCGGCGCGGAGGCCTTCGTCAAGCGCGGCCTGGAGCTGACCTGTGCGTCCGCGGACACCGTCGACTCCGTCACCTGGCAGCTCACCGTGGAGCTGCTCGAGACCCAGGCGGCCGGCGAGGACCACCACGTCGCCGTCGTCGAGGCCGCTCGCTCGCTGGGGCTCCTCGTGGCGCGCGCATCCGAGTACCGAAGGGCCATCGAGGCGATCGAGTGTCCGGCTGTGGTCGTGCAGGGGGACGCGGACCGGCTCGTCTCGCCGCAAGGACTCCACCGGCTGACCGCCCTGCAGCCGCAGTGGCTCACGGGTGTGCTCGAGGGCGTCGGACACTCACCGCACCTCGAGGCCCCCGAGGTGACGGCACGGGCGACGCGGGATCTCCTGCACAACGCCCTCGCGGCGTGGGCCGATCCGCCCGGTCCCGCTCTCGACGAGTCGGTGTGCGCCTAGCCCTCACCTGCTGAAGGGCCGTTTCCACGTCAGGGCAGGGGGTACCGACCTCGCGACCCGGTCCACCCGTTCGGCGCCGTCCCCGCGCCGTTGGTGGGGAGAGGAAGGACCCGAATGCGCGCGATGGTCTACCGCGGCCCTTACCGGATGCGGGTGGAGGAGAAGCCGATGCCCCGCATCGAGCACCCCAACGACGCGATCGTCAAGGTCGAGCTGGCCGCGATCTGCGGCTCGGACCTGCACCTGTACCACGGCATGATGCCGGACACCCGGGTCGGCACGACCTTCGGCCACGAGTTCATCGGGGTGGTGCACGAGGTCGGGCCCTCGGTGCAGCGGCTGCAGCCGGGGGATCGCGTGATGGTGCCGTTCAACGTCTACTGCGGCTCGTGCTTCTTCTGCGCCCGCGGCCTGTACTCCAACTGCCACAACGTGAATCCGAACGCCACCGCGGTGGGCGGCATCTACGGGTACTCCCACACCACCGGTGGCTACGACGGGGGACAGGCCGAGTACGTCCGGGTGCCGTTCGCCGACGTCGGCCCGAGCATCATCCCTGACTGGATGGACGACGAGGACGCGGTGCTCCTGACCGACGCGCTCGCGACCGGCTACTTCGGCGCCCAGCTCGCCGACATCGTCGAGGGCGACGTCGTCGTGGTCTTCGGGGCCGGCCCGGTCGGGCTGTACGCCGCGAAGTCCGCGTGGTTGATGGGTGCCGGACGGGTCATCGTCATCGACCACCTCGAGTACCGGCTCGAGAAGGCCCGGTCGTTCGCCCACGCGGAGACGTACAACTTCATGGAGTACGACGACATCGTCGTGCACATGAAGAAGATCACCGAGCACATCGGGGCCGACGTGGCGATCGACGCGGTGGGAGCGGAGGCAGACGGGAACTTCCTCCAGCACGTCACCTCGGTGAAGCTGAAGCTCCAGGGAGGCTCGCCGATTGCACTGAACTGGGCGATCGACTCCGTCCGCAAGGGCGGCACGGTCTCGGTGATGGGGGCCTACGGTCCGATGTTCAGCGCTGTGAAGTTCGGCGACGCGCTCAACAAGGGGCTGACGCTGCGGATGAACCAGTGCCCGGTGAAGCGGCAGTGGCCGCGGTTGTTCGAGCACATCCAGAACGGCTACCTGAAGCCCAACGACCTCGTGACCCACCGGATCCCGCTGGAACACATCGCGGAGGCCTACCACATCTTCTCGGCGAAGCTCGACGACTGCATCAAGCCCCTGATCCTGCCGAACGCGAGCTGAGGAAGGACGACCGATGGCCTACACGCCCGACAAGCCGCCCCTGGCGGAGTCGACCGACGACCTCCGTGCCCGCATCCCGGGCTGGGGCGCCGACCTCGATCCCAAGGACCGGCCGGCGTTCCCGCGTGAGCGGTTCGACCCGGACGCCAGCGGCGCGCACTGGACGTTCCCGGAGCGGCAGGAGCCTCACGAGGACCGCGAGCGCTCGATCGAGCACAAGTTCGTGACGCCGGCCTTCGGCACCTCGGTAGGGCTCAAGGGGCTTTCAGGTGCGCTGCGCAGGGTCGCCTACCGGAGGTACAGCGAGGGACGGGCCGCCCACTGGCTCATCCTGCTCGCCGCGGACCGTGTCGACGTGCTCGAGAGCAATGTCGGCTCGTTCCTCTCGCTCCACCCGGACAACCCGTTCACCGAGACGGGGGTCGTCTCAGAGCTGACCCACCACGGCCTGTCCTCGCGGCTGAACCGCAAGCGGGCAGACCTGTCGCACCAGTGGATCGACCCGGTCATCGTGAGCGCACCGTGGGTGGCAGGCGCAGCGGTCGCGTACTCGGCTGCGAAGCGGGCAAGGGCCCTGACCTCGCAAGGGCGCTGACCTCGCAAGGGGTGCTGACTGGCGAGAACCTGCTACTGCGCGCCGTCGGTCGGGACCGTGGAGCCGGTGTCGGTCGCGTCACCCACGACGTCGTTCTCCTTCGTCACGGACTCTTCAGCAGGCTCTGCCGCGGTGTCCGCCAACGAGGGCTTGTCGCTGCCCGGAGGGGTGGTCACGCTCGCACCTCGGTCGTGCCTGTCGGGACGGTCCGCGGCGCGGCGTGCCGGTAGAGGCCGAAGTCCAGACAGTCCATGTTCCAGCAGACGAACTCGGCCGGCAGGTGCGCCTGGGCGCGCGCTCGCACTCGGCGGGTCATCGGGTAGCTGCAGACCGGGCAGTCCATCCCGGTGGGGTGCGTCTCCATGCCGGTGACGCTAGGCGGCCCGGATGACCACCGGGTGAACGCCAGGCGACCGCGACCGATCGGAGCTGCTCCGATCCGGACGCCTGCCAGACTCGCCCCATGAGCGATCCGCAGAAGCCGGTGCGTGCATGGCTGTCCGACATGGACGGCGTGCTCGTGCGGGAGGAGCACGCCGTCCC
>CADCUK010000098.1 GCA_902805865.1 uncultured Nocardioidaceae bacterium | reverse complement strand
GCACGACCCCACTCCACGTGCCTTCATCGAACCGTCAGAGCAGGTACGCCGCCGTGACGTACCGGGAGCCTGCGTCATCACCTTCTTCGCAGATGTCGTGCACCGCCTGATCGAACAGCGCGGGGCTCGTGTCGTCGCCGAGAACCGGTGGGAGGACGGCGCGCATCCGCTCCTCGAGCTGGCGCACGAAGGGGAACGCCTTGCCGTCCTGCACTCGGGGGTAGGAGCGCCGCTGGCAGCGGGACTGCTCGAAGAGGTGGTGGCGATGGGCTGCCAGGCATTCGTCGTGTGCGGGGGAGCCGGGGCGTTGCGCAGTGACCTGACGCTGGGTCATCTGGTCGTCGTGGCTTCTTCGTTGCGCGACGAAGGGACGTCGTACCACTACCTGCCTGCCGCTCGTCACGTCGACGCAGACCCCGTCGCGCGTCGGGTGCTGGAGGAAGTGCTGGACGAGAAGGACGTTCCGTTCGTCGCCGGGCGAACCTGGACCACGGACGCGCCGTACCGGGAGACGCCGGACAAGATCGCCGCACGACAGGCGGAGGGATGCCTCACGGTCGAGATGGAGGCGGCCGCTCTCGCTGCGGTGGCTCGATTCCGCAAGGTGCCGTTGGCCCAGGTCGTGTACTGCGGAGACGACATGTCGGGCCTCACCTGGGACCACCGCTCGTGGCAGACGAGGTCCGACGTGCGCGAAGACCTGTTCGACCTCGCTGCCACCGCGGCGCTCCGACTGGCTCGGACGTCCACTGGCTGACGCCCCGCATCCTGGTTCACTGTCGCCGTGACCGCCGAGGAGGACTACCTCGAGCCGCTGCTGCAGGTCGGCTACGAGCTTCGAGTTCGCGAGCCGGGTCACCGCTTGGTTAGGACACCGGCACGCGATGTCCACGTGCACGTGTTGGAGGTCGGGGACCAGGCCGCCGATGAATACCTGCTGTTCCGAGACCGCCTGCGCGCCGATCCCGAGGACCGCGACCTGTACGAGCGCACCAAGCGCGCCCTGATCGAGCACGACTGGGCGGACATGAACGCCTATGCGGAGGCGAAGACCGACGTCATCGCCGGGATCAAGGGGCACGCGTGGCAGTCGCGCGCTCAATCGCCGTCCTCGTCGGAGCCATCGGCGATCATGGACCGATGACGGACGTTTCCGGCGCGAAGGACTTCGAGGGCGCGACCTTCGTGAAGGCGAGCTTCAAGGGCGCGACCCTGCGCTCCTGCGACGTCAGCGGTGTGACGATGCGCAGCGTCGATGTGGACGGACTCGACATCGACAGCCACGACCTGTTCTTCGGCAGCCTCTTCGTCAACGGGGTCGACGTGGTGCCGCTCGTGGACGCCGAGCTCAACCGGCAGTTCCCGGGCCGCGAGCTGCAGAACGCACAGAGGCCCGAAGGGCTGCGCGAGGGGTGGGTCGCTGTGCAGTCTGCGTGGCAGACGACGGTGGCAGGCACGCCGCTGCACCTGGTCGACGCTCGCGTCGAGGGGGAGTGGTCGCTGGCCCAGACCCTGCGCCACCTCGTCCTGGCGACCGACGCGTGGCTCCGCGGCGCCATACTGCGGATGGAGCAGCCCTTCCACGAGATCGGCCAGATCTTCACCGGTGCCGAGGAGATGGGCTTCGACATGTCGATCTTCCGTGCCGAGCCGCCGGCCTACGAGGAGATCCTCGCGGTGCGTGCCGAGCGGCAGCAGCTCGTGACCGACTTCCTCGCCGCGGCCACCCCGGCGCTGCTCGCGGAGGAACGAGAGAACCCGTGGGGCGGCGGCGACTGGCGCCCCAGCGTCGGTGACTGCATCCGCGTGATCCTGGAAGAGGAGTGGGCGCACCTGCGCTACGTCCGACGGGATCTCGCTCGGGCTGAGCACAACCCCTCGCCAACCGCGGATCGAACGCCATACTGAGCCGGTGAAGACGCAGGAGCAGCGGGACCGGGAGACGGTCGTCATCACCAGGGCGATGGTCGGGTTCGCCGTTGTCGCCTTCGTCGCCGGTCTGGCAAGCGCACCGCTCAGCTATCTCTACCGTCACCGCCGCCCCTAGTGGCGGTCGGGCCGTGGCACAGTGCGCGGCATGAGTGACGACCTCACGGACGACACGGCGCGCCCGGAGTCCGGCCTCACCGATGACGACTTCTCGCCGGTGTGGGCCGACGACGACCGCCCGCGCATCCCGCGCGTCGCCGGTGAGCGCGAGGCGCTGACGGCGTACCTGGACTACTACCGCGCGACCGTGGAGATGAAGTGCCGCGGGCTGTCTCCCGCGCAGGCCCGGGCTCGCTCCATGCCGCCGTCGACCTTGTCGCTGCACGGCTTGGTCCGACACCTCGCCGGCGTCGAGCGCTGGTGGTTCCAGCAGAACTTCGAGCGCCGCGACGTGCCGTTCCTCTTCTTCACCGCGGCCGAACCTGATCTCGACTTCAACCCACCTCCGGAGGCCGACTTCGTCGCGGACCTCGAGACCTGGCGCGCGGAGTGCGCGGTCTCGCGCGAGATCGTGGCCGCCCACGACCTCGACGACACCGCCCGGCCCCTGGACTGGTACGAGGACGTCGACCTGCGCTGGCTGGTGCTCCGGATGATCACCGAGTACGCCCAGCACTGCGGTCACCTCGACCTGCTTCGCGAAGGGATCGACGGACGGGCCGGTGCGTAGGGCGAGCCGAGATCTGGGGTAGCGTCGGGGGAGTCCAGCAGCGGGCGAAACGGGGGACTTGTGTCTGTCCAGCACTACGAGTTCCACCTGCGCAGGGACCCGGCCGATGCCGGGCGCGCCCGCGCCTACGTCGCCGACCGCTGCTCGGGGCTGCTCCCGGACGTTGCGATGACTGCGCAGCTCCTCGCCTCGGAGCTGTTCAGCTGTGCGTTGTCGCACGGCACCGGTCCGATCAGGCTGAGCGTTGCCCGCTCCGAGGCCATCCTCGAGGTCTGCCTCGGCGACGCCCTGGGCGTGGCCCCATCCCTCGAAGCCCTCGACGCCCTCGATGCCCTCGATGCCTCCGACCCTGACCATCGCGGTCTCCTCAACGTCGCGGCGCTGGCGATGACCTGGGGACTCCGGCCGGTGCCCGGCGGCGGCACGACCGTGTGGTTTACGCTCGACGCGCGCCGGTGAGCTCAGTCCTCTGACCGTTCGGCCGTTCGGCCGATGGCCTCCGACCGGAAGGCACGGTAGATCGGCTCGGCAAGCTGGTACGCGTCGTACAGACGCGGCTCGTCAGGAGTCGGAGGCGGGGGCGGCGGGTCGAGCGGCTCGAACCCGGTCGAGCGGGCCGTGGCGCTGTGCCAGTCGCCCCAGAGCTCCCAGTCGTCCTGCATCCCCGGTTCCCAGCTCAGTGCGCGGGCGTCGTACGGGAGCTCCATGCGGCTGCACCACTCGGCGACCACCGACGGTGGATCGTCGCAGAGCAGGTCCGCATCGACCACGACTCTGGGTCGGCCGAGCGAATCGTTGATGCGCGCTGCTTGGTCGAGATGACCCCACCCCGTCTCGTCATCGGTGAAGTCGGGCCAGCGGCGCGCAAGGGAGCGCAGCGTCGCCGCCGGGTCGCGCACCAGGAAGCAGTTGTCGAAGCGTGCCAGGAGGTCCGCTCCCAGCAGCGACGCGGCGTGGTACGCCATGTCCTTGACGAAGACGGGTCGCTCGACGGCGGCCTTCTCGATGCGATCAAGGATCTGCTCCGCCGAGCTCTCGGGCAGCGTCTCGGTGTAGCGGGAGGACAGCCGGTCCGGACCGTAGTAGTAGGAGCGGGAGAACGGCTCGTCCAGCACCAGGTGGTCGCCACGGGCGCTGACCATGCGCTCGAAGGAGGTCGAGACCGACCTCGGGACTGTCCACATGAAGATGATGCGATGGCCCATCGGTGCCCCTTCATCGGAAGCCGAAAAGTATAGCCCCGGGGTAGACAAAGGACGAGGGGTGCCCGGTCGGCCGGCGGTCTGGAGCATCGCCCCGGCAGGACGCGTCAGCCCAGGGAACCCATCCCGGCGGCGACGTCCTCGAGCACAGCAACCGAGCCGGCGTACGGGCCCTCGGGTCGCGGCCAGTGGGTGATCACGTCGGTGAACCCCAACGCCGCCGCCCGTCCGACCATCTCCTCGAACACGCCACGGCTGGTGAGCGAGTACTGCGGCGACGAGTCGAGGTTGAGGTAGCGCGGGAAGGACGACGGCTCGCGACCGGCCGCCACCAACGCCTCCTCCAGCCCTTGCCGCGCCGTGTCGAGGCCGGTCCACCACTCCTCCACGGTCTCCGCTCGCGGGCCGGTGGTGACCCAGGCGTCGCCGGTGCGGGCCGCCAACCGCAGCGACCGCGGACCGTTGGCTGCCACCACGAGCGGCACGTCCTGCAACGCCGGCAGCGTGCGAGCGTTGCGTGAGGAGAACCAGCGTCCGTCGGCGTCGACACGGTCCTCGGTCCTGAGCCGCACGAGCAGCTCGACGAACTCGTGGAACCGATCGACCCGGTCGCGCGTGCTCATCGAGGGGCCGCCGAGGATCTCCGAGTCGAGGTCGCCACCGGTGCCGACACCGAGGATGAAGCGACCCTCGGAGATGTCGTCGAGCGACTGCACGTCGCGGTGCAGCACGACCGGGTGGCGGAAGTTCGGCGAGGAGACGAAGGTGCCGAGCCCGATCCGCTCGGTGACCAGCGCTGCGGCGGTCAGCGTGGGCATCGTGCCGTACCACGGTGACTCGGGCAGCCCACCCCAGACGAGGTGGTCGTAGGTCCAGGCGTGGTCGAAGCCCATCGCCTCCGCCGCCTCCCATCTCGGGCGCAGCTCGGCCCACGGCAGCTCGGGCAGGATCGTCAGTCCGAAACGCATGGGGTGACCGTACGTCGCGATGGCTGCTGACCCCGCGGAGCGCCCAGACGACATGAACTTATATGATCAGATTCATCCATTTCTCGGACATAAGGCGCAAAACATGAAGGAATAGCCGGAACCCCCTCGAAAGGTTCCCACATGCGTACTCCATCACCCAAGGCCACCTCGATCGCCGTCGCTGCCGCTACTCCGGTGGCGATCCTGGCCGCCGGCGCTCTCGTCTGGCAGTCGTCCTACGCCGCGTTCAGCGGCACCACACGAAACTCGGGCAACGACTGGGCCACCGGTGCTGTGGCACTGACGGACGACGACGCCGGATCCGCACGTTTCCAGGTTGCCAGCATGGTCCCCGGGCAGACCGAGACCAAGTGCATCACGGTCACCGCCAACGCCTCGGTGCCCGGCGTCGTCAAGGGCTACGCCGTCAACCCCGTGCCGTCGGCAGCAGGGCTCGAGAACTACGTCAAGATCGGGATCGTCAGCGGCGACGGCGGCGGCTTCGGCAGCTGCGACGGCTTCGTCGGCGACACCACGGTCATCCCGTCCGGCACCAGCCTGAAGACGCTCGCCGGGGTCGACAGCTACGCCGCCGGCGCCGGTGGATGGAACGTGACCGCCGGCACGCAGTCGAGGACCTACCGGATCACCTGGACCTTCGACACCACCGGGCTCACCCAGACGCAGGTCGACCAGCTCCAGGGCGCCAGGACCGGCATCGACCTGCAGTGGGAGCTCCGCAGCAACTGACGTGCGACAGGCACGACGACGACACCAACCGGGTCGACCCCGTCGAGCCCGTGTCGGTCGCTGCTTCCACACCAGCCGCGCAGCAAGGAGGTGACCGGTGGTCGCAACCAACCTCTCGCCGGCACCTCGAGCCTTCCTCGCCCCTGAGGTGACCGGTGCTGCTGCCGCCTGGGCGCACCTGGTCGTCGTGGTGACTGCGCGGGTCTACCGCGCCCTCCTGCTCACCCTGCTGGTGGCGGCCAGCGTGCCCGTCCTGTGGCACTGGACGAGCCACGTCGTGCAGAGCGGCTCGATGCAGCCCGACATCGGTGTGGGCGACGTGGTCGTCGGGCGACCCTTCGGCACCGCCGAGGACGTCCCGGTGGGTCGCGTGATGGTGTTCCTCGACCCTGCGGCGGTCGGCGACCAGGAACGGCTGCTCGTCCACCGCGTCGTCAGCGACCTCGGTGACGGCACCTGGGCCACCCGCGGCGACGCCAACGCCGACAACGACACCACGCCGGTCAGCCGCGACGGCTTCCGCTCCCGAGCGATGATCCTGGTGCCGCTCGTCGGCAGACCACTGGTCTGGCTCACCGAGGGCGACCTCGCCCCGCTGCTGGGGTGGCTGGGGCTGACCGTCGCCGCCTTCGTGTATGCCGGTCGACGGCGGGACCGAGGGCGGGGGAGCGGGCTCAGGGGGAGTCGGCTCCTCGGCCGTTTGCGGGCCCGACCTTCCACCCTCCGCCGCAGGCACCGCACGCTCTCGACGCTGCGGCGAGCCGGCCGCGTCAGCTTGCCTGTGATGCTGGTGACCGCGGCCACCGTCAGCTGGTCGGGCACAGCCGGAGCAGCATTCACCGCGCAGACAGCCAGTGCCGGCAACATGTGGACCGTCTCGACGACGTTGTCCACCCGCCTCACGC
>CADCUK010000097.1 GCA_902805865.1 uncultured Nocardioidaceae bacterium | reverse complement strand
CCGGCCGGGTTCGCCGGCAGCTCCTTGGCCTTCTCGACGGTCAGCTCGTCGGGCGGCAGGTCCTCCGGGACGTTGCCGCGGTCGCCGGCCTCGTTCTCGACGTACGGGCCGTAGCGCCCGACGCGCAGGTTGATGCCGTCGCCGATCGGGAACGTCGCGAGCTCGCGGGCGTCGATGTCGCCGAGGTCGCTGACGAGCTTCTGCAGCCCCTCGTGCTCCCCCGTGCCGAAGTAGAACTCGGCCAGCTCGGTGTTGCGGTTGCGCCGGCCGGCGGCGACCTCGTCGAGGACGTCCTCCATGCCCGCGGTGAACTCGTAGGAGACCAGCCGCGAGAAGTGCTCCTCGAGCAGCCGCACGACCGAGAACGCCAGCCACGCCGGGACCAGCGCACTGCCCTTCTTGTACACGTAGCCGCGGTTGAGGATGGTGCCGATGATCGAGGCGTACGTCGACGGGCGACCGATCTCCCGCTCCTCGAGCTCCTTGACCAGCGTGGCCTCGGTGTACCTCGCCGGCGGCTTGGTCTCGTGGCCGGCGGCCCGGAGCGCCGCCGCGGAGACCGAGTCCCCCTCGGCGAGGGCCGGCAACCGCGTCTGGGTGTCGTCCGACTCGGTCTCAGGGTCGTCGGACCCCTCGACGTACGCCTTGAGGAAGCCGTGGAAGGTGATGACGCGACCGGTGGCCGAGAACACGACGTCCTCGCCGGTCGAGGCGGTGCCGCCGAGGCGGATCGACACCGACCGGCCCTGCGCGTCCTTCATCTGCGACGCCACGGTGCGCATCCAGATCAGCTCGTAGAGCCGGAACTCGTCACCGGACAGACCGGTCTGGGCCGGGGTGCGGAAGTTCTCGCCGGCCGGCCGGATCGCCTCGTGCGCCTCTTGGGCGTTCTTGACCTTCGACTGGTAGGTGCGGGGCACGTCGGGGAGGTACTCGGCACCGAACAGGTCGCGGACCTGGGCCCGCGCTGCGCTCACCGCGGACTCCGACAGCGTGATCGAGTCGGTTCGCATGTAGGTGATGAAGCCGTTCTCGTACAGCCGCTGGGCGACCGACATCGTCCGGCTGGCCCCGAAGCCGAGCTTGCGCGAGGCCTCCTGCTGCAACGTCGTCGTACGGAACGGCGCGTAGGGCTTGCGGGTGTAGGGCTTGGAGTCGACCGACCGCACCTCGAACGAGGTGTCGTGCAGCGCCTCGACCAGCGCCTCGGCCCGGGCGCGGTCCAGGTGCACGACGTCGTTCCCGGTGGTCGAGCCCGTCGAGACCTTCAGCTGGCCGAGCGAGTCGAAGTCCGAGCCGCGCGCGACGCGGCCGCCGTCGATCGACTGCAGCTTGGCGGGGAACATCCGCTCGCTGTGCTGCTGGCCGGCGTCGAAGGTGCCCTCGAGGTCCCAGTACGACGCGGCGCGGAAGGCGATCCGCTCGCGCTCCCGGTTGACCACCATCCTGGTTGCCACCGACTGCACCCGACCGGCCGAGAGCCGCGGCATGATCTTCTTCCACAGCACCGGCGAGACCTCGTAGCCGTAGAGCCGGTCGAGGATCCTGCGGGCCTCCTGCGCCTCGACGAGGTCGAGGTCGAGCTCGCGCGGGTTGCGCACGGCGTCCTGGATCGCCTGCTTGGTGATCTCGTGGAAGACCATCCGGCGCACCGGCACCTTGGGCTTGAGCTCCTCCTGCAGGTGCCAGGCGATCGCCTCGCCCTCGCGGTCCTCGTCCGTGGCCAGGAAGAGCTCGGAGGCGTCCTTGAGGAGCCCCTTCAGCTTGGTCATGTGCGGCTTCTTGTCCCGCGAGACGACGTAGTAAGGAGTGAACTCGTTGTCGACGTCGACGCCCAGCCGCGCCCACTTCTCACCCTTGATCGCGGCCGGCACGTCGGAGGCGTCCTTGGGGAGGTCGCGGATGTGGCCGATCGAGGACTCGACGACGTAGTCGGGTCCGAGGTAGCCGGCGATCGTCCTCGCCTTGGCCGGTGACTCGACGATCACCAGCTTGCGACCGGAGCCGTCTGCCGAACCTTTCGTTGCCACCTCGTTGATTCCTCTCCTGGCCCCTGCGGCCCGCCTGTCAGTGAGACTGAGCGGCGATGCGGGGAACGCTAACGCCTGTCGTCAAGTCCCCCTGACAATAGGCAGCGTGACAGATGCCGACCGCCAGCCCCCCTTTCCCCCGTCCGACGTCACCCACTCGGACGTCGAGAAGGCGGCCGTGCTCCTGCGCGACGTCCTCGAGCCCACGCCGCTGGAGCACAACGCCCGGCTCTCGCGGCTGACCGGGGCCGAGGTGTACCTGAAGCGTGAGGACCTCCAGCCGACCCGGTCCTACAAGGGCCGCGGCGCCTACACGTTCATCGAGCGGCTCGGCGAGGAAGCACGGGCTGCCGGAGTGGTCTGCGCCAGTGCCGGCAACCATGCCCAGGGGGTCGCCTTCGCGTGCGCCCGGTCCGGCGTACGGGCCAGGATCTACCTGCCGCGCACCACGCCGCGCCAGAAGCGCGACCGGGTGGCGGCGCTGGGCGGGTCGTACGTCGAGGTGCTGGTCGAGGGCGACACGTACGACGACTCCGCCGCCCTGGCCTCGGCGCACGCGGCGGCGAGCGGGGCGACGCTCGTCCCGGCGTTCGACCACCCCTACGTCCTCGCCGGTCAGGGGACCGTGCTGGCCGAGGCGGTCGAGCAGCTCGGCCGGGTCCCGGACGCGGTGGTGCTGCCGGTCGGTGGCGGAGGACTGATCGCCGGCAACCTCCTGTGGCTGGCCGAGCACGCACCGGAGACCCGGGTCGTCGGGGTCGAGCCGGCCGGAGCGGCGGGGATGGCCGCCGCGGTGGCCGCGGGAGCACCGGTGGACCTCGAGCACGTCGAGGCGTTCGTCGACGGCGCCGCGGTGCGCCGGGTCGGCTCGTTGACGCACGCGGTGGTCGACCGGCACCGGCCCGAGCTGGTGGCCGTGCCCGAGGGTCAGGTGTGCGTCGAGATGCTCGAGCTCTACCAGGCCGACGGGATCATCGCCGAGCCCGCCGGCGCGCTGGCTCCCGCTGCCCTCGCCGACCTCGGCCTGGCACCCGGCTCGACCGTGGTGTGCGTGCTGTCGGGTGGCAACAACGACGTCAGCCGCTACGCGGAGGTCGTCGAGCGGGCGCTGGTGCACACCGGGCGGAAGCACTACTTCCTGGTGGAGTTCCCCCAGGAGCCCGGCGCCCTGCGTCAGTTCCTCGACGACGTCCTCGGTCCCGACGACGACATCACGCTGTTCGAGTACGTCAAGCGCAACAACCGTGAGACCGGTCCGGCGCTGGTCGGCATCGAGCTCGGGTCGGCCGAGGAGCTGGAGCCGCTGCTCGCGCGGATGGCCGCCGCCCCGCCGAACATCGAGCAGATCCCCCCGGACTCCCCGCTCTTCCGCTTCCTCCTCTGACCCCTCCCCCCGCCGAGTCGGCGCGTCCTGACTGCGCTGAGAGGCCGAGTCGGCGCGTCCTGACTGCGTTGAGAGGCCGAGTCGGCGCGTCCTGACCGCGCGGGAGGTCAGGACGCGCCGGCTCGACGGAGATCTGGTGCGCGGACGCGCCGGCTCGGCGGGGTCAGGGGACGAGGAAGCCGTCGGCGACGAGCTCGCGGAGGGCCGTCACCCGGGACGTCGCGCCCGCACCATCGCCCGCACGATCGCGCGCGCCACCGCCCGCGCCTTCGTCTCCGACCTCGCCATTGACTTCGCCCGACGACGGAGTTCCGAGCAGCTCGTCGATTGCGGCGAGGATCTGCGCCGCGGTGAGGTCGCCGTCGCTGGCCCCGACGAGCGCTGCCTCGACGGTGTCGACCTGTCGGGCCCGCCGCATCCCGCGCTGCTGTCGGAGCACGATCACCTCGGGGTCCTCGGCACCGGGAGCCCCGACGGTCTCCTGCCGTACGTCGGCCCGGGTCTGCCAGGCGGTTCCGAGCACCGCGTCGTCGTCCAGCCCCGCCAGCAGGTCGGTACGCCGGAACCACGACTCGACCTCGGCGCCGAGCGGCTGCTCCACCTCGTAGGGCCACTCCTCGACACGCACCGACGGCACCTCACGGTCGGTCCGCCGGAGGTTCACCCACCCGAAGCCGACGCCGGTGATGCCCTGGTCGGCGAACCAGCCGGCCCAGGCGTCGTACCGGCGGGTGTAGTCCGGTGCCCGGTCGAGGCCGGCGTCGCGCAGCCAGAGCTCGACGTACTGCGCCGGGTCGGCCACCTCCCGCTGCACGACCCAGGCGTCGCACGACCGGCCGTCGACCGGGGCGAGCCAGCCCTCGAGCCGCTCCTGCCACGGCTCGCCGTCGACGTGCACCCAATTCGCCAGCACCTGCCCCGTGCCGCCGGGCGCCAGGTGCCGCGGCGTCCCGGTGACGACCCGGCGGACCATCTCGTCGCCGGGGAGCCCGGAGTCGCGGTACACCAGCAGCTCACCGGTCCCCGGGGAGACCACGAACGGTGGGTTCGTGACCACGAGGTCGAACTCCTCACCGCGGACCGGCTCGAAGGTGCTGCCGGAGCGGACGTCGATCGCCACGTCGTTCAGCGCCGCGTTCAGCCGGGTCATCGCGAGCGCCCGCTCGTTGACGTCGGTCGCGACGACCTCGCCGGCGTGCCCGGACAGGTGGAGCGACTGGACGCCGCAGCCGGTGCCGAGGTCCAGCGCCCTGCCCACCGCGGAGCGGACGGTCAGCTGCGCCAGCGACGACGACGCCGAGCTGATGCCCAGCACGTGGTCGGAGCCGACGCGGTTCGGTGCCCCGTCCAGCCCGGGAGTGAGGTCGCTGACCACCCACCAGTCGCGGTCGTCCGAGGCGTACGGGCGGACGTCGACCCTCGCTCGCACGGAGCCGACCGAGCGCTCCAGGAGGCCGGCCACGCAGAGGGGATCCACGAGACCAGGCAGCGCGGCCTCCGCCGCAGCCAGGTCGACGGATCCCTGCAGCGGCCACAGCCGGGTCAGGGTCTCCAGCGGGCTGCCACCGCCGGCGATCCGCATGCCCGGGGTGGTCTCGTTGCGGGACAGAGCGGCGTGCGCGACCGGTCCGAGCAGCGCTGCCACGCCGTCGTAGGTGAATCCCGCCGCGACGAGCGCCTCACGGAGCCGGGGGACGAGGGCCGTGCTGAGCAGATCCACACGGGGAGCCTAGGTCCCCGGGAGAGCCGAAGGGCCCGCCGGTCATCCGGCGGGCCCTCCTCGCGTGGTGCTGGGTGGTGCTCAGTGGTGCGGAGTCGTGCTGGGTCCTGCCGGGTCGGCCTGGGTGCTTCCGCCAGGCGTGACGGTGGTGGCCGTACCGGTGGTCGACCCACCGGTGGGAGTGACGGGCGTTGCCGCTACGGGGGTGTCATCCCCGATCGCGACCGGCCGACGCTTCGAGATGTACACCGCGGCCGCGATGATGCCGGCTGCGACGAGGGCGATGAGGATGCGGACCAGGTCGTTCTGGTCATCCCCGACGCTCAAGGAGACCACCGCGCTGGCGATCAGCAGCGAGACCAGGTTCATCACCTTGATCAGCGGGTTGATCGCCGGACCGGCGGTGTCCTTGAACGGGTCGCCGACGGTGTCACCGATGATCGTCGCCTCGTGGGCGGGCGACCCCTTGCCGCCGTGGTTGCCGTCCTCGACGAGCTTCTTCGCGTTGTCCCAGGCACCGCCTGAGTTCGCGAGGAAGACCGCCATCAGCGTGCCGGTGCCGATCGCGCCGGCGAGGAAGCCGGCGAGAGCGCCGACGCCGAGCCCGAACCCGACCGCGACGGGGGCGAGAACGGCCAGGAGGCCGGGCGTCACGAGCTCGCGCAACGAGTCCTTGGTGACGATGTCGACGACCTTGCCGTACTCCGGACGGCCGGTGCCCTCCATGATCCCAGGGATGTCCCGGAACTGGCGGCGCACCTCGTAGACGACCGCACCGGCAGCCCGGGCGACGGCATTGATGGCCAGCCCTGAGAACAGGAACACGACTGCGGCGCCGAGGAGGAGGCCGACGAGCACGCCCGGGTTGAAGACGTCGAAGCTCAGCAGCGCGGTCTCGTCCTCGGTCGGGTTCGCCTCGGCGAGGGCCTCGTAGACCGAGGTCGAGTACGACCCGAACAGTGCGGTGGCGGCCAGCACGGCGGTCGCGATCGCGATGCCCTTGGTGATCGCCTTGGTGGTGTTGCCGACCGCGTCGAGCTCGGTGAGGATCTGCGCGCCCTCGGGGCTGACGTCGCCGGACATCTCGGCGATGCCCTGGGCGTTGTCGGAGACCGGGCCGAACGTGTCCATGGCCACGATGACGCCGACGGTGGTCAGCAGGCCGCAGCCGGCCAGGGCCACCGCGAAGAGCGAGACCGTGACGGTCGCCCCGCCGAGCAGGAACGCCCCGAACACGGCCGCGCCGATGACCAGCGTCGTGTAGACCGCGGACTCGAAGCCGACCGAGAGGCCGGAGAGGATCACGGTCGCCGCACCGGTCAGCGACGTCTTGCCGACATCCTTGACGGGGCGGTACTCGGTGCCGGTGTAGTAGCCGGTCAGGGCCAGGATGCCCGCGGACATCACGATGCCGATGACCACGGCGGCGGCCGCGATGAAGCGCGGGTCGCCGTCGGCACCG
>CADCUK010000096.1 GCA_902805865.1 uncultured Nocardioidaceae bacterium | reverse complement strand
GGGGCGGGGGGGGGGGGGGGGGGGGGGGGGGGGCCGGGCGGGGGGGGGGGGGGGGGGGTGGGCACGGCGGTGGGTGTCACCGCGGGCGTGTGCGCCGTCGGGGCGACGGGCTCCTGCTCGACCGGCGCGATCACCGTGGTGGCGTCGTCGGCCCGGTCATCGGCCTGGTCATCGGCCCGCTCATCGGTCCGGTCGTCGGCGCCGGTGGCCGCTCCGTCGTGGATCGTCTCGTCGGTGCTGGAGTCGGCACGACGCTTCCGCCGACCGAAGAGCGACGGGAGCTCCAGCGACGGGCCGGTCTCGGATTCCTTCTGAGCCATGGCGGCAGTCTGCCACTACTGGGGCCAGGAAAGGGCCGAGGCGGACCGAGTTGATCGGTCCGCCTCAGGTGGGTCGGGCTGACAGGATTTGAACCTGCGGCCTCTTCGTCCCGAACGAAGCGCGCTACCAAGCTGCGCCACAGCCCGTGGTGCGTGGGAAGTTTATCCGAGCCGGGGTCGCGCCAGAAATCAGGGTCGGCCGGGTGGCCGGTGGGTCAGCCTGAGCAGCGTCGCCTCCGGGCGGCAGCAGAACCGCACGGCGGCGAACGGCGAGGTGCCGGCGCCTGCGGAGACGTGCAGCCAGGACGAGCCGGGGTCGCCCGGCGACGAGGTCGCCGGGTGACGGTGCAACCCGCGGGCCCTGGCCGGCTCGATGTCGCAGTTCGTCACGAGCGCGCCCTTGAACGGCAGGCGCAGCTGTCCTCCGTGCGTGTGGCCGGCGAAGGTCAGGTCGTACCCGTCCTGCGCGAAGCGGTCGAGCACCCGCAGGTACGGCGCGTGGCTCACCCCGATCCGCAGGTCGGCGTCCTGGTCGGCCGGCCCCGCGACGGCGTCGAGGTCGTCGTACTCGAGGTGCGGGTCGTCGACGCCGGCGAACGCGAGGCGGACCCCTTTGACGGTCAGCTCGGCTCGCCGGTTCGTCAGCTCGGTCCACCCGGCGTCGGTGAGCCGGTCGATGAGGTGCTGCCAGGGCAGCGCGCTGGAGTCGGTGTAGCGCCGATCGTCGGGGACGAGGTACCGGACCGGGTTGCGTGGCGTCGGCGAGAAGTAGTCGTTCGAGCCCATCACGAAGACGCCCGGCACCTCGGCCAGGGGTCCCAGTGCCTCCATGAGCGGCTCCACCGCCAAGCGGTGCCCGAAGTTGTCGCCGGTGTTGACGACCAGGTCGGGCTCGAGGTGCCGGAGCGACGCCAGCCACTCCCGCTTGCGCCTCTGGTACGGCGCCAGGTGCAGGTCGCTGAGGTGCAGCACCCGGAGCTCGGCCGCACCGGGGGGCAGCACCGGCACGGTCACGTGCCGCAGCGTGAACCAGCGGGCCTCCCACCAGGCGTACCCGAGTCCGGCGCTTCCCGCCGCGGCCACCGCTGCAGCTGCCCGGATGCCTGTGCGGACGGCGGGCCTCGAGGTCATGGCGTCGAGGTCGGTCACCGGGAGGGCCATGGGCCCAGGCTGCCACAGGGCGGCAACGGCTGAGAGTATGGCCGACATGAGCGACCTCAAGGACCGGCTCCGCACCGACCTCACCTCCGCGATCAAGGCACGCGACGAGGTGCGCTCCTCCACGCTCCGCATGGTGCTGACGGCGATCACCAATGCCGAGGTCGCGGGCAAGTCCGCACGGGAGCTGACCGACGACGATGTCGTCGGGGTGCTCAGCGCCGAGAACAAGAGGCGGCGCGAGGCCGCCGAGGCGTTCGACAACGCGGGTCGCGCGGACAGTGCGGAGAAGGAGCGAGCCGAGGCTGCCGTGCTCGCGGACTACCTCCCGCAGCAGCTCGGCGCCGACGAGATCGCCAGGCTCGTGTCCGAGGCCGTGGAGCGGACCGGCGCCGCCGGTGAGGGCATGCGTGCGATGGGCAAGGTGATGGGCGTGCTGCAGCCCCAGGTCAAGGGCCGAGCCGACGGCGGCGTCGTGGCCGCCGAGGTCAAGCGCCAGCTCGGCTGATCCCGGTCAGCGGGCTCCGCCGTTGCCGCCGCCGTTCCCGTTGTTGCCGCCGCCGTTGCCGCCGCCACCGGTCCCGCCACCGGTCCCGCCACCGGTCCCGCCACCGGTCCCGCCACCGGTCCCGCCACCACCGCCGTCGTCGCTGCCGCCGGAGGGCGCCGGGGCGGGCGGGACGTACGGGCTGCCGTCGGAGACGTAGATCGTCACCGACGACCCGGTCCCGATCGATGTTCCTGATCCGGGGCTGGTGTAGGCCACGGTGCCCTCGGCGTACGAGGAGTCGACGTACGGGCCGATGGTCGGGATGAAGCCGGCCTCACGCAGTTGGGTCGACGCGTCGGTGGTGGAGAGCCCGCCCAGCGACGGCACGGTCACCAGCCGGCCCTCGATCGCGGTCGGGTCAGGGACGGTGAAGTCGACGTCCTCGAGGTAGCTCTGGACGCCCTCCATGGCGTCACCCCAGATCGGTCCCGCCTGGGTCGAGCCGAACGCGCGGGAGATGTAGGTGCCGCCGACGTACTGCCCGTTGAGCGTGATCGGCTGGCCGAGCGTGTTGGCGCCGGCGAGCATCGCAGCCGTGGACATGTTCGGGGTGTAGCCGATGAACCACACGGCCTTATTGTCGTTGATCGTGCCGGTCTTGCCGGCGGAGGGCTGGGCGAGTCCCAGCCCGTTGTCGTAGCCGAAGCCTCCCGGCTCCTGGACCCCGCGGAGGATGTCGTTGATCGCGTCGGCGACCGCGGCAGGCATCAGCTGCTTGCACTGGTCGGGGTACTCCGCAAGGACCTTGCCTGACGAGCTGAGGATGCGGTCGACGGGGCGGGGCTCGCAGTACTCGCCGCGGTTCGCGAAGGTCGCGTACGCCCCGGCCATCGTGAGCGGGTCGGTGTTCGTGACCCCGAGCGTGAACGGCCCGACGACGTCCTGCTCGGGCACCTCCACCCCCATCTCGCGGGCCAGGGTCACCGGCTCGCACAGCCCGGTGCGGGCCTCGAGCTGGGCGAAGAACGTGTTCACCGACTGCTGGGTGCCGGTGTAGAGGTCGAAGCTGCCGCTGCCGGTCGAGTTCGACGGGGTCCACGTGTCGAAGCTCGCGAGGGTCCCGTCGCAGGTCTCGAGCTCGCTCGGCGAGATGCTGACGGTCTGCGGTGAGCTGATCTGCGTCGAGAGCGGGATGCCCTGCTTGATGGCTGCCGCGAGCACGAACAGCTTGAACGTCGAGCCGGCCTGGAACCCGTTGGCGTCGCCGTACTCCTTGGGGACCACGTAGTTGAGGTAGGTCTGGCCCCGCGCCTTGTCGGCGCCCATCGGCCGTGACTGCGACAGCGCGCGTACGGCGCCGGTGCCCGGCTCCACCATCGCGAGACCGCCGATGGCCTGGTCGGTGGGCCGGACGTGCGTCGCGACGGAGGCGTCGGATGCCCTCTGGAAGCGCGGGTCGATCGTGGTCTCGATGGTCAGGCCGCCGCTGTCGAGGAGCCGGCGCCGGTCCGCGACGGTCTCACCCAGGGCCGGGTCCTCCTCGAGGTAGTTGCGGACGTAGTCGCAGAAGAACTCGCCCTGGGTGCCGACGCAGCCGTTGCGCGTGGGCGTGACCGTGAGGTCCAGCGGCGCGCGCTTGGCCTTGCGGGCCTCGCTCATCGAGATGACGTTGAGGTCGGCCATCCGGGTGAGGACCACGTTGCGGCGCTGGCGGGACTCCACCGGGTTGTTCGTGGGGTCGAACTGCGACGGGTTCTTCACGATCCCGGCGAGCAGAGCAGCCTCCTCCAGCCCCAGCTCCCGGGCCGACTTGGAGAAGTAGTGCCGGGCGGCGGCCTCGATGCCGTAGGCGCCGTCGCCGAAGTAGGAGATGTTCAGGTAGCGCTCGAGGATCCAGTCCTTGCTGTACTTCTGCTCGAAGGCGATGGCGTAGCGGAGCTCGCGGATCTTGCGCTCGTAGCTCTCAGCGGTCGCCGCCACCTGCTCCTCTTTGGTCTTCGCCTGGTTGACCAGCGTCTGCTTGACCATCTGCTGGGTGATCGACGAACCGCCCTGCACGACCTCGCCGGAGTTGGCCTGGTTGGTCACGAACGCGCGGAGCGTGCCCTTCAGGTCCAGCGCGCCGTGCTGGTAGAAGCGGTAGTCCTCGATCGCCACGATCGACTTGTGCATGATGCGCGAGACCTCGTTGAGCGGGACGTTGATCCGGTTCTGGTCGTAGAACGTCGCGAGCAGGCTGCCGTCGGCGGCGAGCACCCGCGTGCGCTGGGCCAGCGGCTCGGCGGTCAGTTCGTCGGGCAGCTTGTCCATGCTGTCGGCGACCGTCCGGGCGCCGAAGCCGGCGAGCGCGGCGAACGGGATCGCGAGACCGGCGACCAGGATGCCGATGAGGGCGGAGACCCCGATCATGACTCCGAGGTGGGAGACCACGTCGGCAGCGCGAGGGGCGCCAGGGCGGCGTGAAGGCATGCCCCCAGGGTACGGGACGGGCCGAAGCGAATCGCTTCTGCGACAGTCCGTGAAATGCAGGAAATAACACCGTTGTCATTTCCGGGCCGTTTCCATTCCGTCCGGGCCTTGCTAGTCCCAACGGGTCAGGGACGGTCCCGAAACGGGCGCCCCTCCAGCCCCACAAGTCACACCAGTGTTGTTTAAAGGTCCCGATACCGCCCCCTTTAGGGCTAAGGTCCGACACCCGGATAATCGGGGTAGTCCAACCGGACTATAAGGATTTGGGCACACCGTGTCTGTCCTGAATATCTCTGAGTCTTTACGTTTGAGTCCTGGAGATTGGGCTCCAGCACCTGTTTGGGAGAGCAGGTCAACAGAATGGGATTCGAAATGACGACTTGGAACGACGACTGGGCATCGCAGGCGCAGTGCAAGCAGAGCAGGCCCGACGAGCTCTTCGTCCGCGGCGCTGCGCAGAACCGGGCCAAGCAGCTCTGCGGCGGCTGCCCGGTGAAGACCGAGTGCCTCGCCGAGGCCCTCGACAACCAGATCGAGTGGGGCGTGTGGGGAGGCATGACGGAGCGGGAGCGTCGTGCGGTCCTGCGCAAGCGCCCCAACGTCGTGTCCTGGCGTCGGCTGTTCGAGACCGCGCAGGCGGAGCAGAACGGCCAGGCGGTCACCACTGTCGGAGTCGTCAGCGCCTGAAACCCCTGCCGGTTTCCCAAGGGATGTCGGCAAGCTTTCACTCCCCATGGGTCACGTCCCATGGGGAGTGCTGGTTTTCCGACATACCTTGGGAAACCGGCAGCTACGGCTCAGCCGGCGAGCAGCTCGCCGACGCGGCGCAGCCCTTCCAGGTCGTGCACGTCGGTCGACAGGGCCGGCACGACTGCGGTCGGGACGTGCGGGTGCGCGGCCTGGAAGCGCTCACGCATCTTGTTCTCGCGGTTCACCCGCTTGATCCGGTCGGCGTGCAGCCTCAGCAGCCCGGCCGTCGTGGCGGCGTCGCCACCGGCTGACTCCAGCCGCTCCGCGCCGGCGATCGCCTGCTCGGCCGAGAGACCCTCGAGTGCCGGTGTCGCCCGGTTCACCACGAGCCCGGCGAGCGGCATCTCCTCGGAGTCGAGCCGCTCGACGAAGTACGCCGCCTCGCGCAGCGCGTCCGCCTCGGGGGCAGCGACGACGAGGAAGGCGGTCTCCTTGGTCTGGAGCAGCTGGAACGTCTGCTGCGCCCGGTTCCGGAACCCGCCGAAGAGCGTGTCGAACGCGGCCACGAACATCTGCAGGTCCTTGAGGACCTGCGCCCCGACGACCTTGGCCATCGTGTTGGTGACCATGCCGACGCCGGTGGTCATCAGCTTCGCCGGACCCTTGGCCGGGGCCAGGAGCAGCCGGATGAACCGGCCGTCGAGGAAGCCGGAGAGCCGCTCGGGGGCGTCGAGGAAGTCGAGTGCCGAGCGCGCCGGCGGTGTGTCGACCACGATGAGGTCCCACCGCCCGGTCCTCCCTGCGTCCTGGCGCAGCTGGCCGAGCTTCTCCATCGCCATGTACTCCTGCGTCCCGGCGAACGAGCTCGACAGCGTCACGTAGAACGGGTTGTTCAGGATCGACGCAGCCTTCTCCGGGCTCGCCTGGGACTCGACCACCTCGTCGAAGGTGCGCTTCATGTCGAGCATCATCGCGTCGAGCGAACCGCCGGCGTCCGCATCGATCCCGGGGACCGGCCGGGGCACGTTGTCGAGCTTCTCGATGCCCATCGACTGGGCCAGCCGCCGGGCGGGGTCGATGGTCAGCACGACCACCTTCCGGCCCCGCTCGGCGGCCCGGAGGGCCAGCGCCGCGGACGTGGTCGTCTTGCCGACCCCACCCGAGCCGGTGCAGACGATGACCTGGGTTTTGCGGTCGTCGAGCAGTGCGTCGACGTCCAGCTCGGGGCAGTCGCCGAGACGGGCGGCGAGCGGCCCGACCCTGGGACTCGTGCGCGCTCTCATGCCATCCCCTGCTCTCGGAGCTCCGCGGCCAGCTCGTAGAGGCCGCCCAGGTCGACGCCGTCGGGCAGCCGTTGCAGCTCGTACGTCGGCACGCCGAGCTCGTCGATGCGGCCCCGCTGCTCGTCCTCGAGCTGGCGGCGCTCCGCATGGCCCCTGGCCTCCTCGACCAGCCCGTCGAGCAGCCCGGGGGTGACGTCGACGCCGATCTTCTGCAGGTCGCTCTCGATCGCGTCGCGGGGGAGCTCCCCGGACAGTGCTGCCTCGCGGGCCTCGTCGCCGAGGCTCTTCGGGCGGGTCAGGTTCACGACCACCCCGCCGACGCGCATGCCGTGCGACGTGAGGTCGGCGATCCCGTCGATGGTCTCCTGCACGGGCATGTCCTCCAGGACCGTGACCAGGTGGACAGCGGTGCGACGCGACTTCAGCAGCCCCATGACGCGCTCGGTCTGTCCTCGGACGGTGCCGACCCGGGCGAGGTCCCCGAACTCCCCGTTGACGTTGAGGAACTGCGCGATCCGGCCGGTCGGCGGGGCGTCGAGCACCACCGCGTCGTACACCCGGGCGCCCTTGTTGCGCACGTTGCGCTCCACCGCCTCGTATAGCTTGCCGGTCAGCAGCACGTCACGGAGCCCCGGCGCGATCGTCGTCGCGAAGTCGATGACGCCGAAGCGGTCGAGCGCCCGGCTGGTGCGATTGCCGAGCCGGTAGTAGAGGGCGAGGTACTCGACCATCGCCGACTCGGCGTCGATCGCGAGCGCGTAGACGTCACCGCCGCCGTCGGGGCCCTTGGCGATCCGCCGCTCCTCGTAGGGCAGCGGCGGCACGTCGAAGAGCTGGGCGATGCCCTGACGGCCCTCCACCTCGCAGAGCAGCACGTGCTTGCCCTTGGAGGCCAGGGCCAGCGCGAGGGCTGCAGCGACCGTCGTCTTGCCGGTGCCGCCCTTGCCGCTGACGATGTGCAGCTGGACGCGGGCCCAGTCAGGAGCACTGGTCGGGGTCCTGTCTTCGGTCACGCTTCCCGAGCGTAGCCGGGGCCTGCGGGAGGGCTGTCGAACGGCCGACGATCCGTCGTGCGCGACGGTCTAGAGTCGCGCCATGACCAAGTGGGAATACGTGACCGTGCCCGTGCTCGTCCATGCCACCAAGCAGATCCTCGACAACTGGGGTGAGGACGGCTGGGAGCTCGTCCAGGTCGTGCCTGGCATGAACCCGGAGAACCTCGTCGCCTACTTCAAGCGGCCCAAGTCGTGACCGGCGACCTCTCCGGGACCACGCCGGAGCAGCGGCTCGCCGAGCTGGGGCTGGAGGTTCCCGAGGTCCCGAAGCCGGTGGCGGCGTACATCCCCGCGGTGCGGTCGGGCAACCACGTCTTCACCTCCGGCCAGCTGCCGATGCGGTCCGGGCAGCTGATCACCACCGGCAAGGTCGGTGGCGAGGTGAGCGTCGAGGAGGCGGTCGAGTGCGCCCAGCAGTGCGCGCTGAACGCGCTGGCCGCGATCGGTGCCGTGGTGCCGCTCGAGAGCATCACCCGCATCGTCAAGATCGTCGTCTTCGTGGCGTCGACTCCCGACTTCACCGGTCAGCCGGGCGTCGCCAACGGCGCCTCCGAGCTGGTCGGCCAGGTCTTCGGCGACGCCGGCAGGCACGCGCGGTCCGCCGTCGGCGTGCCGGTGCTGCCCCTGGACGCGCCGGTCGAGGTCGAGATGACCGTCGAGGTGGCCTGAGTGGACCCGACCCGTCGGCTGCCCGAGTCGTTCGTGGAAGCCGCACGGGAGTTCCTCGACGGGACCAGGCAACCGGTGGAGCCACGGGACGCCAGCACGGTGATGCTGCTCAGGGCAGGTGACGACCAGCCCGGAGGGCTCGAGGTGTACCTCCTGCGACGGACGGTGGACATGGCGTTCGCCGGCGGGTTCTGCGTCTTCCCCGGCGGCGGCGTCGACCGCAGGGACTTCGACCACCAGATCGGGTGGGTGGGACCGTCTCCGAGCACCTGGGCGAAGCTGCTGGACACCTCCGAGGAGCATGCCCGCGCGCTCGTCTGCGCCGCGGTGCGTGAGACCTTCGAGGAGTCCGGGGTGCTGCTCGCCGGTGCGACCGAGGACAGCGTCGTCGCAGACACCACGGGTGACGACTGGGAGCGGGACCGCCAGCGGCTCGAGGCGCGCGAGCTGGCGTTCACCGACTTCCTCGACCAGCGCGGCCTCAAGCTGCGGACCGACCTCCTGGAGCTCTGGGGCTCGTGGGTGACGCCGATCTTCGAGCCCCGGCGCTACGACACCCGGTTCTTCGTCGCCGCGCTGCCGGAGGGACAGGTCACCCGCGACGTCTCGACGGAGTCCGACCAGGTCGTGTGGATGAAGGTCCGCGACGTCATCGACGCCGTCGACGACGGGAAGCTCGCGATGCTGCCCCCGACGTACGCCTCCTGCCTCGAGCTCTACGAGCACACGACCACCGCGGCGGCGCTCGCCGCCGCCGAGCGCCGCGACCGCACGCCGATCCTTCCCGAGATGCAGGTGGACCCCAGCGGGGGCTACCTCGAGCTGCCCCACCGCCTGGTCGCGCTGGGCGAGTCCGTCGCGGCCCGGCGGGCGGCCGCCAGAGGGGCGGCGGCACGGCAGGCCCAGTCGTGAGCGCGTGGGAGGGCGGCGCCTTTGGGGACCGGGCCCGCTGCGTGCTGGCCCCGAACCCCGGGATCATGACGCTGGACGGCACGAACACCTGGGTGCTCCGCGAGCCCGGCTCGCGGCGCTCGGTGGTCGTGGACCCCGGACCCCTCGACGAGACCCACCTGGACGCGGTCGCCGATGCCGCGGGCGACGTCGCGGTCGTGCTGCTCACCCACGGTCACCTCGACCACTCCGAAGGCGCACGCGCCTTCGCGGAGCGGTACGGCTGCGGGGTCCGGGCGCTCGACCCCGAGCACCGGCTCGGAGGTGAAGGGCTGGCGGACGGCGACGTGGTCGAGGTCGACGGGCTCGAGGTCCACGTCGTGGGGACACCGGGCCACACCGCGGACTCGCTGTCGTTCCTGCTGCCGGCCGAGGGCGCCGTGCTGACAGGGGACACGGTCCTCGGCCGTGGCACGACGGTGGTGGCGCACCCGGACGGCAAGCTCGGCGCCTACCTCGACTCGCTCCAGCGGCTGCACGCCCTCGCCGAGGCGCGCGAGGCGCGCTGGGTCTGGCCCGGCCACGGGCCGGTCATCGAGGACGCTCTCGGCGCGCTCGACCACTACCTGGCGCACCGGCGCGACCGCCTCGAGCAGGTGCGGGAGGCGGTGCGGGTGCTCGGCCAGGACGCGACGCCGAGAGAGGTCGTCGAGCACGTGTACACCGACGTGGACCCGGTGCTCTGGGGCGCGGCCGAGCTGTCGGTCCGTGCCCAGCTGGAGTACCTCCGCGGCTGACGGCGGCTGGTCGACAACCGGTCGCTTGTCGGGCTGCCGGGTCAGCGGGCGCGGCGGGCCAGTCGCTCGACGTCCATGAGCACGACCGAGCGCGGCTCGAGCCGCAGCCAGCCGCGCGAGGCGAAGTCGGCGAGTGCCTTGTTGACGGTCTCCCGCGAGGCGCCGACGAGCTGCGCGAGCTCCTCCTGCGTCAGGTCGTGGTGCACGTGGACGCCGTCGTCCGCGGTGCGGCCGAACCGGTCGGCGAGGTCGAGAAGTGCCTTCGCCACCCGGCCGGGGACGTCGGAGAACACCAGGTCGGCGACGACGTCGTTGGCCCGACGGAGCCGGGACGCCAGCTGGGAGAGCAGCCCGTGGGCGACACCGGGCCGGCCCTCGAGCCAGCGCAGCAGGTCGTCGTGGGAGAGCGAGAAGAACGCCGTGTCGGTCACCGCGGTCACCGTCGCCGAGCGCGGGCCGGGGTCGAACAGCGAGAGCTCGCCGAACATCTGGCCGGGACCCAGGATCGCCAGCAGGTTCTCGCGGCCGTCCGCGGAGGTGCGGCCGAGCTTCACCTTGCCGTCGGCGACGATGTAGAGCTTGTCGCCGGAGTCACCCTCGTGGAAAAGCACCTCACCCCGGCGCAGCTTGACGGTGCCCATCGACGAGCGAAGGGCCATGGTGGCCTCGTCGTCGAGCGCACTGAACAGCGGCGCCTGGCGCAGCACATCGGTATCCACGGAATGCAAGCCTCCTTGTCGCGGCTCCCCGGGTCGTGCCCGGGTGGCCTCGGCGTTCTCCGGATCCACCACACCGGAGGTGTCTCAACTCACATCTTGCCGCATGGGTCGCCGTTGCGGACAATCCGTGCCCCTTGACCGTCCGCGCGGACCGGGTTCGGGACCGCCGTACGCTGGTGCGGTGCCTGAACCCCGGCCTGTTCTCACGCGTGATCTCAGCCTCGTCCGGCGTGCCCGGAAGATCGACCGGGTGCTCGCCGAGACCTATCCCGACGCCCGCTGCGAGCTCGATTTCACCAATCCGTTCCAGCTGCTCGTCGCGACGGTGCTGAGCGCCCAGACGACCGACAAGCGGGTGAACACAGTGACGCCCACCCTCTTCGCGGCGTACCCGGACGCGACCGCGCTCGCCTCGGCGGACCGGGAGAAGGTCGAGCAGATCATCCAGCCGACCGGGTTCTTCCGCGCCAAGACCGACTCGGTGCTCAAGCTGTCGCAGGCCCTGGTGGAGCGGTACGACGGACAGGTGCCCGGTCGGCTCGAGGACCTCGTCACGCTGCCCGGCGTCGGGCGGAAGACCGCCAACGTGGTCCTGGGCGACGCCTTCGGGGTCCCGGGGATCACCGTCGACACCCACTTCGGCCGGCTGGCCCGCCGGTTCGCGTGGACGGTCGAGAGCGACCCGGTGAAGGTCGAGCACGAGGTCGGCGCGATCTTTCCCAAGAAGGACTGGACGCTGCTGAGCCACCACCTGATCTGGCACGGCCGCCGGATCTGCCACGCCCGCAACCCGGCGTGCGGTGCGTGCCCGGTCGCCCGCCTCTGCCCGGCGTACGGCGAGGGGCCGACCGATCCGGCGAAGGCGGCGAAGCTGGTGCGGACCGAGGGGCGGGCGTGAGCAGCGTGCGTCGCCTCCTCAGGACCGGGGTGGCAGCCGGTGTCGCAGCCTCGACCTTCGCGCTGGCTGCCTGCTCGGCGGACACCCCGCTGCCCGCGAGGCCCGACCTCGAGTCCCGCGTGGACATCGACACCCCTGAGCTCCGCACGGCCAAGGAGGAGCTCGGGGTGCAGCCCTGTCCCTCGACGTCCGGGCCCGGCAGTGACCTGCCGGAGCTCACGCTCGGCTGTCTCGGGGGAGGTCGCGAGGTCGACCTGAGCCAGGTCTCCGGCCCTGCCGTCATCCAGCTCTGGGCGTCCTGGTGCGTCTCGTGCCCTGACGAGCTGCCGCTGTTCCAGCGGCTCAGCGACGAGTACGGCGAGGAGCTGACGGTCCTCGGTGTCGACTGGCAGGACACCCAGCCGGGTAAGGCAATGGCCCTGTTGGAGCTCACCGACGCAACCATGCCGCAGCTCGCCGACCCGGGCGGCGACCTCGCCGAGCACTACCGGCTGACCGGGCTGCCGGGGATCCTGCTGGTCGACGAGCAGGGTGCGGTGACGTTCAAGCTGATGCGCATCGACAGCTACGACCAGCTGGTGGGGCTGGTCGAGGACCACGTCGGGCTGTCCGAGGTCCGTGGGTAGGCTCGGCTCCGTGTCGGAGCCCAGCCACCCGTCGAGCTCTCGCTCGACCCAGGATCCGGCGGCAGGGGATCCGGCGGCCGGGGATCCGGCGGCAGGGGATCCGGCGGCAGGGGATCCGGCAGGCGGACCGGTTGGTGGCGCGACCGTGCCTGAGTGGTTGAGGCCCCTGCAGGAGAAGGCCCGGCTCATCCGCAGTGAGGACCTGAGCGCCTTCGTTCCTCCCGCGGAGCCCAGCCCCCGTGAGGGAGCGGTGCTCGTGCTGTTCGGCGAAGGGCCGGAGGGCCCCGACCTGCTGCTCACCGAGCGGGCGCACACGATGCGCTCACAGCCCGGTCAGGTCTCGTTCCCCGGCGGCTCCCTGGACGGTGACGAGACGGCGGTGGAGGGTGCGCTCCGGGAGGCCCACGAGGAGACGGGGCTGGACCCCTCCGGCGTCGAGGTGTTCGCGGTCCTGCCCCGGCTGTACCTGCCGCCACGCAACTTCGCGGTGGCCCCGGTCCTGGGCTACTGGCACCATCCCAGCCCGATCGCGGTGGTCAACCCGCGCGAGGTGCACGCGGTCTTCCGCGTCCCCATCGAGCACCTGCTGGACCCGGCCAACCGGTTCACGGTGAAGCACCCGCTCGGTTGGGCCGGTCCGGGCTGGATGATCGGCCCCGACAACGACGTGCTGCTCTGGGGGTTCACCGCCGGCGTCATCAACGCGCTCCTCGACTTCGTCGGCTGGACCCGCGAGTGGGACCGCGACAACGTGCGCGGGCTCCCTGATCATCAGGTGGAGTGGAACCGTGTCGCGGCGCTGCTCGGCATCGACGTGCCGGAGGGTGAGGTCTTCGACCCCGTCGCCGCCGGGCTCATCCCGGACCCCTACGACGAGGAGAACCCCATCGAGATCGACCGCGACCACCGGCCCGGCAGCAGGGACGGCCGATGAACGGGCTCGACATCTTGCTCGTGGTGCTGCTCCTGGCCTATGCCGTCTCCGGCTACTGGCAGGGGTTCATCACCGGCGCCTTCGCGACGGCCGGGCTGCTGGTCGGCGGGCTCTTCGGCATCTGGCTGGCGCCCATCCTGCTCGGCAACGCCGAGTCCTCGGTCTGGGTCTCGCTCGGCGCGTTGTTCATCGTGCTGCTCGGTGCGTCGTTCGGTCAGGCCCTCATGCAGTTCGTGGGTTCGCGGATCCGGGCGAAGGTCACCTGGCAGCCCGCTCGGGCACTCGACGCCGTGGGGGGCGCGGCGCTCAGCGTGGTGGCGGTCCTCGTCGTCGCGTGGGCCCTGGGCGTAGCGGTCAGCGGCGCTCGCCTGGGGTGGGTCGGCGACCAGGTCCGCGGCTCGACAGTCCTCAGCAGCGTCAACGGGGTGATGCCGGCACGTGCGGTGAGGGCACTGGACTCGTTCAACCAGGTCGTCGGCTCCAGCTTCTTCCCCCGCTACCTCGAGCCGTTCAAGCCCGAGCAGATCGTCGAGGTCGGGCCGCCGCCGGCGAAGATCGCCGGGGACCCCCAGGTCGAGGGGGCGGCCCGGAGCGTGATCAAGATCCATGGCGAGAACAGCTGCGGCGACGGCGTGGAGGGGACCGGGTTCCTGTACTCCCCGGACCGGGTGATGACCAACGCGCACGTCGTCGCCGGGGTGACGACGCCACGGCTGGTGACCGACGACGGCGAGGTCGACACCACGGTCGTCTACTACAACCCTCAGATCGACGTGGCCGTCCTGCGCGTCGACGGGCTGGGGGCGCCGCACCTGTCCTTCGACACCGAGGCCGACGCGGGCGACCCGGGCGCGGTGCTCGGCTTCCCCAACGACGGTCCCTACGACGTCCAGGGTGCCCGGATCCGTGCGGAGCAACGTTTGCGTAGCTTCGACATCTACGGCGAGGGGGCGGTGGTCCGTGAGGTCTACTCGGTGCGGTCCAACATCCGCCCGGGCAACTCCGGCGGGCCGATGGTGTCGCCTGGGGGTGAGGTGCTCGGCGTGGTCTTCGCCGCGTCGGTGAGCGACCCCTCGACCGGCTACGTCCTGACCGCCGACCAGGTCGGCGAGGCCGCCGCCGACGGGATCGCGAGCTCGGAGCCGGTCAGCAGCGGCCGCTGCAGCTGAGTCTCAGGTCAGCCGCGGTTCGTCAGGGCGTTCTTCGTCTCCTGCGCCTGGTGGATCGCACGCTCGGGCGGGCGGACGGCCCGGATCTTCTTGTAGCCCACGAAGGCCAGCGCCCCGGCCACCAGGGCGTAGAGCAGGAACACGATCAGGAAGCACCACGCCAGGTCGAGCCCGGTCATGTGGATGAAGTACGCGAGCGCGACCGACAGCATGATGACGCCCAGCAGCAGGATGAATCCGGCCGCCGCGAACAGCGCCGCGCCGATCCCGCCGGCCTTGACGCTGACCTTGACCTCGGACTTGGCCAGCGCGATCTCGTGCTGGATCAGTGAGGAGACGTCACGGCTGGCGCTGGCGACCAGCTCGCCGATCGAAGGCTCCTCCTTCGGGCGGTCGACGACAGCGGCGTGCTTGGACGTGGGTGCGGCGTGTGACATCAGTTCCCCTTTCGCGGCACCCAGAGCCTAGGGGACAGCGTGCGGAAGGGGACACCGCCGCCCTGTGGTCCACCGGGCTCTCCGCTGGATCACGCGTTCTCGCGCACGTTGCTGCGGTGGCGGAGGACCATGGCGCCGAGAATCGCAGCGACCAGCGAGCCGGCCAGCACAGCGGTCTTGCCGGCCTCGCCGTCCGCACCGGTGTAGGACAGCTCGGTCACCAGCAGGGCGACGGTGAACCCGACCCCGGCGAGCAGAGCGACCCCGACGATGTCGCGCCAGGCGAGCTCCGGGTTCAGCTCGGCCCGGGTGATCCGCGTGATGATCCACGCGCCGGCCATCACCCCCAGCGGCTTGCCCAGCACCAGCCCGGCGACGACCCCGACGAAGATCGGGTTGCTGACGAGCTCGCTGCCCCCGCCGATGGCGACCCCGGCCGACATCAGCGCGAAGAACGGGACCGCCACTCCTGCCGAGTACGGCGTCAACGTGTGCTCGAGCCGCTCGGCCGGGCTGGCCTGCTCGCCCGGGTCGGGCAGCACCCGGGTCAGCAGCCCCATCGCGACACCGGCGATCGTGGCGTGGATGCCGCTCTCGTGGGTGAACCACCAGATGGCGGTCGCCAGCGGGACGTACCAGAGCCATGACTCGCCGCGGATCCGCTGCAGCACGTAGTAGGCCACCAGGCCGGCTCCCGCCAGCGCCAGCGGGAGCAGCTCAACGCCGGAGGTGTAGAACACCGCGATGATCGCGATCACGATGAGGTCGTCGACCACGGCCAGCGTGAGCAGGAACGCACGCAGCTGGTTCGGCAGCGCCCTGCCGACCACGGCCAGCACGGCGAGCGCAAAGGCGATGTCGGTCGCCGCCGGGATCGCCCAGCCCTCGAGCGTCCCGCCCTCGAGGCCGGACCAGGCGTTGATCCCGAGGTAGATCGCCGCGGGGGTCAGCACACCGGCCAACGCCGCGACGATCGGGACCATCGCGTCAGCGGGGTTGCGCAGCGAGCCGACGAGGAACTCGCGCTTGAGCTCGAGGCCGGCGATGAAGAAGAACAGCGTCAGCGCACCATCGGCGGCCCAGTGCTCGAGGTCGAGCGGACCGAGCTGGTAGTGCCGGACGGCGTCGTAGGCATCGGCGACGGGCGAGTTCGCCCACACCACCGCGACCAGCGCGGCGAGCAGCACGACCGCGCCGCCGACCGTCTCCTGCCGGAGCAGCCGGCCCATGAAGTTGTCCTCGGCGGCCGTGGTCGTCGGGAAGAACAGCCGTGGGCGACGGCTGGGGCGGCTGGGGGGTGCGGAGCTCACGGGGTCCCTTTCGGCGTACGTCGGACGTCACGCCGACCAGACTTCCCGGCACACCGGTGTCCACCCTAGGCGCCAGGCAAACCCGCAGCTCCCGCGTATCAGTCCTCGGAGGAGGAGGACATCCCCTTCTCGATGAGGCTCATCACCGAGGAGTCGGCCAGCGTCGTCACGTCCCCGACCTCGCGGTGCTCGGCGACGTCGCGCAGCAGCCGGCGCATGATCTTGCCCGAGCGCGTCTTGGGCAGCTCCTGGACGACCATGATCTGACGCGGCTTCGCGATGGCCCCGATCTCCTTCTGCACGTGCTTGCGCAGCTCCTCGATGAGCGAGTCCGGTGCCTCCTCGCCGTCCTTCAACGCCGACTCGCGCAGGATCACGAACGCGCACACCGCCTGGCCGGTGGTGTCGTCGGTGGCGCCCACGACAGCGGCCTCGGCGACCTTGGGGTGGGAGACCAGCGCCGACTCGATCTCGGTCGTCGAGAGCCGGTGCCCGGACACGTTCATCACGTCGTCGACCCGGCCCAGCAGCCAGATGTCCCCGTCGTCGTCGAGCTTCGCGCCGTCGCCGGCGAAGTACTTGCCCGGGAAGCGGGACCAGTAGGTGTCCTTGAACCGCTCGTCGTCGCCCCAGATCGTGCGCAGCATCGCCGGCCACGGCTCGGTCAGCACGAGGTAGCCGCCGGAGCCGTTGCCGACCGCTTGCGCCTCGTCGTTGACGACAGCCGCCGAGATGCCGGGGAGCGCCTTCATCGCCGAGCCCGGCTTGCCGGCGGTGACGCCGGGCAGCGGGCTGACCATGATCTGGCCGGTCTCGGTCTGCCACCAGGTGTCCACGATCGGGCAGCGGTCCCCACCGATGACGCGGTGGTACCAGACGTAGGCCTCCGGGTTGATGGATTCACCCACCGACCCGAGCAGCCGCAGCGACGACATGTCGAACTCGTTCGGGATCTCCTCGCCCTGCTTCATGAAGGTCCGGATCGCGGTCGGGGCGGTGTAGAAGATCGTCACGCCGTACTGCTGGATGATCTCCCACCAGCGGCCCTTGTGCGGGGTGTCCGGGGTGCCCTCGTACATCACCTGCGTCGCGCCGTTGGAGAGCGGGCCGTAGACCATGTACGAGTGCCCGGTCACCCAGCCGACGTCAGCTGTGCACCAGTACACGTCGGTCTCGGGCTTGAGGTCGAAGACCGACCAGTGCGTGTACGACGTGCCGACGAGGTAGCCGCCGGTCGTGTGCAGGATCCCCTTGGGCTTCCCGGTCGTGCCCGAGGTGTACATGACGTAGAGCGGGTGCTCGGCGTCGAACCCCTGTGCATCGTGGGACGTGGACTGGTTGCCGACCGCCTCGTGCCACCAGACGTCGCGGCCCTCGGTCCACTCGACGTCCTGCTCCGTACGCCGGACGACGAGCACCTTCTCGACGATGTCACCGGCCTTCTCGCAGGCCTCGTCCACCGCCGGCTTCAGCGCGGACGCCGCACCTCGGCGGTAGCCGCCGTCGGCGGTGATGATCACCTTCGCCCCGCAGTCGACGACCCGGCTGGCCAAGGCGTCGGCGGAGAACCCGCCGAAGACGACGGTGTGCGGGGCACCCAGCCGGGCGCAGGCCAGCATGGCCACCACGGTCTCGGGGATCATCGGCATGTAGATCGCGACCCGGTCCCCGGCCGCGACGCCGAGCTCGGTCAGGGCGTTCGACGCCCGGCAGACCTCGTCCTGCAGCTCGGCGTAGGTGAGCGAACGGGTGTCGTCGGCCGGCTCACCCACCCAGTGCAGCGCCACCCGGTCGCCGTTGCCGGCCTCGACGTGCCGGTCGACGCAGTTGTAGGCCGCGTTGAGCTTGCCGCCGACGAACCACTTGGCGAACGGGGGGTTCGACCAGTCGAGCACCTCCTGGTGCGGCTCGGTCCAGTGCAGCCGCTCGGCCTGCTTGGCCCAGAACGCCAGCCGGTCGGCCGACGCCTCGTCGTACACCTCCGCGGTGACGTTGGCGTTCTGCGCCAGCTCGGCGGGCGGCTCGAAACGGCGTTCCTCGCGCATGAGGTTCTCGAGGCCGGTCTGCGGGGTCTCGCTGGACTTGTCGTCGCTCATCGGTGCTCCGTCGTGCTTGTCATGGCGGGTCTGGTCCTCCTCAGCACCCTAGTGGGGGTGGTCCTCGGTGGGTACGGGCAGCGTGGCCGCCTCGATGGCCACCGGACCCGGTCGCACCACTCGCTCTAGGGTGCTGGCATGGACGCCATCCACTTCCTGACCGCTGACGACGCGAGCGAGCTCATGGGTGCGCTGAAGGCCGAGGGCTACGCGGTGCGGCTCGAGGAGAACCCGTCAGCGGAGGTCCGGAGCCGGTGGCTGCTGCACGTCGAGCCGTTCGACGACGGAGTGGTGGCGATGGTCGACGTGTACGGCGGCTGGCTGCCCGACGAGGCGTACTGACGACGACTGCCTGCTCGAGCAGGGGCCCGGGCGCCCAGACGGCTCAGCGGAAGTCGATGAGCGTGGTTGCCGGGTCCTCGGGCTCGCGGTAGCCCTGCTTCGCGCTGATCGCGTCGCGCACGGCCTTGGCCTCGGCGGTCAGGTCGGCGCTGTGCTCCGGCTCGTCCATCTGGCCCCGCGGGCGCACCACCGCCCGGTAGCACCGGGTGACGTAGGGGAGGAGCAGCCCGTTCGGGCCGCGGTCGTACTCCTCGTACAGCTCGTCGACCTTGCGCAGCACGCGGTCCTGGGCCATCGGGTCGAGGACGGCGACGTTGGACCTGGAGAGGACGAGGTCGCGGAGGTCGTTCTTCCGCAACGGCTGCCAGTGCCGGAAGACCTCGTTCTCGACGTAGCCGAAGAGCTTCGACCCCACGAGGACATCGGTGGGGTCGACGTCCTGGTCCTGGTTGCCGATGATCGCGCCGAGCTTCTTCACCCACGGGATGCGTTCGTCGCGCTGGTTCCAGAGCAGCCCGATCCGGCCCTCCGGCTTGAGCATGCGCGCGGCCTCGCGGAGCGCGGTGTCGGCGTCGAACCAGTGGAACGACTGCGCGGCGACGACCGTGTCCACGCTGCGGGTCGCCACGGGAACGGCTTCGGCCGGGGCGGTGGCGACCCTCAGGTCGGGGTGCCGGAGCCGGAGGTGCCCAAGCATTTGGTCGGACGGGTCCGTGGCGAGCACGTCGTGACGGAGCTCGACCAGCCGGTCGGTGAACTTCCCGGTCCCGGCGCCCAGCTCGACGACGGTGGACGGGGTGCGGCCGGTCAGCCAGACCGCCGCCTCGATCGGGTACGACGGGCGCCCCCGGTCGTACGCATCGGCCACCGGGCCGAAGGACAACGCAGGGTCTTTCCTGTCGTGTCCCGCCGTGTCGCTCACCGACCGAAATCTACACCTGCACGACCTCGGTCGAGGTGCCAGCACACCCCGCCGATCGGACCTCATCCTTGCCTCATCCCTGCAAGCGAGTAATGATGTAATCATGATTACAGACAGCAAGGTCGAACAAGTCAGAGGGTGGTTCACCGGGCGGCTCCCGGAGGAGTGGAAGCCGACGCCTGCCGAGGTGCGGGTGGACCGCGAGGAGGTCACGGTCGTGATCGCCGTACCCGCGCCCGAGGTGCCGAAGGGCACGGCAGCCGCCGAGGCCGCGGCGGCGCGCGCCGGCCGGGCCAAGGCCTTCCGCGAGGACACTCGCGAGCGCCGGATGGCCATCGCCGGCGAGGCGGAGCAGCGCTTCGGCCGCAAGGTCTCGTGGGGCGTGGTGGTCGGCGACCCGTCCGGTGACGACAGCCACCGAGAGCTCTTCACGCACGTGGCCGCGCCCGTGATGACCCGGCTCCGCCAGCCGGAGCGGATGGCGCTCGACACGCTCGTCGAGGCCGGGGTGGCGCGATCGCGTGCCGATGCGCTGGCTTGGTGCGTCCGGCTCGTGCGCCAGCACGAGGGCGAGTGGCTCGCCGAGCTCCGTGAGGCGATGCACACGGTCGCCGACGTCCGGGACAGAGGCCCGGCCGCATAAGGTACGGCGGGTGGACCCGCTGGCCGATCTCGCTGCCCTCGAAGGCGTCGGCTCGGCGATGGCCGCGGGCCGCGACGGGATCGATGCCCTGCTCCGCGATCGGGGACTGCGGAGGACCGCTCCCGAGCTCACCGCGGAGTCGTTGCTCCTCGGTGCCCGTGCGAGTGCCGTGCTCGAGGGCTCGTCGGCGACCGTCGACGAGCTGCGCGAAGGGCCCACCGACGACGTCTCGGCGGCGGCCCTGCGTGTCTCGACCGAGGTGCTCGGCCTCGTCCCGGTGCTGGCGCACTCGCCGCTCCAGGCGTTCGCGAGGCTCCACATGGTGGCGGCCAAGGGCGTCCTTGCCGACAGCGACCTCGGAAAACCACGCGATCCTGCTGCCGCGGAACGGCTCTCGGCCCTCGGCCGGCTCCTCCTGGGCCGGAGCAGTGCACCGGCACTCGTGGCCGCGGCCGTCGTGCACGCGGAGCTTGTCACCGTGGCGCCGTTCTCGTCCCACAACGGCATCGTGGCCCGAGCGGCCGAACGGCTGGTGATGGTGGCCCGCGGGGTGGACCCCACGTCGCTGACGGTCCCGGAGGCCGGCCACCTGGCGCTCCGGCCGCAGTACGAGTCGAACCTGATCGGGTACGTCGAGGGCGGAGCGGTCGGCGTCCACGCGTGGCTGCTCTACGCCGCCGAGGCCTACACCGCAGGTGCCCAGGCCAGCCCGCTCAGGGGCTGATCGACCCGCCCCATCGACGCCGCACCGACCTGACCCTGGACATGCAAGCGGCACTCCCGGAGGAGTGCCGCTGCTGACACACGAGACCTGGTTACCAAGCGTGCACTGTTCGTTGTTGCCCCGGGTGAACCCGAGTGTCAACGGCCTGAAAAAGGTCGGTCACCGCGTGGGTGCCTGGCTCGTGTGCGGGTCTTGAGTTGTTGGTCCCTTTGTACGCCGGATGCCGCGGCGCGGACAAGGGGCGGTCCGATCCGTCGTGGATTGTCTAGGTGGCACTTGACGTCGCGCGCTCGATGCGCCGTCGGGCACCGAGGACGATCGCGCCGCCGACCACGACCGCCGTACCCGCTGCGAGCGCGGCCAGCGCGCTCCGCCGTTCCGGCAGCCGCATCCGGGCAGCGAGGGCGACCGGCCGGTCGAAGACCAGGATCGGCCAGCCCTTGTCGCGCGCCACACGCCGGAGCTCCTTGTCGGGGTTCACGACGTGCGGGTGGCCGACGATCTCGAGCATGTGCACGTCGGTGATCGAGTCCGAGTACGCGTAGCTCCGGGAGAGGTCGTAGCCCCGGCGCTCGGCCAGCTCGTCGATGGCCGCGGCCTTGTTCTCGGCGTAGGCGTAGAAGTCGATCTCCCCGGTGTACCGGCCCTCCTCGTCGATCGACAGCTGCGAGGCGATGACCGCGTCGACGCCGAGCAGCTCGCCGATCGGCTCGACCATCTCGGCGCCGGAGGCGGACACGATGATCACGTCGCGACCCGCCAGGTGGTGCTCCTCGATCAGCGACACCGCCTCGTCGTAGACGAGCGGGTCGACGATGTTGTGCAGGGTGTCCGCGACGATCTCGCGGACCGTCTCGACCGGCCAGCCGGTGACCATCTTGGAGAGGAACTCGCGCATCTTCTCCATCTGGTCGTGGTCCGCGCCGCTCATGAGGAAGACGAACTGTGCGTAGGTGCTGCGCAGCACGTGGCGCCGGTTGATCAGGCCGCCGGCGTAGAACGGACGGCTGAACGCCAACGCGCTCGACTTCGCGATGATGGTCTTGTCGAGGTCGAAGAACGCCGCAGGACGGCCGCCCGAGCGGCTACGGGGTCGAGGGGTCGGCCGGTGCGCGTCGTCGGCCGTGCCGGCGTGGTCGGCGCTCGTGGTCACACCACCAGTCTGCTCCTCATGGGCCAGCGGCTCATGAACTCCGGCTTTTTCGTCGGGGGCGGGTGGTCCACGCGCCGTGTCGCGTCCTGTACCCGCTGATCCCTGCTCCACTATGCTGGAGGAGCAGATCGGACCCGTTGTCGTCCAATCAGGGGCCGCAACCAACCACGCAACACGACCTCGGACAGCCGGAGCGCAGAGACTGTCCTCACAGCGCCAGCGATCCCCCTCGCTGGTTAGGGGTCCAGGCTTATCCCCCCAGGTCTGGACCTCGGGCCCCTGGCTATCCCCCCTGGCCAGGGGCCCGCCCCACTCGCCGCTTTCTTGCACAGGTTTCTTGCACAGGTTTCTTGCACAGGGCGTCCGACCTCGAGGTGGTCCCCAGCGGACGCGCAGCCCTTCGGGTGGTCCGACCGTGCTCGGGACAGTCGAGGCATGACTGCCGTCGACCCCCTGCTGATCACCGACGACGAGGCCCTCGTCGGCGACGTCCTCCGGCTCGCTGCTGCGGCCGGCGTGTCCGTCGAGGTGCTCCGCCGGCCCGATCCGGGACTGCGGTGCTGGGTCGCTGCACCCGCCGTCCTCGTCGGCGCGGACCAGGCCGCCTCCCTCGCCGCTCTCGAGCCGCCTCGACGAGGCGACGTCCACGTGGTCTCGCTCGGCGCCGCCGCCGACGGGTTGTTCAGGGCTGCGGTGGACGTCGGTGCCGGGTCGGTGCTCGAGCTGCCGGCCGCCGACGACTGGCTGGTCGAGCTGCTGACCGACATCGGCGACGGCGCCGGACGGACCGCCGTGACCGTCGGTGTCGTGGGCGGTTGCGGCGGAGTCGGGGCGAGCGTCCTCGCCGCAGCGCTGGCGCTCACCGCCGGCCGATCGGGAACGGCGTTGCTCGTCGACCTCGACCCCCTGGGACCTGGCCTGGCGCGGCTGGTCGGTATCGAGGGTGACGGGGTCACCTGGGCCGAGCTCACCAGCTCGCACGGCCGGCTCGGTGCCCGGGCCCTGCGCGAGGCGGTCCCTTCGCGGGACGGGGTAGGGATTCTCGGGTGGCCCGACACCGCAGCAGAGCCACTGGTGCCGTCGCTGGTCCGCGAGGTGCTGGGCGCGGGGCAGCGGGGCCACGACTGGGTGGTGCTCGACCTCCCGCGCGGCTCCGACCCAGCACTCGCCGGCGTGGTCAGCCGCTGCGACCGCGTGCTGCTCGTCGCCAGGTCAGCGCTCGGTGGGGTCGCCGCCGCGGCCCGGATGGCTGCGCGTCTCCGGGACGAGACTGCCCACGTCGCGCTCGCCGTCAGGTCGCGGCGTGGCTCGCCGCCGGCCGAGGACGTCGCTCGGGCAGTCGGCCTGCCGCTGGCGTGCGAGATCCGTGACCAGCGCCGCCTCGACGAGCACCTCGACCTGGGGCTCGGGCCGATCCACTCGCGCCGATCGCCACTCGCGCGCACAGCGACCGCGCTGGTCGAGCAATGGGGTGCGGCGCGATGAGCCAGGCGACCGTCCGCGGGTCGGATCCGGCGAGCACCTCCCGACCGGCGCGCGTGACGGCCGAGGTCGTGGAGGAGGTGCGCGAGCTCATCGCCCGGGACGGCTCCTTGCTGACCCCCGCGGTCGTGGCCGCGGCGCTGCGCAGCAAGGGTCGGCCGGTGGGCGACGCCACGGTGCTGGCGGTTCTCGACGTGCTGCGCCGTGACGTGGTGGGGGCCGGTCCGCTGGAGCACCTCCTGCGCTCCGACGGAGTGACCGACGTCCTCGTGAACGGACCGGACGCCGTCTACATCGACCGCGGCAACGGTCTGGAGCTCACCGAGGTGCGGTTCGCCGACGACGCCGCCGTACGCCGTCTGGCTCAACGGCTGGCCGCCGGAGCCGGTCGCCGACTCGACGACGCGAGCCCGTACGTCGACCTCCGGCTGGCCGACGGGTCGCGGTTCCATGCGGTGCTCGCGCCGCTGGCCCGGCCGGGGACGACGATCTCCTTGCGGGTGCCGAGACGGCGAGCCTTCTCGCTCGCCGAGCTCGAGCAGGCCGGGTCAGTGCCGCCGGAAGGGGCGCGACTCCTGCGGCTGGTCGTCGAGCGGCGGCTCGCGTTCCTCGTGAGTGGCGGCACCGGCTCGGGCAAGACGACGCTGCTCAACGCGCTGCTCTCCGCCGTCGACCCGTCGGACCGGCTGGTGCTGGTCGAGGACACCACCGAGCTCCGGCCGGACCATCCGCACGTCGTGGGGCTGGAGTCCCGACCCGCGAACGTCGAGGGGGTGGGCTCGGTCGAGCTGCGCACGCTGGTCCGGCAGGCGCTGCGGATGCGGCCCGACCGGCTCGTCGTCGGCGAGGTCCGCGGAGCGGAGGTCGTGGACCTGCTCGCCGCGCTCAACACCGGCCACGAGGGCGGCTGCGGCACGCTGCACGCGAACTCCGCGGAGGACGTGCCGGCACGGCTGGAGGGGTTGGCGCTGGCCACCGGCATGCCGCTGGCCGCCGTGCACTCCCAGGTCACTGCTGCCCTCGACGTCGTCATCCACTGCGTCCGAGAGCGCAGCGGTCGACGCCGGGTGAGCGAGGTAGCCGTCCTGGTCCCGGGGGAGCGCGGTCGTGCCGTAGCCGTGCCCGCGGTGTCCTTCCCCGCCGACGGGACCGTGGTGGAACGTGAGGCCGCGCCGGTGCTGGCGGGTCGGCTGCAGGCCGGATGAGCACCCCATGCTGCTGACCTCGATGGTCCTCGCGACGGCCGCCGTGCTCCTCCTGCTCGGACCGGGACGGCGCGCCGGTCGTCCTCCCAGGGAGTTCCGCCCTCGCCCACGGCGCTTGCCGGCGGTCGGTGCCGGGGCGACCGTCGTCGCGGCGGTCGGGGCCGGGCTCGAGGGGCGTCACCTGGGACTCCTGCTGGTGCTGTCGGTCGCAGCTTGGGGCGTCCTGCGTGCCGTGGGCCGCTCCCGTGCCGAGCGACTCGCACAGGCCCGTCGGCTGCACGTCGTCGACTACTGCGAGGCGCTGGTGGGGGAGCTCCGTGCCGGACAGCCGGTCACCCGCGCGGTCGAGCGCTCTGCCGAGGTGTGGCAGGAGGCCGATGCCGTCTCCGCGGCTGCCCGGCTCGGCGCGTCGGTGCCGGCGGCCATGCGCCGACTGGCAGCGCTGCCGGGTGCCGGACCAGTGCGCCGACTGGCCGGCGCCTGGGAGATCAGTGCGAGCACCGGCTCCGGCTTGGTCCTGGCCGTCGAGCAGGTGCTCACGACCGTCCGGGCCGAGGAGGCTACCGCCCGTCTGGTGCGGGCGGAGCTGGCGTCGGCCCGGGCCACCGCCCGGCTGGTGACCGGGCTGCCGGTGGTCGTGCTGCTCGCCGCCCAGGGGATCGGAGCCCGCCCCTGGCACTTCCTCCTCGACACCCCCGCCGGCGTCGCCTGCCTCGGTGCGGGGGTCGCCCTCAGCCTGGCCGGCCTCGCCTGGATCGACCGGATCGCGGCCAGCTCGGTCGAGGCGAGCGGCTGATGGGCGCCCAGGCGGCCCTCCTCAGCGCCTCGCTGGCGATCGCGGCGGTCCTCCTCGTTCTCCAAGGCCCCGACCGCCGCCGTCGGGTGCTGGCGGCCGCCACGATGCACGATGCCGCGGAGCCGGCCCGTGCCGACACGCGACCGGTCGAGCTGCTGCACCTGGCGGCGAGCGCCGGTGCTGCGCTCGCGGTGCTGCTGGTCGTGCCAGGAGCAGCGGGAATCGGGGTGGCCGCCGTCGTCGGCGCCGTCGTCTGGTGGCGCAGCAGGCAGTGGGAGAGCAGCTCCGTACGCCGCCGGCGCGCACGTCTCGAGGCAGAGCTGCCGCACGTGGTCGACCTGATGACCGCCGCACTCGGCGCGGGAGCGGCACCCACCACCGCGCTCGCACTGGTCGCCGAGGTGGTCGACGAGGCGATGACCGAGGAGCTGCACCGCTGGACGTCGAGGCTGGCGCTGGGCACCGATCCGGTCACCGTGTGGGCGTCGATGGCACGTCATCCGCAGCTGGGACGGCTCGGAGCCACGCTTCACCGTTCAGCCGAGAGCGGCGCGCCGGTGGCGGCTGCACTTCTGCGGCTCTCCGAGGACCTCCGGGCCCGACGCCGCTCGGTGGTCGAGGAGCGGGTCCGGCAGGTCGAGGTCCGCGCCGCCGTGCCGCTCGGCGTCTGCCTCCTGCCGTCGTTCGTGCTGGTCGGTGTGGTGCCCCTCGTCGCCGGCTCGGTGACCGGGCTCGTCGCCATCCGCTGACCGGACCGGCAACGGTCCCCAGCCCCTGCAACAGCCCCACCCTCCGCAGCGCAGCAGCGAGCCGTCGCCCCGGCCTCGACGGACGACGAGAGTCGGCGCCACATCACCGAGCCGGGCGCCAGCCCGGAGAGCAAGGAGGCCTCATGACCACCTCACCCAACGCGCAGCTGCGCAGCCGGCTGGGCGGCCGGCTGGGTAACCGACTGGGCAACCGACTGGGCAACCGACTGGGCAACCAGCGGGGCGCCGCCAGCGCCGAGTACGCCGCCGTCACGGCGGCCGGCTGCGGGTTCGCCGGCGTGCTGATCAAGCTCTTCACCAGCGACTTCGGGCAGAGCCTGCTCAAGATGCTGGTGGAGTTCTTCCTCAAGATGGTCGGGATCGGCTGAACCATGTGTGACGAGGTGACCATGGGGAGTCGTGAGCGATCGGCCCCGCGGACACGGCTCCCCACGGTCACCGCCGTCCACGTGCCCGGCGGGTCCGTGCGGCCCCGCGGGGACGACGAGCGTGGTGCGGTGACGGCGGAAGCAGCCGTCGTCATCCCTCTGCTGCTCGCCGTGGCGATGGCGCTGGTGTGGCTGGTGGCCCTGGCCGCCACACAAGTCCGGGTCGTCGATGCGGCACGGGAAGCGGCCCGCGCGGCGGCGCGGGGAGAGCCTGATGCCGTGTCGGTCGAGCGCGGCCGACAGGTGGCGCCGGACGGTGCGCGCTTCGAGATCTCCCGCGGTGGCGGTGCCGTGACCGTGCGCGTCGCTGCGGACGTGAAAGGCCCAGGAGGACTGCTGGCGTTCCTGCCGGCTGTCCCGGTGAGCTCCGAGGCTGTCGCGGCCGAGGAGCCGGCCATGGCCGGGGAGGCCCGGTGAGCCGGGCGTCGGACGAAGCAGGACTTGCGGCGCCCCTCGTCGTCACCCTGGCCGGGCTGCTGCTGGTGCTCACGTTGCTCGGAGGGGTGCTGGGCCGGCTCCTGGTGGACCAGCGCCGGGTGTCTGCTGCGGCCGACCTGGCGGCCCTGGCCGGGGCAGGTGCGCTTCAGCTCGGCCGGGAGGCCTGCGCCGCCGCGGGGCGCACAGCGCGCAGCAATGACGCCGAGCTGGTCACCTGCACCGTGACGGGGGAGCAGGTCGTTGTCACCGCGGCTGTCCGCTCCTCCGGCAGCCCGGGGGTGTTCGGGCTGGTCGGGAGGTGGGTGGCGATCGAGGCCGTGGCGCAAGCGGGTCCGGTGCGGTGATGCCACCTCAGACCGCAGGGGCCAGCAAGGCGTCCAGCAGGAGCACCGCTCCGTGCTTGTCGAGAGGGTTGTTGCCGTTGCCGCACTTCGGTGACTGCACGCACGACGGGCAGCCGCTCTCGCACCGGCAGGAGGCGATCGTCTCCCTGGTGGCGGTCAGCCACTCCTCGGCCAAGCGGTAGCCGTGCTCCGCGAACCCCGCGCCACCCGGGTGGCCGTCGTAGACGAAGACCGTCAGCTGCCCGGTGTCCGGGTGCAGGGCTGTCGACACGCCACCGATGTCCCAGCGGTCGCAGGTGGCGAACAGCGGGAGCAGCCCGATGGCGGCGTGCTCCGCGGCGTGCGCAGAGCCGGGCAGGTCACGTGCGGCGATCCCGGTGTCGTCCAGGACGTGCTGGGGGACCGTCCACCACACCGCCCGTGTCTCGAGGGTGCGTTCCGGGAGGTCCAACGGCTCCTCGCCCAGGACCTCGCCCGACGGCACGCGGCGCTTCAGGAACGACACGACCTGGTGGGTCACCTGCACCGAACCGAAGGCCAGCCGGGCATCGCCCCAGGAGCGCGCTGTCGCCTCCTCGAGGATCGTGATGTCGGTGACCTCGCGGGCGGAGGTGAAGTAGTCCGGATCTGCGCGCTCGAGGACCGCGACGTGGTCCTCGAGGTCGAGGGTCCGCACGAGGAAGCTCTCGCCCTGGTGCAGGTAGACCGCCCCCTCGTGCACGGTCGAGTGCGCGGAGCCGTTGTCGACCGTGCCGATGACCCGTCCTGTCTCGGCCTCCACCAGCTCGAGGTGGCGGCCTCCCGTCGACCGCAGGTCGGCCAGGTCGCTGGCCCGGCGGCGGTCGGTCCAGAACCAACCGGCTGCCCGCCTGCGCAGCAGCCCGCCCGCGGTGAGCGCATCGACGCCCTCCCGAGCGGTGGGTCCGAACAGTGCAAGGTCGGCCTCGGTCAGCGGGATCTCGGCAGCCGCGGCGCACAGGTGCGGCCCGAGGACGTAGGGGTTCCCGGGGTTGAAGACCGTCGCCTCGACCGGAGCGCCGACCAGCGTGTCCGGATGGTTCACAAGGTAGGTGTCCAGCGGGTCGTCCCGGGCCACGAGGACGGCCAACGCATCGGTTCCGTTCCGCCCGGCGCGACCGACCTGCTGCCACATCGCGGCCCGGGTGCCGGGGAACCCGGCCAGGAGCACCGCGTCCAGCCCGGCGATGTCGATGCCGAGCTCCAACGCGTTGGTCGCCGCCATCCCCATGATCCGGCCCTGGCGAAGGTCCGCCTCCAGCGCCCGGCGGTCCTCGGGCAGGTAGCCGCCCCGGTAGGCGGCGACCGACGCCGACAACCCCGGCTCCACCTCGTCCAGCAGCCGTCCGGCGGTCAGCGCGACGGACTCGGCGCCCTTGCGCGACCGCACGAACGCCAGCGTGCGGACGCCGCCGCTGACCAGGTCGGCGAGCAGGTCGGCCACCTCTGCGGTCGCGGCCCGCCGCACCGGGGCGCCGTTCTCGCCCTCGTACGACGTGAAGGCGGGCTCCCAGAGGCCGAGCGAGACCTGGCCCTTCGCGGACGTGTCCTCGGTGATCGCCTCCACCGGGAGCCCGGTGAGCCTGGCAGCGGACACCTCCGGCTCCGCGACGGTCGCCGACGCCAGGACGAACGTCGGCGACGCGCCGTAGGACGCGCACACCCGGCGCAGCCGGCGGAGCACCAGCGCGACGTGCGCGCCGAAGACGCCGCGGTAGTGATGGCACTCGTCGACGACGACGTACTGGAGCTGGGAGAAGAAGCGCGCCCAGCGCGCATGCCCGGGCAGGAGCGAGTGGTGGAGCATGTCGGGGTTGGTGAGGACGTACTCGGCGTTGTCGCGGGCCCAGTCCCGCTGTTCCCGAGGGCTGTCACCGTCGTGGGTGCACGCGGCGAGCCCCGGCACCCCGAGCGAGGAGACCGCGTGCAGCTGGTCCTGGGCCAGCGCCTTCGTCGGCGACAGGTAGAGCACGGACGCGCCGCGGCGGCCGTTGGTCCGGCGTCCCTCCAGCACCGCGGTCAGCGCGGGCAGCTGGAACGCCAACGACTTGCCCGAGGCGGTGCCCGTCGCGAGCACGACGTGGCGACCGGCACGGGCCGCCTCGGCGGCGCGGACCTGGTGCTCCCACGGCCGATCGATGCCGCACTCGCGCCACGCGTCGACGAGCACCTCCGGCGCCCAGGTCGGCCAATCGAGACGGGATCCCTCGCGCGGTGGCATCACCTCGACGTGCGTGAGCCGCTCGGCACGGTCGGTCCCGTGCACGAGCAGGTCGGCGAGGGCGTCGGTGCTCCTCGCGAGGGGTGCGGCCACCCGGCAAGTGTGCAAGACGTGGTTGAATGCACTCGGTGCGGATCCAGAGGGGCGGTCTGCAAGTTTGGCTTGTGAGTAAAGAGGAGTAGCCGTGGACCTGTCTCTTGAGACGCGTCAGGAGAGTGGCCGGACCATCATCGAGGTGGGCGGCGAGATCGACGTCTACACCGCGCCGAAGCTGCGCGAGTGCATCACCGGCCTGGTCGACGAGGGTCACCGCGACCTGATCATCGACCTCGAGCAGGTCGAGTTCATGGACTCGACCGGCCTGGGCGTGCTGGTCGGCGGCCTCAAGCGCGTGCGCACCCACGAGGGTTCCCTCGAGCTGGTCTGCACCCAGGAGCGTCTGCTGAAGATCTTCCGGATCACCGGCCTCGGCAAGGTGTTCGCCATCCACGGCTCGCAGTCCGAGGCCACGGCTCAGTAAGCGCTGCCCCGATGACGACAGCCACGCAGACCGAAGGCGACGTGACGATCGCGATCACGCGCGACCCCGCCCTGGTGCGGACCGTGCGCCTGGTCGCAGCGGCCGTCGCCCGCCGCGCTGCGTGCACGGACTCGTTGATCGAGGAGATCCGCCTCGCCGTGGGCGAGGCCTGTGCCGTCATGATCGGACCCGACGAGTCCGACGCCGCGCCCGAGGAGAAGATCGAGGTGCAGCTGCAGACGGAGGGCGAGTTCCGGGTCACCGTGACCGGCCGCGTCGACGGCGTGGACAGCGGTTTCGCCGACGTGGGCGTCGACCCGTGGGCACTCCTGCAGGGCCTTTCCGACGACGTGGACGTCGTCGAGACGGACGGCGTGACGCGGCTCACGATGTCCTGGCCGCTGTAGCCCCGTCCTCGTCACCGTCTCAGTCACCGGGCGACTCACCTGCCCCCTGCGTTGTCAGGGCGGCAGTCGACAGTAAACTCCCGAACGTTTCGTGAGGTCCAGGTCACACACCTGGGTGCACCGGCAGCAGAGCTGCCCGGTGGTCAGCTCACATCGGAGGGCCGACAGGCCCGGTTCGGAGGAGATGCATGTCCCGGGTTTCGCTGAGCACCTCTGGTGCTGAGGTGGACCTCGCTGGGGGAAACCTCGTCCTGGTAGTCATTGTCGCCGTCATCGCGCTCGTCGCGTTGGGCATGGCAGTGCTGTTCAGGTCGCAGGTTCTCGCCGCCGGCGAAGGCACCGAGCAGATGAGGACCATCGCCAAGGCGGTGCAGGAAGGCGCGTCGGCGTACCTCGCCCGGCAGTTCAGGACGCTCGGCATCTTCGCCGTCATCGCGTTCTTCCTGCTGATGGTGCTTCCGGCCGATGACACGTTCGTCAGGATCGGTCGCTCGATCGCGTTCCTGGTGGGCGCCGGCTTCTCGGCCGCAGTCGGCTACCTGGGCATGTCGCTGGCGGTGCGCGCCAACCTGCGCGTAGCAGCCGCCGCGAACTCCGAGGGCCGCGAGCCTGCGATGACCATCGGCTTCCGCACCGGAGCCATGGTCGGCATGCTGACCGTGGGCCTCGGACTGCTCGGCGCCAGCGTCGTCGTGCTGGTCTTCCGCGAGGACGCAGCGCACGTGCTCGAGGGCTTCGGCTTCGGCGCAGCGCTGCTGGCGATGTTCATGCGAGTCGGCGGCGGCATCTTCACCAAGGCCGCCGACGTCGGCGCCGACCTCGTCGGCAAGGTCGAGCAGAACATCCCTGAGGACGACCCCCGCAACGCTGCCACGATCGCCGACAACGTCGGTGACAACGTGGGCGACTGCGCCGGGATGGCCGCCGACCTCTTCGAGTCGTACGCCGTCACGCTGGTCGCGGCCCTCATCCTCGGGTCGCAGGCGTTCGGCAACGACGGCCTCGTCTACCCGCTGCTGATCCCTGCCATCGGCGCGCTGACCGCGGTCGCGGGTGTCTACCTCACCAAGCCGCGCGTCGGCGAGAACGGCCTCACCACGATCAACCGGGCCTTCTACATCTCTGCGGCCGTTGCCGCGGTGGCGAGCGTGGCGCTGTCGTTCATCTACCTGCCCGGCTCGTTCAGCGACTTCACCAACGTGACCGGCGGCGACATGGGCGGCGCGACCGGTGATCCGCGCGTGATCGCGTCGGTCGCCGTGGTCATCGGCA
>CADCUK010000095.1 GCA_902805865.1 uncultured Nocardioidaceae bacterium | reverse complement strand
CCGTGGCGCTCCACCGGACCCGCCGCTCTTCGGGGCTCTGCTCCCACCACGGTGTGCCGCGCTCCCCCAGCGCCACCTTGGCGGCCTGCACACCGGCCCGCGAAGCGCTCTCCTCGTCGGTGCCGCGTGTGCGCCTAACCTCGCGTCGCCAGGCCATCAGTGCCCGTCTGAGCTCCGCCTGGCGCTCCTCAGGGATGTCCGGGTCCGTGGCCCGCCAGCGACGGCCGTCGATCACCACGTACCGCCCGTCCGGCGTCCTCTCGGGCGGGTCAGTCATCTGGTCAGCCTAGGCGTGACCGGAACCGTGACCAGCAGCCGCGCGCGGAAGCGCCCGGCATGCCGCCGAGCGCGGCAAGGACGAAGGAGCCTGAGGCAAGGAGGCCGGCGGCCAGGACCGCCACGACGCGGCGCTGTTCAGCGCCCCCGTTCAACACCTCACTGTGCACGCGCGACGTGACCATGGCTGTAAACCCTCCTTGGTAGCCGCAGCGGCCTCCTTGCCTCTGCACCGCCCACCCTGCGGTGATCCCAAGATAGGGACAAACCGGACAGGCTGCGTCGCTTCCGCGGAGCCTTTACCTTCAGCCGTCGCGGCCGAGCACCAGCCCGCTCGTGGGGACTCCCGTGCCGGCAGTCACGACGACGTGGGCCGCGCCCTCGACCTGGTTGACGCTCGTCCCGCGCAGCTGCCGGACGGCCTCGTTGATGCCGTTCATCCCGTGGATGTAGGCCTCGCCCAGCTGCCCGCCGTGCGTGTTGACCGGCAGCCGGCCACCGAGCTCGATCGCGCCGTCGGCGACGAAGCCCGGCGCTTCCCCCGGACCGCAGAAACCGAGCTCCTCGAGCTGCATCAGGACGTACGGCGTGAAGTGGTCGTAGAGGACGGCGGTGTCGATGTCGGCGGGTCCGAGCCCCGACTGCGCCCAGAGCTGGCGGCCGACCACACCCATCTCCGGGATGCCGATGTCGTCCCGGTAGTACGACGTCATCACGAACTGGTCCCGCGCGCTCCCCTGGGCCGCTGCGAGCACGGGAACCGCGCCGGCGGCGAGGTCGCGCGCCCTTTCGGTCGAGGTGACAACAATGGCAACGGCGCCGTCGCTCTCCTGGCAGCAGTCGAGGAGGCGCAACGGGTCGGCGATCATGCGGGACGACTGGTGGTCCTCGATCGTGATCGGCTTGCCGTGGAACCATGCAGCCGGGTTGGTGGACGCGTGCCGACGGTCGGCGACGGCGACCGCCCCGAAGTCGCGGCTGGTGGCGCCGTACTCGTGCATGTAGCGCCTGGCCTGCATCGCCACGGTCGCCGCGGGCGTGCTCAGCCCTGAGGGGTAGCTCCAGGCGTTGTCGAGGCCGTTGGTGTTGGACTGGCCGGCCGCCCAGTTCTGCACCTGGCCGAACCGCTGCCCGGACCGCTCGTTGAAGCCGCGGTAGCAGACCACGACGTCGGCCATCCCCGTGGCGACGGCCATCGCCGCCTGCTGGAGGGTGGCGCACGCGGCGCCACCGCCGTAGCTGATCCGGCTGAAGAAGCGCAGCTCGCCCATGCCGAGCTCACGGGCCAGCGCAATCTCTGCGGTGTTGTCCATCGTGAACGTGACCAGCCCATCGACGTCCCCGGGCGACAGCCCGGCGTCGGTCAGGGCCGCCAGCGTCGCCTCCGCGGACAGCTGGAGCTCGGAACGGCCGGACTCCTTTGAGAACTCCGTAGCGCCGATGCCCGCGACCGAGGCCGCACCGCTGAAGGGGACGCTCATGCCTGCGCCCCGGCCGGCAGCACGACGGTCACCCGGGCGGTCACGTGGTCGCCGAGGGAGACCGAGCCGACCACGTCCACCACTTGCCTGGTCTCCACGCCGACCTGGAGGACCTCCGACACGGTGCCCCGGAACGACAGGGTGTCTCCGGGGTATGCCGGTGCTCCGAGGCGCAGCTCGCAGGCCCTGATCAGTGCGGCGTGGCCGGCCCACTCGCCGACGTAGCGCTGCACCAGCCCTGTGGTGGTGAGGATGTTGAGGAAGATGTCCTTGGAGCCGCGCTGCACCGCGAGGTCGCGGTCGTGGTGGACGTCCTGGAAGTCGCGCGTGGCCAGGGCGGTGCTGACTACCAGCGTGGTCGTGACCGGCAGCTCCCAGGGGGGCAGCTGGTGCTCGACCTGCGGCGCGGTGGTGCTCATGCCGATCCCCCGTCCACGACGCGCCACACCGCGAGCGTGAGGTCGTCGTCGATCCGCTCGAACCCGACCTCCACCGGCGTCCCGATCTCGACGGCCCCCGAGTCCGGTCCCGACAACGGCTCCAGACGGCTCCCGGTGCCGTCGCGCAGCTCTCCGATCATCCGCACCCCCTCGTCGAGCTCCACGACGGCGAGCAGCAGCGGCAGCTGCTTGCCCGGGACCTGCGGCGCGTGGTGGGTGACGTAGGAGTACACGTGCCCGCGCCCCGGCGAGACGACGTGGCCCTGGTCGGTCGCATGGCAGTGCGGGCACATCGGCCCGGGTGGGTGCCGCAGGGCGCCGCAACCGTTGCAGCGTTGGATCCTGAGCTCGCCGACAGCCGTGCCCTCCCAGAAGAACTCGCTGTCGCGGTTGCGCGCGGGACGGACGGTGCTGGACGGATCGGGGCCCGAGCTCCGCGGACCGGGCTTGTACTTCAGGACCCGGAACAGCATCGTCGCGACCTGCTCGTCGCCGACCCGCCAGGTGCTGCGGGTGGTCACGAAGTAGCCCTCACCGACGCCCGTCCTCTTCGGCCCGACGACGGACTCCAGACGGGTGGTCACGGTGACGTGGTCACCCGGCCGGAGGTAGCGGTCGTAGGTCTGGTCGCAGTTGGTCCCGAGCACCGAGGTGAATCCGGCCTCGTCCATCACCTGCATCATCGAGTGCAGCGGGTCGTCCGCGGGCCGGTGCGGATCGAGCCCGTACATCGTCCAGACCTGGGCCATCGCCGGTGGAGCCACCGGCCCGCCATGGACCTCGGTGGCCTCCGGGGTGTCCCGGTAGACCGGGTTCGGGTCCCCGATCGCCTCCAGCCACGTGTGCACCTGCGGCTGGTTCACGGGGTCGCGCGCCGGCCGGGGGGTTGTCTCCCCGCGATCCCTGAGGAGCGAGGCCTGCTCCATGATCCAGTCGTGCGTGTCGCTCAACGGGGGACCTTCGGGAGGCCGAGTCCGAACATGCAGACGAGCTCGCGCTGGACCTCGTTGACGCCGCCGCCGAACGTCAGCACGAGGTAGCGCTTCGCCTGGCTGTCGAGGTAGTGGAGCAGCTCGTCGGTCGCCGGGTCGGCGGGATCGCCGTACCGGTGCACGACCTCCTCGACGAGCCGGCCGACCAGCTGCAGCCGCTCGGAGGCGAACACCTTGCTGGCCGAGGCGTCCGCGACGGCCGGCGCGCCGTGCTCGGCGGCCTCGCAGATCTGCCAGTTCAAGAGCTCGTTGACCCGGAAGGTCGCGGTCACCTGTGCCAGCAGGTCGTGCACGTCGGGCTGCTCGGCGACGGTGCGCCCGTCGGGAGCCGTGCGGGAGGTCGCCCAGTCCAGCACCAGGTCGCGCAGCCCCTCGAGCCGTCCCGCCGGCGCCAGCATCACGCGCTCGTGGTTCAGCTGGGTGGTGATGAGCCGCCAGCCCTGGTTCTCCTCGCCGACGAGCATGTCGGCGGGGACCCGGACGTCGGAGTAGTAGGTCGCGTTGACGTGGTGGGAGCCGTCTGCGGTGATGATCGGCGTCCACGAGTAGCCGGGGTCCTTGGTGTCCACGATCAGCACCGAGATCCCCTTGTGCTTCGGGGCGTCCGGGTCGGTGCGCACCGCGAGCCACACGTAGTCCGCGGCGTGGCCGCCCGTGGTCCACATCTTCTGGCCGTTCACGACGTAGTCGTCGCCGTCGCGCCTGGCGCTGCACCGCAGGGCGGCCAGGTCGGTTCCCGCGTCGGCCTCGCTGTAGCCGATCGCGAAGTGCACGTCCCCGGTGAGGATGTCGCCGAGGAACATCTTCTTCTGCTTGTCCGTGCCGTGCGCCATCAGCGTGGGGCCGACCGTCTGCAGGGTCACCGCCGGCAGGTGGACGTCGGAGCGTGCCGCCTCGTTGACGAAGATCTGCTGCTCGACCTCGCCGAGCCCCCGTCCGCCGTACTCGACGGGCCAGCCGACACCCATCCAGCCGTCGGCGCCCATCTGCTTGATGATCCGGTGGTAGGTGTCACCGTGCCGCTCGGTGAGCAGCGTGCGCTGGTCCTCCGGGCTGACGAGCTGGTCGAAGTACTCCCGCGCCTCGAGCTTGAACGCACGCTGCCCCTCGGTGAGCTCGAGGTTCTTGCCGGTGGTCTCGGCGACCGGCACCGCGTCGAGCGCCTGCCGGGCTCCGCCGAGCGCACGCACGACGTCCTTGGTCCAGGAGTACGCGCGGTGCAACGGATAGGTGATGTCGACGCCCATGCCGCCGTGCAGGTGGTGGCAGGTGTGCAGCGCCGCAGGTGCTTCGACCGCCAGCCAGTACGCCGCCACCGCGAGGTCGTCGGACGCGGGCAGCTCGCCGGCGACCCGCCAGGCAGCCGACGTCGCGGCCAGGTCGATCGTGCGGGAGGCGATGTAGACGTCGGCCATCTGCATCGCCGCGGCCTGGAACTCCGCCACCGCCCGGCCGAACTGGCGCCGCTCCTTGATGTAGCCGGCCGTGAGGTCCCGTGCGCCGGCGACGATGCCGCTGCCGAGCAGGCAGAGTCCGGCGGTCGCCAGCTCGCGCAGGGTCGCGACAGCCGCGTGGGCCTCCGTGCTCCCGGGGAGGCCGCCGAGCACGTCGTCGTCGCCGACCCGCACGCCTTCCAGCCGGAGCGTCTGCTCGGTCTCGCCGCGCGCCGACCGGGTCGGAGTCAGCGTGACGCCGTCGGCAGCGGGATCCACCAGCACGACCACCTCGCCCTCGCCGTCTGCCAACGAGGCCGGCACGAGCACAGCGTGCGCGGACCCCGCGCTCCACACCCCGACCTTCAGCCCTGACAACGACCAGCCCTCGCCGTCACGACGGAGCCGGGTGGTCGGTGACGACGTGACGTCGGTGAGGCCGCTCCCGGGCTCCTGGAGGGCCGCTGTCAGGACCGTCTCGCCTGCGGCCACCCCGGGGAGCAGCCGGTCGCGCTGGCCGGTGGTCCCGGTCCGCACCAGCGGCAGGACACCGCAGAGCAGCGTCTCCCAGACCGGCACGTGAACAGCTCGCCGGCCGACCTCCTGGAGCAGGACGCCGACCTCGGCAAGGCCGAGCCCCTCACCGCCGTACTCCTCGGGGACCGCGAGGCCGAGCATCCCGGCGTCCGCGAGCGCCTGCCACGCCTGCTCCGGCGACTCCCCTGCGCGCTCGAGGGCCTCGGCAGCGACACCGCGGACCGCTTCCTGGGTCTCGCTCGGGGCGAACTGCACGGACGGCTCCTTGACGGGCTGAAGGCCGAAACTGAAACGTGTTCTAGTCTAGTCGTCGACCTGGACCGCGCAAGCCTTGCGCAGCGCGGCGAGCTCGTCAGGGAAGTGGTGGGCCAGGTCCCACAGCCGGGGCGTCAGGTCCGCGCAGGCGATGATGCCGACGTGCAGCTTGCCGTTGCTCGAGATCACCGTGATGTTGAGCCCGGCGCCGTGGAAGACCGGGCCGAGCGGGTACATGCCCTCCACCAGCGCGCCGAGGAAGTAGATCGGCACGGGCGGGCCCGGCACGTTGGAGATCACCAGGTTGTGCACCACCGGGTGCTTCTCGGCCAGCCGGAGCCCCGAGTAGATCCGCACGGCCATGCCGAACGTCTTGGGTGCCGCCAGCTCCGCCCACTCCTGCAGGGCCTCCGCAGGGATGGCCTTGTTGTGGTCCTTCGCCTTGCGGTTGCCCTCGGACACGAACGTCAGCCGCTCGCCGGGGTCCGCGATGTCGGTCCCGAGCCGCGCGAACAGCGCCGAGACCTGGTTGACTCCCCCGGCCTGCGAGGTGCCCCGCACCGAGACCGGCACGGTGGCAAGGAGCGAGGTGTCGGGCAGCTCGTCGCGCTCCTCGAGGTAGCGCCGGAGCGCGCCGCCGCACAGCGTCAGCACGACGTCGTTGACCGTCGCGCCCTCGACCGCGTTCTTGATGGCCTTGACCTCGTCGAGCGGGAGGTCGGCGTAGGCGATCGCCCGTCGCCCCGTGATCGTGGCGTTGAAGGAGGTGCGCGGTGCGGTCAGCGGTGCTGCCATCGCGGTGCCCTGACGCACGCGGTCCACCGTGCCGGCCAGGGCACCGATCGTCGGCGCCACGAGCTTGGCCACCTGGAGCGGGCGCATGCTGTTGCGGACCGCTGCGCGCGCGAGCAGCTCGAGGTCGCCCGGCGCACGCGGTGGTGTCCCCACCTCGTCGGGGCTGGGTGGCTGGGGCGCCGCCTCAGGCTCCAGGGCACAGAGGTGCGCGAGCAGTCCCATGCCCGACGTGCCGTCGACGGTGGCGTGGTGCATCTTGATGAACACCGCGATCCGGCCGTCGGCCAGCCCCTCGATGATCCACATGTCCCACAGCGGGCGGGAGCGGTCCAGGGACAGGCCGGCGAGGTGGCCGGTCACCTCGGTCAGCTCCTCCGGGCCGCCGGGTGTGGGCAGCGCCAGCCGGTGCACGTGCCGGTCGATGTCGAAGTCCTCGTCATCGACCCAGACCGGGTGGTCGAGGTCCATCGGGACGTGGCGCAGCTTCTGGCGGAACTCGGGGATGGCGCCGGCCTGACGGGCCATC
>CADCUK010000094.1 GCA_902805865.1 uncultured Nocardioidaceae bacterium | reverse complement strand
GTGACGCAGCGGACGCTCGGCGTCGGCGACGGTGAGCGCGCGGTCCTCCTTGACCTTGTCGTCGTGGTGCTCGGCCAGGGCAGCAGCCTGGGTGGTCGTCCTGGGCAGCAGCGCGAAGAAGTCGGCCAGCCGCTCGGCGTCGTACGGGAGGTTCTCGGGAAGCTGCCACAGCACCGGCCCCAGCTTGTCGCCGAGCGCCAGCACCCCGGAGGCGAAGAAGTTGGCCAGCGCGGTCTCGGCGCCGCGCAGCTTCTTCATGTGCGTGATGAACCGGCCGCCCTTGACGGCGAAGACGAAGTCGTCAGGAGTCTGCTCACGACAGCCGGCATAGGAGGTCGGCCGTTGCAGCGAGTAGAAGGAACCATTGATCTCGACCGAGGTCATCCGCTCCGCGGCGTACGCCAGCTCGCGCTTCTGCGGCAGTCCCTTGGGATAGAAGTCTCCGCGCCACCCGGCGTACGTCCACCCCGAGATGCCGACCCGGATCCGACCCATGGCCAGAGAGTAGCCACGGGCGGGCCGGGTAATCCTCCGTCGTGAAACGGCCCCCTTCGAAGCTTCCCGGAGTCCTCTACGGCATCGGGCTCGGGGGCTTCGTCGACGGCATCGTGCTGCACCAGCTGCTGCAGTGGCACCACATGGTCAGCGACGTGCACGACTACCCGACGTCCACGGTGGCGGGGCTCGAGGTGAACACGCTCGCCGACGGGCTCTTCCACGCCGCGACGTGGCTCGTCGTGGTCGCCGCCTCGCTCGCCACCTTGAAGAGCTGGCGCGACGGGCGCATCGCACCGAGCTACACGTTCCACTTCGGCGGGGTGCTGGCCGGCTGGGGCATCTTCAACGTCGTCGAGGGGACGATCGACCACCTGCTCCTCGGGGTCCACCACGTCCGCGACGACCTCGGGGGCCCGTTGTCGTGGGACCTCGGCTTCCTGGCGTTCGGAGTGGTGCTGGTGGTCGTCGGCTGGTCGATGCAGCGCGGTGGTCGGCGGGTGGCCTGACGTTCTGCCACGCTGTGCCCATGAGACAGAAGGTGGAGGTCGACCGCCCGCAGCTCGAGGGGCGCATCGCGGTCCGAGACGATCGGATGCTCGGCTTCGCCTCCTTCGGTACGCCGACAGGGCGGCCGATCTTCTGGCTGCACGGCACACCTGGTGCTCGTCGCCAGATCCCCGTCGAGGCGCGCCTGCTCGCCGAGAAGCACGACCTGCGGATCATCGGCATCGACCGGCCGGGCATCGGCTCGTCGACGGCGCACGTCTACGAGAACGTCCTGGACTTCGCCGCCGACCTCGAGATCGTCGCCGACACCCTCGGCATCGAGACCTTCCACGTCATCGGCCTGTCCGGTGGCGGCCCGTACACGTTGGCGGCTGCCGCGGCGATGCCCGACCGCGTCCTCGGCGTCGAGGTGATCGGTGGCGTCGCACCGACCGTCGGGCCGGACGCGGCGAGTGGCGGCCTGGTCGCGCTGGCGGCGCCCTTCGCGCCGCTCATCGCGCTCGGCCGGGTCCCGTTGGGCCTCGCGCTCACTGGCACGATCCGGGTGGTCCGGCCGTTCGCAGGGTCGGTGCTGGACCTCTACCGGGTCGTGCAGCCGGCAGGGGACAAGCGCCTCCTCGGCCGACCGGAGTTCCGGGCGATGTTCGTCGACGACCTCCTCAACGGGAGCCGCAAGCAGGTCACCGCGCCGATGTCCGACCTGCTGCTGTTCACCCGGGACTGGGGGTTCCGGCTCGCGGACGTCCGGACCCCGGTGCGCTGGTGGCACGGCGACGGCGACCACATCGTCCCGCTGCGTCACGGTCAGCACTGCGTCGAGCGGCTCCCGGACGCAAAGCTGTTCACGATGGAAGGGGAGAGCCATCTCGGCGGACTGGGTCTGGCTGAGGAGATCCTCGGCGGTCTGCTCCAGGAGGGCTGACCTTTCCTCGGCGCGGCAGACTGGGTCCATGACGCCTCTGGAGCAGCTCGAGCCCCGCGACGTCCTCCTCGGACGCACCACCCACGTCCGCCGGACCCTTCCGCACAAGACGCACCGGATGGTCGGTGCCTGGTGCTTCCTGGACCACTACGGCCCCGATGACATCAAGGAGACCGGTGGGATGTGGGTGCCGCCGCACCCGCACACCGGGTTGCAGACCGTGACCTGGCTGTTCGAGGGGCTCGGTCGCCACACCGACAGCCTCGGCTCGGACCAGCTGATCCGGCCCGGACAGCTCAACGTGATGACCGCTGCGCACGGGATCTGCCACGCCGAGGTGTCGCCGGACGACGCGCCGCGGCTGCTGCACGGCGTCCAGCTCTGGGTCGTGCTGCCCGACGCCGACCGCAACGCGGTGCCCGCCGACTTCGTGCACCTCGCCGACCTGCCGGTCTTCGAGTCCGGGGGAGCGACGGTCACGGTGCTCATGGGCTCGCTGGCGGGTCACGCTTCGTCAGCGCCCACGTTCACGCCGCTGGTGGGGGCCGAGGTGCGGCTGTCGGCCGGCGCATCGGTGGAGCTGCCGCTGGAGACCGGGTTCGAGCACGCCGTACTCGCGGTGGACGGGGACGTCGACGTGGACGGGACCACCGTCGAGCGGCACCGGTTGGCGTATCTGGAGACCGGGCAGGACACGCTCCGGCTGCAGTCCTCGGAGGCGACGACCGTGATGCTGCTCGGCGGGGAGCCGTTCAAGGAGGAGGTCGTGATGTGGTGGAACTTCATCGGCCGCAGCCACGAGGAGATCGTCGAGCAGCGCGAGGAGTGGAACGGCGCCGGCCCCGACGACGTACCGCGCCGCTTCGGGCAGGTGCAGGGCTTTCCGGAGCCGCGGCTGCTGGCCCCGCCGCTGCCGAACACCCGCCTGAAGTCCCGGGGAAGATGACCATTCGGACAATTCCGACGAGATTTGTGGGATTCGTGTGGCGCAAGGGGCTGCTGTGCCCCACAATGGAGTAACAACTTGATACCGCTTCCGGACCGACTGATGGATCCACACCGAGATCGCTGGGGAAGGCGTACCTCGACGCCGGATCAACAGGAGGCCACGGATGACTTCACGTCAAGCGACCAGGGGCGTCATCTACGTCCACTCGGCGCCCTCCGCGCTGTGCCCGCACATCGAGTGGGCACTCGGCGGAGTGCTCGGCAATGCCGTCAACCTGGAGTGGACGCCGCAGCCTGCGCAGGCCGGCAGCTACCGCTCCGAGTACTCATGGCTCGGTGACGCCGGCACCGCCGCCGCGATCGCCTCGGCGCTCCGTGGCTGGAACCACCTGCGCTTCGAGATCACCGAGGAGCCGACCACCTCGACCGAGGGCTCGCGCTACTCCTACACGCCCGACCTCGGCGTCTTCCACGCCGTCACCGGCATCCACGGCGACATCATGATCCCCGAGGACCGGCTCAAGGCAGCCGTCGTGAAGGCGGCGATGGGCGACACCACCATCGAGATCGAGGTCGACAAGCTCCTGGGCAAGCCCTGGGACGACCAGCTGGAGACGTTTCGTCACGCCGGGGACGGGGCCCCGGTCCGCTGGCTGCACCAGGTCGTCTGAGGCCGGCTGACGCCCTCCGGGGTGACTTCCATGCACCTGGTGCGCGAAAGTCACCCCGTAAGGGTGCGTCGTCGGTCGGCAAGGGTCGATGATTCGAGGATGGCGTACGACGAGGAGCTCGCCGACCGGATCCGTGACGTGCTGGCGGACGAGCCGGGGTTGACCGAGAAGCGGATGTTCGGAGGCCTCGCCTTCCTGGTCGATGGCCATCTGGCGGCCAGTGCGAGCAGCCAGGGCGGGATGTTGCTCCGCGTCGACCCCGCCGACACCGAGTCCCTGGTGACCGAGCCGCAAGTGGCGCGGTTCGTCATGAAGGGGCGCGAGATGAACGGCTGGCTCCATGTGCTGCCGGAGGCCGTCGGAGCCGAGGACTCGCTGCGGTCGTGGGTGGCCCGCGGGGTGGCCTACGCCCGGTCACTGCCGCCCAAGTGACGGCTTTCACTAGCCCGCGCTGAGCTCGCGGGACAGGGGCGTCGGGAACGACGGCGAGATCGCCGCGCCGCCCAGTCGCTCCTGCAGCTGCTCGGCCGCCTCATCGACAGCCTTTGCGGCAGCGGCGCCCCGGTCGGTCAGCAGCCGAGTCACGACGCGCCCGTCCTTCTGCGTCGCCCACGCTCCGACGACCTCGCCGCACCACCAGACCGTGGGCCCCACGTTGCCCATCCGGTCGTAGAGCGACGACCAGTCCTCGGGCAGGAACCAGTCGCGCTGCTTCCACCCCATCGGCGTCGGGTCGAGCGCCGGCAGCAGCGCAGCCGCCTCGGCCGGTACGTCGACCGGGTCGACGTCGTGGCCCAGTGCCATCAGACCGTCCCCGACATCGACCGTCTCGAGCTGATTGATCGCCTTCCGGGTCGCCCCGAGCGGCCACCCGGTCCACCAGGCGACATCGGTCTCGGTCACCGGCCCGAACCGCTCCAGGTAGCCCTCGACGAGCCGCACCTTCGCCTCGTCACGATCGAGGGACGGGATGCCGTCGGGCCAGACCGCGGTCACCGGCTCCCAGGTGTGCTGGCGGGACGCCCAGGTGCCCAGCGGTCGCCCGCGGACGATCCGGCCCTCGGCGCCCATCAGGGTCAGCACCGGGGAGGTGATGGCCCGACGGACGTCGTACGCCTTGTCGGTGGTCGGCAGCAGCGCGGTCCGCAGCAACGGTTCGGCGGCGCTGAGCTGCGTCCCCGACGCCGATCCGAGCTCCGCGGCGGCTCGCTCCACGCCGGCCTCGACCTCCGCGAGCCAGCCCTCGAGGTCCTCCGGCAGCTCGGGGTCGGTGGGCAGGGTGCGGAGCTGCTTGAGCAGCGTCCTGCGGAGGGTGGCGGCGACGTCGAGCGAGGCGGCGTGGTGCACGACCGGGACGGTTTCCCGGGGCACCACGAAGAGCGTGCGGCGCATGGCGAGCAGCCGCACGAGCGAGCGCTCGTCGTACATCGCGGTCGCGACGTCCTCGAGGGTCAGGGTCCGGGCGCGGGCCAGCGTCGAGAGGTAGACCGTCGCCGGGTCGGTCGCGTGCAGGGCGAGCACCGCACGCGCGACCTCGGCGGTCGATCGTCCGGACCCGTCGAGCAGGTGTCGCCGGACCAGTCGCGCGCGCCGCTGCGCCACCGACCCGACGAGGCCATCCGAGCCGACCTGGCCATCCGAGCTGACTGGGCCCTCCGTCACCATGCCGGTCATCCTGCACCACCCCGCCGACAGGCCACCCCCACCCACGTTGAGTAGGCGCTCGCGCGAGGTTGAGTAGGCGCTCGTGCGACCGAACCTCGCGCGAGCGCCGCCTCGACGTCAGAGGGGGATGTTGCCGTGGGCGCCTCGCGCGCCGGGGTCGGCAGCCAACGCCTCGGCCAGCGCGACGGCGAGCGCCTGCCGGGTGTCGGCGGGCTCGACGATCTCGTCGACCACACCGAGGTCGAGCGCCGCCTGGACACCGCCGGCGATCCGCTCGTGCTCCAGCGCGAGCTCCGCCTCGACCTGGCTGCGCAGGTCGGCCGGGACCTCCAGCAGCTTGCGCCGGTGCAGGATGCGGACAGCGGCGACCGCCCCCATGACCGCCACCTCGGCGCCCGGCCAGGCGAACACCTTGGTCGCACCGAGCGATCGGGCGTTCATCGCGATGTACGCGCCGCCGTAGGTCTTCCGGGTCACCAGCGTCACCCGCGGCACCGTGCACTCGGCGAATGCGTGGAGGAGCTTCGCGCCCCGGCGGACCACGCCGTCCCACTCCTGGCCGACGCCGGGGAGGTAGCCGGGCACGTCGACGAGCACCACGAGCGGCACGCCGAGCGCGTCGCACATCCGCACGAAGCGCGCCGCCTTCTCCGCCGAAGCGGAGTCCAGGCAGCCACCGAGACGCAGGGGATTGTTGGCCACGACACCGACCGTGCGCCCGCCGAGCCGGCCCAGCGCCGTGACGACGTTGGGAGCCCACCGGGCGTGCAGCTCGACGGTCGTGCCCTCGTCGAGCACCCCGTCGATCAGCGGGTGCACGTCGTACGCCCGCTTGCGGGACTCCGGCAGCAGCGCCGCCAGGTCGACGCCGTCGACGCGGTCGATGTCGAGCGAGCCCTGCGCGCCGAGCAGCGCAGCGAGGTCGCGGGCCCGTCCGAGCGCCTCGGCCTCGGTGTCGGTCAGCACGTGCACCACACCCGAGCGACGGCCGTGCGGCTCCGGGCCGCCGAGCCGCAGCATGTCGACGTCCTCACCGGTCACCGAGCGGACGACGTCAGGACCGGTCACGAAGATCCGCCCCTCGGGGCCGAGGATCACCACGTCGGTCAGTGCCGGGCCGTACGCCGCGCCGCCGGCCGCCGGACCCAGCACGACCGAGAGCTGCGGGATCTTCCCCGACGCCTTCGTCATCACGTGGAAGATCCGGCCGACCGCGTGCAGCGACCGGACCCCCTCGGCCAGCCGCGCACCACCGGAGTGCCAGACCCCGACGATCGGCACGCCGTCGGCGAGGGCACGTTCGTACGCCGCCACGACGACCTCGCACCCCACCTCGCCCATCGCCCCGCCCATCACGGTCGGGTCGGAGCAGAAGGCGACCACCGAAGCCCCGTCCACCGCCCCGACCGCAGCGAGCATGCCGCTGTCGTCTGGATCGGCGAGCGTGCGCATCGAGCCGGCGTCGAAGAACGCGCCCAGCCGGTGCAGGGGGTGGCGAGGGTCGTCCTCGCGCGGCGCCTTGGCGGCGCGCACGGGAGGAGCTGTCGGAGCGGTGGTCATGAGTTCCTTCGGGGAGGTCAGGCGGTGCGGAAGGCGACGGCGACGTTG